>JACPBZ010000010.1 GCA_016180105.1 Candidatus Woesearchaeota archaeon | reverse complement strand
AGCATGGAGCTTCATTAGAACTTGAAAGGACAGGCCCGGATGGAACAGCTTTTTCACTTGTAATTCCTTATTCAAGTGTGCGCTCAAAAATGTGCGTTCAGGAAAGTTCAGGAATGGCGGCAGTGCACATAAGGCAGGGTGTCGCGGCTAGATGATTGGGCATATTTTATCTATGCGTCATAGTTAAATAATTCTTCTGTTTCCCTGGGTTATATGAGGAACGGAGCTGGCCCCACACTTGATGACATGGTTGATCAAGAAGTTTTTACCCCCTTGGCTGATTTTTTTGTGTCTTCTGATTTCTTGCCCGAGCGTTTTCAGCCTGTCACGAATTATGCCGAGCTTATTCAAGGCAACATTACAGGTTTCAGCAGGCTTAGCCTTTACAAACTTGCCTTGGAAGGAGCGATTTCTAAAGTTCTGCCGGATAAGCTTGTGCCACTTGTTGTTGGTCCTTCTCATGTAAGGGGGTATAGTGTTCGGACGCTTAGGCCAGGAACTCTGAGGTTTACCGGCTTGAATGACAGGCTAAACGTTGAATTTGTCTACGCATATTTTTTCTTTGGAAGGAGGGTTCCTGTTGTCTTTGCAGTTTCACTGGGGGTGATGCTACAGGTTACCAGCGTAAAAGCCAGATGATTGAAGGCCTTTTGGGGACTGCTCCTTTCTTTTGCAAGGTGAGGCTGGCAAAGGAGTTTGAGGGTGTTGGCATGGTAAAAAACAGCTATTTCAGGCACAGGAAAATCATAATCCCTCCAAATAGTTACATAGATAGAGCCTCTTTAGGTTTGTCAAATCCTGCTTTGGAATTGGGCCCGGGTGTTCGACAGCCTTTGCATTCCTGAATCTTAAAGTTTTTATAGTGAATTTGTCCGTTCCACTGCCATGGTTGAGGATACGCCAAGCGTTTCAGAGCTTTCTGCGGAGTTGTCGAAGGACAGCAAGGCAATTCGCGAGTTGAAGGTGAAGCATTCCTCCCTCAGTTCCGGCAAGGCTTTGACTATCAGGCAGCTTCGCGAGGTAAACTCCCAACTTTCCTCAATCTCTGGGAAGGTTTCAGAATTGAGGGCGGCCAGGGATGTTGAGACAGCGAAAGTGAAGGAGCTTAAGCTGAAAAGGCAGCAGGCAAATGATGCCGTGCGTGAAATAGGGCCTGAAGTGAAAGGGGCTCTTGATGCCAAGGAGGATGCTTTGGGCACTCTTTCCAAGTCGCACACTCCAAAGAAGTCTGCAGGCCAGCTTTATTCTGAGATGGAAGCCCTTGAGATGCGCATCATCACCGAGGCAATGCCTTTCAGCAAGGAGCAGGAGCTGATGAAGGTGATTAAGGAGAAGAGGAAGCAGCTGGAGGCCGTGAAGGCTTTCAGTGAGGCTGCCAAGTCTCACCGCGACTTGTTTGCCAAATTTTCTGATTTAAGAAGGCAGTCTTACGCTTCCCACGCGGAGCTTCAGAAGCACGCTGCTGAAAGCCAGAAGTTTCACGAGGAGATGATTTCTGCAGTTAATAAGCTGAAAGACCTTCGTGAAAGGAAGAAATCGCTGGTTGCTGAGCTCCAGAAGATGAAGGCTGACTATTCCGAGGTCGATACATCCCTCAAAGGGACGCTTCACAATCTGTCAGAAGTGAGGGAAAAGCTTGATGCGGCATCTGCCGCGAAGAGGAAGGAGGAGGCTGAGCAGAAGGAAGCCTTGCTGACAGAAAAGCTCAAGAGCGGCAAGAAGCTGACGGCCAAGGACCTGATTATGTTGCAGGGAAGGTAGTGCATAGCTTTAAATATAGCCTCCTTTTCTCCCAAGCTAGCCTGTGATTAATGATCACGCAGTAGGCGTGTGAATGAGGTAGTGTTTCTCGCTACCAATTTTAAATGTTGAGGGTGATGTTTTATGGCTGATGAGTCGTTGGGTAATCGCGCTTTGGAGGCAGTCGAGCTTGCAAGGACTACTGGCAAGTTGAAGAAAGGCACCAATGAGGTTACAAAGGCAATTGAGCGTGGCGTTGCAAAGCTTGTTGTTGTCGCAAAGGACGTCAGCCCTCCTGAGATTACAATGCACCTTCCTCTTCTCGGAAAGGAGAAGGGCATTCCTGTTGTTGAGGTTCCAAGCAAGGAAGAGCTCGGCGCAGCTGCCGGCTTGGGCGTTCCCGCTGTCAGCATTGCTGTCGTGCAGGAAGGCGAGGCAAAGAACATCATTAAGGAAATAGCAGAGGAATTCAAGTCGAAGTAGTGACTCTTTATGGTTGAAAAAAAGGCAGTTGCAAAAGAGACTGAAGCAGCCCCTGCGGCTGGCAAGAAGGAAGCGGTAGGCAAGCCTGCAGCCCCAGTCCAGGCAAAGGAGGAAGTCAAGGGCTCCGTGTTTTTCACGTTAGCTGTTCCAGCCAGGGTTGAGGAGATAGTTGGCCGTACTGGAACAAGGGGAGAGGCCATCCAGATAAGGTGCAAGGTCCTTGAAGGCCGCGATTCGGGAAAGGTTCTCAGGAGAAACGTCAAGGGCCCTGTGCAGATTGGTGACGTGCTTATGCTTCGCGAGACAGAGATTGAGGCTCGCCCATTGAATCAGGGAAGGAAGTAAAATGGCCAGGTGCAATTTTTGCGGTGTTGATATTGAAAAGGGCACAGGGATGCTCTTCGTGGAGAAGATAGGCAAGGTTCTTCATTTCTGCTCTACAAAGTGCGAGAAGAATCACGATCTTGGAAGGAAGCCCAAGCACACGCGCTGGACTCAGGAGTTCAGGAAGGCGAAGGGCAAGCTTTCAGCCGCAGCAGAGAAGGAAGCCCTCCAGCAGGAAGCCGAGGGGGAAGAGACTGTGAAGCAGAAGATAGGTCTCTCCGGCGCTGCCGCGAAGAAATTGAAGGGCGGAGCTTAATCATTGCGAGGGTTGATAAGGGCGGGCACTGCCCTTATTGCGCGAAGAAGCTCAAGGGCGGGGTTTAGCTCTTTTATTCTTTTATTTTCTTAGTTTCTTCTAGCCAGCAGTTCTCCATTTAACGAGTGCCTTATCGTTTGACTGTCCACCCAGCTGTAGCTTATATTAAGCACATATCGGTTTTTATCCCTGCCCGTATTGCGGTGTCTGCACGTGTCAACTCCGCCCGGTGTCCACCTGTTTAGACGAAATTCGGAACTAGCTCCGTTACGCAGCGTAAACCCAACAGGGTCGTCACAAACAAAAGGGGCAGTATTATCCACGCAGCTTATGCATTGATTGTTTGTTAGCCCGCTGCCGCCGGGTCCCCCAAGGGCATCTGATACTGCATCAACAGACCATACCACCATATCCTTGCCTGCGCTGTTTTGCAGCATCATCCTTATTGTTGTGGTGCCAGCTTCGTCGAAGCCGAAATCAGTGCAGCTTACGCTTACTGGGAACGTGCATTTTTCAGGCAGCAGAGTGGATGGCGACAGTACGCCGAAGTATGCCAGTGCCCCGATGACTACAAGGACGACAAGTATGGCCCAGCCGTACGTCATCAAGAACTCCATGGCAGCTTGTCCTTTCTTGTGTTGCACCATTTCCCCTCTTTTGAATAATTGATGGCCTGTTAGAGCTATTTAAATTTACCTCTAATTTTGGCGGCAAAGAGTAAAGCAAAAACTTAAATATTGGTTGTCAAAGTTCTATGTGGATGCTTGAGCGCACTTTGGTCTTGTTGAAGCCCGATGCCGTGCAGCGTGCCATTATGGGCAGGATTCTGTCCCGTTTTGAGGATGCTGGCTTGAAGGTTGTCGGGATGAAGATGGTGTGGGTTGACAAGACTTTTTCTTTGAAGCATTACAGGGAGGAGCTTGCAAAGAGGGCTGGCGCTCACGTGCGCGAGCTTATTGCCAACTTTCTCACTACTGGCCCTGTTGTTGCAATGGTGATTGAGGGAGTTAACGCCATTGAGAACGTGCGCAAGATGGTTGGCGCAACCGAGCCTAAGTCGGCCTTGCCTGGCACTATTCGCGGGGACTTCAGCCATATGAGCTATGGCTACGCTGACCAGAAGAAGTTGGCTGTGAAGAATCTTGTCCACGCCTCATCGAGCAAGGACGATGCGGAGTTGGAAATCAAGCTCTGGTTTTCCCAAAAGGAGCTTCACTCCTACAAGACAGTCCACGACGTGCATATTCTTTGAGTGATTCGATATGAACATTGTCCTTCTTGGGCCGCCTGGTGTTGGAAAGGGAACTGTGGCGGGGATTCTCTCGCAAAAATATGGGCTTCCTCACATTTCAACAGGCAATATGCTTCGCGAAGCGGTTGCGAAAGGCACTGCCTTGGGCAAAAAGGCCAAGGAGTTTATGGATGCTGGCCAGCTTGTGCCTGATGATTTGGTTACTGACCTCGTTAAGGAGCGCGTTTCCCAGCCCGACTGCAAGAACGGTTTTATCCTGGATGGCTATCCAAGGACGTCCGCGCAGGCAAAGGCGTTGCAGCAGTTTGCGGCAATTGATGCAGTTTTTGACTTCAAGGCGCCATTTAAGACCATTGTCGAGCGCATTTCGGGAAGGAGGACTTGCAGGAAGTGCAATGCAACTTATCACGTAAGGTATTCGCCTCCGAAAAAGGATGGCGTCTGCGACAAGTGCGGCGGGGAGCTGGTCCAGCGTTCCGACGAGAAACCAGATATCATCACCGAGCGCCTAAAGGTCTATGAGCAGCAGAACAAGCCGCTTATTGACTACTATAGGAATGAGCAATTGTTGTCGGAGATTGATGCGAGTTATCACATTACTGAGATTGGCAGGATAGTTGATCAGTGTGTGTCTGTTATTTCCAGGACTTGATTTTTTTGCCAATTGAGCGTTGAGTTCAATAGCAATCTTTAAAAAGCACCTGTAAATGCTGCCTTCTTAAGATGGATGATAAGGCTGTAGAGAAGATTGTGAGGCTGAGCAAGGATCCGGTTCATATCAGGAACATTTGCACTTCTGCCCACATTGACCACGGCAAGACCACGTTTTCGGACAATCTCATTGCCGGTGCTGGGATGATGAGCCAGGAGACTGCTGGACGGCAGCTTGTCTTGGATTTCAAGCCTGATGAGCAGGCCAGGGGAATCACTATCGATGCTGCTAATGTTTCTATGGTCCATAATCTTGAGGGCCAGGACTATCTCATCAACTTGATTGACACCCCCGGCCACGTTGATTTTGGCGGTGACGTCACGAGGGCAATGAGAGCCATTGACGGAACAATCCTTCTTGTTGACTCTGTTGAGAGCGTGATGCCGCAGACTGAGACGGTCCTGAGGCAGGCGCTTCGCGAGAGAGTCAGGCCTTGCCTTTTCATTAACAAGGTTGACAGGCTGATTCGCGAGCTGAAGCTGACTCCTGAGCAGATGCAGGAGCGCTTTTTGAAAATCATTACGCAGGTCAATAAGCTCATAAGCAATCTTGCCGAGACAGAATACAAGGACAAGTGGCTTGTTGACGTTAACAACGGCTCTGTTTGTTTTGGTTCGGCTTTTCACCGCTGGGCTCTTTCCATTCCTTATATGAAGGCGTCCGGGCTTTCTTTCAGGGACGTCATTGAGACTTATTCTGACGCACCAGGCCAGGATGAGAGAATCAAGGCGCTTGCTAAGAAGGCTCCGCTTCACAGGGTTGTGCTTAATATGTCAATAGCTCATCATCCTAATCCCAAGCAGGCGCAGGCTTACAGGATTCCCAAGCTTTGGCACGGTGATGTCGAGTCAGAGGCGGGTAAGTCCCTTGTGAGCTGTGATCCGAATGGCCCTGTTGTTTTTGTCTGCACGAAAATCGTCATTGACAAGAATGCTGGAGAGGTTGCTGTTGGCAGGCTCTTTTCTGGCACGGTAAGCCAGGGGCAGGACCTTACATTGATTGGTGGTAAGAAGCCTGTAAGGGCGCAGCAGGTTTTCGTTTCCAATGGTCCAAAGAGGGAGCAGGTTGAGGAGATAGCCGCTGGAAATGTCATTGGCCTTGTCGGCCTTAAGGGCGTTTTTTCTGGCGAGACTGCAAGCTCTGATTCGGGAATTGAGCCTTTTGAGGCCATAAAGCACATTTTTGAGCCTGTCGTGACTAAGGCTATTGAGGCCAAGCGCCCAAGCGACCTTCCCAAGCTTGTTGAAGTTCTCAGGCAGGTTAGCAAGGAAGACCCGACGCTGGTTGTTGAAATTAATGAGGAGACCGGTGAGAATCTAATCAGCGGAATGGGCGAGCTTCATTTGGAGGTCATTGAGAACAGGATTTTCACTGAGAAGGGGGTCGAGGTCAAGACTTCCCAGCCTATTGTCGTTTTCCGGGAGACCATCACGAAGGCTTCTCCTGAATTTGAGGGGAAGAGCCCGAACAAGCACAACAAGTTTTACATGAAGGTTGAGCCAATGCCCGCGCAGTATTCTGAGCTGATTAAGCGTGGCGAGATTTCTTCCACTTTGCGTCTCAAGAAAAAGGAGGAGGAGATTTGGTCCAAGCTGGAGGCTGCTGGGATGGAGAGCAAGCTTACCAGGAAGCTTAAGGACATTTTCAATGGCAATATGCTTTTTGACATCACGAAGGGCCAGGTTTATGGCGGTGAGGTTATTGAGATGGTTATGGACGCCTTTGAGGACGTGATGAAGTTCGGGCCGCTTGCAAGGGAGCCTTGCGTGAACGTCGTGGTTTACCTGGCTGATATGAAGCTGCACGAGGATGCCATTCACCGTGGTCCTGCCCAGGTTCTTCCTGCAGTGCGCGAATCCGTAAGGGGTGCAATGCTTAATGGCGGGCCTGTCCTGTTTGAGCCGCTTCAGGTGATGCAGATTGATGCGCCTCTTGATTATATGGGCGCGATTTCAAAGCTCATTCAGAACAGGAGGGGCCAGCTTCTTGAAATGACTCAGGAAGGTGAGATGATTAGCATAAAGTCCAAGCTTCCTGTTGCCGAGACTTTTGGTCTCACGTCAGACTTGCGCTCAGCCACTGAAGGCAGGGGCAGTTTTTCCGTGATTGACCAGCTGTTTGAGAAGCTGCCGTTTGAGCTTCAGGAGAAGATGGCAGGCCAGATAAGGCAAAGGAAGGGCTTGAAGCTCGTTGAGGGCGTTGCAATGCCCTCCAGGGGAGAGGAAGCGCAGTAAGTTTTATAAACGAAGTGAAGTTGCGGTGTTTTAAGATGTCAGAAATCAAGATGTTCGGGAAGTGGAGCGTTGAGGGCATAGCCGTGAAGGACCCTGGGCTTGTTAATTACATCGCTGTTAAGGCAGTCCACGTTCCCCGCACTGGCGCAAGGTATGCTCAGCAGAAGTTCTACAAGTCCAAGATAAGCATTGTTGAAAGGCTGATGAACAAGATTATGGTGCCCGGCCACAGGAGCAAGAAGCACGTCATAACTTCATATCCAATGACTGGCAAGGCCACGCAGGCTTACGGCATGGTCAAGTCTATGCTTGAGCTCATTGAGCAGAAGCTTAAGCAAAACCCTGTCAAGATTCTCGTTGAGGCTGTTGAGAACGCCGCTCCAAGGGAGGAGATTGTCAGCATTGAGTATGGCGGAGCCCGCTATCCGAAAGCTGTTGACTGTTCTCCCCAGAGGAGGGTTGACCTGGCATTGAGGTATTTCATCCAGGGCTCAATGGCGAAGTCGTTCAACAACAAGAAGACCTTTGCAGAGGCTCTTTCCGAGGAAATTATTCACGCCTTCCAGCGAAGCCCCAACAGCCAGGCTATTAGCAAGAAGCTTGAGCTTGAAAGGCAGGCAGAAGCGAGCAGGTAATTCCGTTTTACAAATCAAATTGCACATCGCTTGTTCTTTGTATTTCCAAAATTATTTTCCACGGAAGTCCTTGAGCAAGCGCATCAGCCTCCGGCGGTACTCTGTACTTGCGCTCATCTATGGGGCATGTGTTCAGGTCAACATAGCCCCGCTCAGCGTGCTGCATGAACAGCCAATGCGCAAGATGGCTTATGCTTTTGCCATTTAAAACGCTATCTTGAGGTATGTTGGGTGTTTCCCATTTTGTTGTAACTGAAAGCCCATCCTTTGAAGTCGCGGCAAGCACAACATAGTTTCTGATTAGCTCCCCTGCATTAGTTGCCAGATAGTCAACAAATTCTCCACTAAGGCACGCATCCAAAAACACGGCTTTTCGGCCTCTTAGTAGTCCTAAAGCTTGGAATAAGTCTTGTGGTCGGAATCCTCTTGAGCGGGAATCAACTATTGTTGTTAATCTATGCTCTGAAAAACCATGTCCCGTATAATAAAAAAGGGTTTTGGTGTCGGGCTCGCTGCTTGCTGCCAAGCCATCAATTGATGCCAAAACGTTTTCTTTGGTGCAATTTCCAGGACCTATTTGGGTCAGATTATAGCCTCGCTGCCGAAGAACCCTGCCTACAATAAAAGCGCTGTCTTCAAAGCTCGGGTCCTGCTGCACTAGCAGTGCTTGCCTCTTTCCAAACGCAGACTCTGAGTAAGTTTGCGGTATTTGTGCCTGTGGCATCCTTTTACGCAGTGTGTTAAACATTTAAATAATTTTCTAATTATAACTGTTTAGTGGTGATATTGTTATAAACGCCGCGTTAAAAATCAGAAAAATTTATATATTATTCATACTTTTTCTGATTGGTAAGTATGAATTAAAGGTGATTCGAAAATGCTTGTTAAAAGGACTGTTGGCGCTAGGGGGCAGGTTGTGCTTCCTATTGACCTTCGTGAGCAGTTTGGATTTAGGGAAGGGACGGAGATAACTTTTGAGGGCAAAGTGGGCGAGATAGTTATCAAGCCAGCAAAAACTCCGCAGCAGATTGTTGAAGAATTCTGCAATTCAAGCAGGAAAATAGACATAAGAGGGAAAGGCGGAGCAAAGTGGATTAAAAAAGTGATAGAAGAGCAGTATGAGGAAGAATATGGCTTACATTGATACCAACGTTTTTGTTTATGCTGCCGTGGAAAACCCCCAAAACCCCGAGGCGGATGATTCAAGGGCCATACTTGAAAAGATTGTTGCCAAAAAGATTTCTGCATCTACATCGATTCTGACTTGGGACGAACTTGTTTGGGTATGCAAAAAAGCTTTGCCGTTAAAGGAGTCAATAAGCGAAGGGCAGCGCTTGCTTAACTTGCAAAACTTGCAGGTTAGGGAGTGTAATGTGCCAATAGCTGATGCAGCGGGTGAACTTATGATTAAATACGTGCTAAAGCCTCGCGATGCCATTCACGCCGCAACAGCCATTCTAAGCGGCGAGAAGGAGATAATAACCGATGATGCCGATTTTGACAAGGTTAAGGAGCTCAAGCGTATTTCTCTGGCAGAAGCCAGCAGATGATCATATATATGCTATCTCTTCTTTCGTCTTGACTCCATAGAGGAATATCCTGTTCCAGAAGAGCCCTTTTTTCTTTACAACCCTGACTGCGAACCCTGCGCTCCTGAACACTTCCTCTATTTGCCTTTCGCTTGCGAGCCATTCAACATTTGGCAGCAGGTGAAAGAAGTCGGTGTAGTCCGTGAAGCAGACTTTTCCTCCGTTTGGGAGGATTGCCCATATTTCTTTCAGCACTTTTTTCATGTCCTGGACGTAGCCAAGCATTCCCGCGCTGACGACCGCATCAGCATAGGTTATTTCTGGGTGTATTCGCCTGAACATTTCCCCATCGTAAAGCATTTTCACTTCGCCGATTGGGTAGTCTGTTCCCCATTTCAGGTCGTCCACTCTCTTGCTGGTTATTTTCAGGTGGTTTTTGGAAAAGTGCGTTGCATAAACAGCACCTCTCATTCCAACTGTCTTCGCAAGGTCTGTGGTTAGCGTTCCAACCCCGCATCCGAACTCGAGGATGTGTTTTCCTTTCAGCTCTCCAAGGAACGCGAATATTTCCTTTTTCATTTTCCCGGTGAAGGTGAACTTTTCCGTGAAAAGCGTGACGTATGCGAGTATGTCGTTTATTTCCGTAATCATCTTGGTGTCGTAGTACATTTCAACTAGGAGGTAGAGGGGCAGTCCTATTGCTATTATTGATGCGCTTAGCTGCAGCAATCTCAGCGAGCCTTCAACGTTGAATGCCCACATTGCTGTTGCCAGCACGAGAATTGTCACCGATATTATTGCGCCAAGTTTCGGCAATGGCACCTTGAACGGTCTTTCTATGTTTGGGAACTTTTGCCTTAGCAGCGGCACTGTGAGTATCAGCGCTATGTACATTGCTGCTCCCATTGGTATCATCATGCTTAGCAGCGTTTCGTAGTCTGCAAAGCCAAGGAGCAGCAGCATCACGAGCATTACGGTCTGGAACAGTATTGCGTTATGCGGGGTGTTGAACCTTGGGTGGGTTGCCTTGAACTGCCCGGGGAACATCCTGTCCCTTGCCAATGCCAGGACCAGTCTTGGCAATGCGACTATTCCTCCGGCGGCAGAACCGGCTAGGGCGAGGAATGCTCCGATGGCGATTGCTGTTGTCATGTTGCTGCTGAAAATTTCTCCTGAAATGCCAGTGAATGCCATGGGCATGATGCTCAGTTTTTCCCATCCGGCCATTCCGATGAGAACTATGAGGACGGCAAACCCCAATAGGGCGATGGCGGCCGTTGCGTGTATCAGCGCTTTGGGAATTGTTTTCCTTGGGTTGATTGTTTCTTCTGCGAGGTATGTGGCGCTTTCCCAGCCAAAGTAGCTCTCGGCAAGGAAGAATGCTGTGACAAATATTGTTTCGGGCTTGTGGGTGAAAAAGGGCAAAAAGTTGTCGAGCCTGACTGATGGGAAGCCCTTGGTTATGAACAGCAGCGGGGTGCCGATTAGTATGGCGGCAAAGGCAATCAGCATGAGCGAGCTTGCCTGCACGCCGACGTAAGCCACGGCGTTCATTCCTACTATGAACGCGACGCTGATCAGGAACTGGTGGAAGTCGGGAAGCCCTGGGAAGAGCAGGCTTGTTGCGCCGACTATCATCACGACTATCGAAAGGTTTCCGAAAAGCCAGGCAGTCCATCCGACCATGAATGCAAAGAATTTTCCATAGGCTTGCTTGGCATACTCGTACGAGCCTCCAGCCTTCGGGAAGGAGCTGACCAGCTCCCCAAAGCACGCTGCTATGTATATTGCCATTGCTGATACGAGCAGCCACGCGATGAGCGTGAGGTTTCCGGAATATCTTGTTCCTATTCCAGCCCCGAAGAACAGCGTTGTGCCTGCTATGGAGCCTACTGCCAGCGACAATACGGCTATGTATCCGAATCCTCTTTTGAACTCTGCCATTACAACTGTGCCTCTTTTTGCTGAAAAGCAGCCGCCTGTCTTTTTAAGTTTTCCCCACAACTGGCTTTTTCATCGCAACTCTTTTAAATCTTCAGGTTCTTGCGGCGGTTATGAAGTCGGTTGCTGAGCTCGTTGCCCGTGTGGAATCAATGGGTGATTTCATTGCTTGGAGGAAGTCCAATGGCAAGGCTTGCCTTTCAAGCGTTTTCAGTATGGTCAAGGGCCTGGACAGCCTTGATGAGGGCGAGTGGCTGGTGAGTTATTATGATGGGCGTCTTGATGAGTTTACCACGTTCAGTTCTGTTGCTGGCCGGAAGCCTGGCACTGAAAAGGCATTCACGAGGGCAAAGACCTTGCCGGCCTTGGTGCTGGAGTCAGTCAAGGTGCAGGCTTCTGATGCAATCAAGGTGGCTGAGGGCTTGCGGGCATCAAAGTATAAGGATGAAGTGCCCACCACCATTGTTATTGTTCTTCAGCCGCTTGTTGAGGGGGAATTCTCAAAGTCAAGAAAACTGAGTGGCAAGGCTTCTCCGCAGCCTGTTTGGAACATAACTTACGTTACTTCAGGCTTCAATGTGCTTAACGTGAAGGTGAGCGCTGAGTCGGGAAAGGTGCTGAGCGACAGCATTTCAGGAATTATGGATTTTGTGCAAAAGGACAAGTAGTTTGCATTATGTTGTTTCTGTTATGCTATTTCTTGCCGCAATAGAGTTTAAATATTGCTTTTTTCCAGAATGGCTTGTTTTTGATTGAAGAGGTGTGCGGTTATGATAAGTTACAATGCAGTTCGCAAGAACAAGACGCTTGCCCAGGTTTTGGCTGATAAGTCTTCTTCTGCAGATTCAGGGAAAAAGGCAGACTAGCTTAGCTGCTTGCGATGAATCCCTCAAAGGCTTTCACGGCTTCGCTTTGCGTCTGCTCCATTGTTTTTGGCTCGTCCGTGTCCATGTAAATAATCTTTGAGCCGTGTTGGGCAAAGAGCTGGCTGAGCCAGTCTGACCTGAACCTTGAGTCTATGTTTCGCTGGAATTCGAGGGTGTCGAAGATTGAGTTGTCCTTTTTTTCCCTTATCCCGAGCCTTTTGACCACTGTTTCCGGCCTTACAACCGCTATTATGAGCAGTGCCGGCGCGAATTGCATTGCAGTTCGGTTGCCGTTCATTTTTATCAGTTCTGAAAGTTGGATGTGCTCCTGCACTGGCTGGTAGACGAGCGAGCTGGAGATGCCTCTTTCCTGGAAGATGTACTTGCCTGCCTTTATCGCTGGGATGATGACTCTCTTGTATAGTATCTCCCTGTCCAGGGCGAATGCCTGTGCAATGCTCGTTGCGGAGTATGTCCTTTCGGTTGCTCTTATCATTTCCTCCCTGATAGCCTTTCCAATGTGGCAGAATGTTGGCTCTGCGGAGACGATTGCGTCGTATTGCAGGAGCTCGTCATTCTCGGGGAATGTTCCCTTTTCGCGGCAGTAGCTTCTTAGGTCGAGGACTTTCATTCCTTTTCCTTCAGCCCATTCCTGCAGAGCGTCAACTATGGCGCCTTTTCCGGAGCCGTCGAGGCCGTCCACCATCACGAAGCGGTTCTTTAGCATTGCAGTCTGAGGAATGAAATTTCAATAAAAAGGTTGTGCCAATTTGCTTTCAAAGTTTGCCTTGAAAGTAGAGAATCACGATAATTACGATAATTATTGCTATTATCAAAAAGATCGGGTTTATGGCTTGTCCCTTTTTCCCCTTGAAATGGTTGATGCCATACATCCAGCCTTTAATATAGCTTATTTCCTGGCTTAGTTGTTTCAGTTCAGAGTTCGTGACATCGGTTATCTTATCCATTTTATTGTTTTGGACTTCAATATTTTTGATTATAAATCTTTTCACGTACCACTGGACATAGAAGCCCAGGGAAATCAAGCCACAGGGATTGAAATGAGCTTCAGTTCGGTGGATGTTATGAAGCCGTGGATCGTTAGGAGCGCGGCAGTTATGGCAAGAGTGTTGAAAAATAGGCTCTCCAGGTTAAGTTCTTTCATTTTTTCTCGAACGCTGCAAGCTTCTCTTCCTTTCTCAGCTCGCTCTTGAGCCTGCCGAGCGCGTCCAATTCGTCAAGGTTGACGTACTTCATCCACTTCGCCAGGGCAGGATGGACTGCTTGTATCTGCCTGAACATTTCCTGCACGACGTGCCTGTAGCTTGGGTGGCCTTGCGGGACGCTTCGAAGCTCTATCAAGTGGTATGCCTCCCTGAGGTTGAATTGCATCAGGTATCGTATCCTGTAAGCAAGTGGCACTGCGTATTGCGCTTCAAGCGGCATTTCTGCTGCAATTTTCCTGTGGACTGAAGCTGCTTTCCTCATCAGGGTGTTGAATTGAGTTTCGAATCCTGCCTCGATGATTTCTGGAGGGATGTCATAGCCGTTTTCGGTGGTGAGTGGCTGCGGTATTTGGGTCATGATGCGGTGTCTTTGCAAATCCCGGTATGCCCCGTAGTCTGAAAGGACGTCGAATTGGTAGTATGCTGTTTCTGCCGCCCTGAGCGGTTTCTCCCTTCTGGCGCTTCTTCGGCCTATGAACTCATCAATCACCTTGGCCCTTTCGTCTTCTGTCATCTTTTTGGCGATTTTTGTCAGTTGTGACAATGGGTGGCTTGAGAACTGGTAAAGCGCGGCAGCCACTACTTTGACTTCTGCATCCTTGTCGTAGCTTACCAGTGTTACCGTGGCCTGTTTTTTTGCCTTGGCCTGTGATAGCTTTGCCGCTGCGAAGCTGCGCATTGCTTTCCTGGTTTCAGCGAGGTAATTGTTTGGGGCAGCTCTTTTTACGAGCGAGGGGATGACTTTTGAAAGTTCCTCGTGCATCATCCTGCCTATTTCTCGTATTTCCTCGAGCTCATCGCTCATCAGCTTCGATATGATGTATTCGAATGCCCTTCCGTTGGCTGTCACGCCGAGGTTTGTGAATGTTGCTGCTGGAAGATAGTATCTGAGGATGTCAAGGGATTTTGCCTTCACTGAGGACTCGTAGGCCGTTTTTGCCCTTTTGGCCTCGGTTTCGTCCGTCAGCTGGCTTATTTTCCTGCCGTTGAAGTCGAACTCCGTGATGGGCCATCTTTCCCTGACGAACGCCTTCATTGGCTCGAGTTGGCTGCTGTAAGCGTCGAACAGGTCGTCGCACAGTTTGGCATATTCTGCTGCGAGGCCCGAGTTTGCAATGGTTGCTGGCTTGCAGTAGTTTCCTTTCTCGAAGACAATGTACCGTGTTGATTTTTCAAGAGGTGACACGAGCCTGGCATCCTCGATTTTCTTGGCTGCTATCTGGGATACGTTCTCAAAGGCGACGTGCGCTACTCCAAGCTCGCCAACTGAGTCGTCCCCGTATTCCACCAGTACGCGCCTGAAAAAGTCCCTGGACTTTGCCAGTGCTGTCGTGAAGGCGTCGTTGCTGCCGCTGCCGCTCACCGATTCGAGGATTCCCTTGAAGCCCGACTCGGGGTCCTTGACAAGGTCAAGGAAGTTCTTCCTGATGCTGTGCATCGACCTGCTGTATTTCGAGAACAGCACGGCCACGACTTCTTCGGGAACTCTTGACGTGAATGCAAATACTGGCTTGTCAAGGTTGGTGAAGTATGGCTCAAGAATCTTCCTTTCGTCTTCCGAGAATGCGTCCGCCATTGGCCTTGCTGCTCCGGCTTGCCTTTTTATTGTTTTTGCTCGCCTGTTGCAAAAGGGTTAAATAGGCTTCTTGATTTGCTTTTCTGGATGGAAGTCATACACACACTTAACCTTGCAGTCCTTGAGTTTTGCGCCGCTTTGGGAAATCAAGGTTACTCATTGGAAAGGACGAGCTCCTTGACTCCAGACGAGTGGGAGCCTGTGGAGCTTTGGCACCTCAACCCGGATGGGATGGAGTACACACTGCCGAGCTTTACCCTGGCCGTGCAGTTTAACGGGTCTGGGATGGCTGTGGCTGGGATAAAGCGGACAGAGCCTCCAAATAATCCCTTGCTTAGGCATTCAATAACCCTTGTGAGTGGCAATGGTCTGTCGCAATATTTCCTGCCTGCCGTGCCAGAATTTCCAGAAGGTGTTTCGATTCCTTACTTGCTTGTCAGGGCTGTTTCGCTTGATGCTGCCCGCAATCAATTGTTTGATGTTGAAAGCCTTACCGCCTATGGTTCGGCAGGCAATCTTGGCGCTGAAGTCTTGTTCAGCGAGACCAATCTTCCCGGCTATCTTGATGCCAGTCTGGTCGCGTTTGATCCGTTTTCTGATGGCACTGATGAGGATGGTAACAGCGTGGTTGGGGAAGTAATGCTGGATTTGGATTTGCACTGTTCCAGAAGGGGCAGTATCTGTTTTTCTCTTCCGTTCAGGTCTTTCCAGCCGGTTTACCGGTCAAGGATGCGTTATGACTTGGTGGAAGGCCAAACTGGTTTTGTTGCCACTAAACGTGACCTTGATGGCCGGGAAATTGCTGTTGTGAAAGGGCGGAGGGTAGTTAATTCCGGTGAGTTGTCCAGGCTTGAAGTGATTACTGGCTCTGCTGAGGCCTGGCTTGGCCTTTCAGCTTTTCCTTCAAAGGATGCTCCTCTTTTCAGGTACGAGTCGCTTGCGGCCAGAGTAGCCGTTCCAAGATAAAATATATATAACCTGATGGCAAGTTGGAAGGCAATGATAATCGGCCTTACTGGGACTTACGCTGCCGGGAAGGGCACTGTTGCCGAAAACCTCATAGGCAGGGGCTTTCAGTACTACTCGCTTTCTGACGAGCTCCGCCTGTTGCTGAGGGAAAAAGGCATTATGCCAACCCGGGACAATTTAACCAAGGCGGGGAATGCGCTGCGCAAAAAACACGGCGCGGGTTTTCTTGCTGAGCTCGTGCTCAAGCGCGTTAAGGGCGCTCCCAGCGTTGCCAACGCAGTTGTGGACAGCATAAGAAATGTTGGCGAGATTTCCGCCCTTCGTGAGTTAAAGGATTTTTGCCTCGTTGCGGTTGACGCTCCTGTTGACGTCCGGTATGAGCGCGCCAGGCAAAGGGCCAGTGTCCGGGACCCGAAATCGTTCAGCGAGTTTCTTGTGCAGGAGAAGCGCGAGATGCTTGGCAGGAGCACTGAGCAGCAGCTTGCTGCGTGTATGAGGGAGGCGGACTTTATTATCAAGAACGACGGTGACTTCAGGAATCTTTATAAGCGGATTGACAAGGTCATTGGTGAAATCAAGGCCAAGATTTCGGCCACGGCAGTTAAGAAGTAGGGAAGCAAAAAATGCTGCTCAGCGACAAAAGCATAAGGGAAGCGATAGCGAAGGGCAAGATAGCTGTAAAGCCTTTCTTTGAGGACTGCATTCAGCCTTCCAGCATTGACGTTCATCTTGACAACAAGTTCCTGCTGTTTAACAGGGCCAAGCACGGCGTGATTGATGTCAAGCAGAAACAGGAGGACCTTATGACGCCTGTTGAAATCAAGGATGATGAGCCTTTCATATTGCATCCGGGCGAGTTTGTCCTTGGCAGCACGCTTGAAAGCATTAAGCTGGCAAACGATGTTGCCGGAAGGATAGAGGGCAAGAGTTCCCTTGGCAGGCTTGGGCTGCTTATCCATTCGACTGCGGGCTACATTGACCCTGGCTGGGAAGGAAATTTGACTTTGGAATTGAGCAATGTTTCCCCGCTGCCAATAACCCTTTATTTCAAGATGAAGATTGGCCAGATTTCCTTCACCACAATGTCCACTCCTGTCGAGAGGCCTTACGGCTCAAAGGAGCTGGGCAGCCATTACCAGGGCCAGAAGGTGCCCATTGCGAGCAAGTTCTACGAGAATTTCAGTGAGTAATGGCGGAATGATTTTTATAATGATTGAGGCCCCCTATTTCTTTATGGATTTGGGAGACGCGTTAAGGCAGGAGCTTGAAAAGCAGAGTTTCCCGTATGATCAGTCCTTGCAGGGCCTTCTTGCGCAGGATCAGGATGGGATTCTCGTTTACTATGGTGGTGCCGCTCAGGATATTTTTGGCTACACTGGAGCCGAAGCCATAGGAATGCCTTCCTCTAAGCTGGTGCCACGCAGTGCCTCCGGCGAGGAGTATGCCCGGAGGAGGCAGGAAATGTTTGACCGCGTTTTGAATACTGGGCAGGCTGAACTGATGCCTGTGACTGAAAGGGTTACGAAGTCCGGCGAGACTGTCAGGATTAGCGCTGTTGTTTTCAGCTATTCTTTTAATGGCAGGGCTTCCATAGCTGCCTTGGTAGAACCGATTTGATCACGACTTGAAGAGTATGCTTTTTTTCCTTGTTTTCTGCCAGTTGTAGCTTCTGAGTGTCTTGGATGACCCGAATCCGCAGCTTGAGCACGTCCTTCCCCTGAGCGTCAAGGTCCTCTTGCCGCATCTTCGGCAGGCTATCATGTTCTTGCTGCCGGACTTCTTGCCCATCGAGTGTGTTCCTTTCATTGGGGATGCGGAATTTCTGGCCTATTAAAAAGTTTTCTGTTTGCAATTTTTAGAGGCTTAGGCTGATTTTGAGCGCCTCATTTACTTTTTCCAGGGTTTCGTTATTGATTTGTCCAAGTCTTTTTATCAGCCTTTTCTTATCAACTGCTCTTATCTGGTTTAATAAGGCTTTTGAATTTTTAGGCAGTCCTGAATTTTCCTGTGACAAGAAGACCTCGAAATGGTAAATCTTCTCAAGTTTTTGTGATGTTGCTGGCGCAATTATGGTTATTGGGCCGTATTTGTTGCCAAGGTTGTTCTGTATGATAATGCCCGGCCTTGCTTTTCTTATTTCGTGGCCGATGGTAGGATCGAGGTTGACAAGCCAGATATCGCCCCTTTTTACTTCCATCATATTGCATCATTCAAGTTCTGAAGAAGCAGCTTCCCATTCACTCAGCAGATCAAGGTCTTCCTTGCTCAACTCCTTGTATTCCTCAACAAGTTCTGCCTCGATGGATTTTCCCTTAGCTTGCGAAGCCAGTTTGCCAATAACCTCGTCGTAGGTTTCCCTTTCGCCTTTCAGTTCGTCCAGTGCAGCTTTGGTTTTCCTGGTTAGCTTCACCGTGGTAATTTGGACCATAAGTATACTTAAAGTATACTTGTCTATTTAATTGTTTTGTTTTTAGAATCGTTACTCTGCGGAAGAAATCATCACTATCATGTCGCCGCGAAGGAATATCGTGCCTAGCTTTCTCTTGATTTCCCCTTCGGCCCTTTCCTCGGCCTCGTCCAGGACGATGTTGACGTGAATGTCAAATGCCTTGAGCTTTCCGGCATACTGCCTGTTGTTCTTCAGCTCAACAATCACTCGCTTGTTCCTTGCGCTGTTAAGCGAATCCAAAGGCCTTGACTCAAAAGTTTCGTTCAACAAAATCACCCAACTGCTTGGACAGTCTTCTGCTTGTATATAAAGATTTTGGAAGGCGAAACCGTATTGCAACAGAAACCTTAATAAAGAGGCCGTGGTTGCCGCAGCAGGGTAAAATGATAACGCAAGGCAGGTCTTTGAGGAAGAGTTCAGGCGGCTTTAAGAGGCCGTACAGGAAGAAGAGGCTTTACGACAAGGGTTCTCAGCCTATCCTGACCAAGCTTGGCCCTAAAAGGAAGCTGAGGATTGACAGGATAACTGGGGGGATGATTAAGCACAGGCTTCTTCAGGTCACGATTGCTAATGTTCTCGACCCAGCTACGGGGAAATATTCCAAGGCGAAAATCAAGACGGTCAGTAACAATCCCGCGAACCGCTACTTTACGAGGGCTAACATAATCACGCAGGGCGCCATCCTTGAAACCGAGCTCGGCAAGGCCAGGGTCACTAACAGGCCGGGCCAGGAAAGCATTGTCAATGCTGTCCTTGTGAAGGCGTGAGGGTTTAATTCTCGCAGGCTTTATAAGTGAGTTTCGATTCCCGTTCTCATTATGATTAAGGCAGATGTGACTTTTGAAGGCAAGCCAGTGGATGTTGCTGGCCTGGTTACTGCAAAAGGAAAGCCGCTGAGTGCAGGGGATATTTCAAGCCTCACGGATGCAGAGCTCAAGGCCGTGGCCGGGCTCTTCGGAAGGTTAATCACTGAAAAGGCCAGGAAAGCCGCGATTGCTTTCGAGGCTGCAAGGTTGAAGGGTTTGGAAAGGTATTTTGGAACTGGCGCCTTTTCCGCAGCCGTTGAATCCCTGGACAGTTTTTTGGCAGGAGTGCCTTTGGGCACTGTTTCTGTTTCTAATCGTGGTGCCCGCCTCCTGGTTAAGGAAGGAAATTACGCTATCCCTGTTGTTCTGTTTCCAACTGCTGCTCAGGGCGCGCTGCTTAACGCCACTTCTGACCTTGCATCATATCTTCCCGGCTACGAAAGACTGGTTGGCTCTGCAGAAACAGGATACCGTCTCGCATCCGATGCTGTTGCAAAAAGCCAGGACAATTTGAATGCCTTGGCAGTGAAAAGGCCTGTGTTAGCTTCGAGAAGGGATTATCACGCAGACTTGGCCCGCAGCAAGGGCAGCAAATTTTCTCACGGAGCCACGGCTTACGAGCTATCAGCTGAACTCAAAGCGCTTGATGCAATGATTGAAGCCGAAACCAGAAGCATCGGGGCCCTTGAGAATGTCAGGGAAGCTGCTTCAGACAGGCTTGCCGGCGCAAGGTCGTTGTTGAAGCCTTTCGGGAAATCTTCCTCTCTTGAGGAGCTTACTGCGAGGCTCACTGAGTTAAGTGATAACTTGCGAAGGGCGGGGCTTGTGCAGTCAACTGTTCCATTATCATCTGTAAACCTTGATGTTTCCTGCTATGCTGCTTCGCCCATTGGCAATGCGGGCAAGAAGGTGGTCTTTGGTGCTGCTGCCGGATTGATTCTTGCTTGGGCTGTTGTCTTGCCAAAGTTGTTGTCTAATGACTCGACAGTAGCGCCTTCGAGTTATGGGCAGCAGCTTACCGCAGCAGAGGTTAATGCGCTTTCGGCTTATGCAAGTGAAGCGGGCATTAACCTTTGGGGTGGTGCAGTCGTAGCGTCTTACAATAAGCTTTCGGCAATCCTGGCCGCAACTGGTAGTGGGCAGCTTGCTGGTGCAAGCCTTCTTGGCGATAAGCATACCCCCTATTTTTCAATCCGTGACGGCGCCGGTAATGAGAAATTTTACGCTGTGATTCCCGCGGGGGAAAGCGTTGAGGGCCTGGACACGTCGATTAAGGTTGGCTTTGACAAGGCGCTTGTGATGGGCCAGTGGTATAAGCTGAAAGGCGTGGAGTTTGTTGATGCAGGCAAGATGGCAGACTGCGGTGATGGTGAAACGGTTTTTGCCTTTAGCTTCAGCCAGGATGTGGTTAAGGCTATTAACTGCGTTTACCAGCTTGAGTTTCCTCCAAGTTCTGACCCTTACGTTGACTCGGCGTTGGCCAAGGGCGGTCTTGTGGTTCAATGGCCTGCTCCTCCAGGCCAGGGTGATAAGCCTCAAGTCCGGACTATTTGGGGCAATGGTTTCAAGCTTGAAGGCGTGCCAGGTGTTGTTTTCACAAAGGTGGCATCCGGCACTGATATAGCAGACTCGTATGTTACTTCAGTCTCGGGATTTTCCGTGTGGTCTGATGCGCCGGGCAATGGCGGCAAGCCTTACTCACATTTAGTGACACTACGCACTCCTGCGGTGACTTTTGATGCGGCTCACGCCGCACTGCTTACGCAGCAGGAAGCTGCTGCAGCCAGCGAGTTGGTGGTGCCACGCGTTGAAAATCCTGTCCGGTAGCCAAAACAGCAACCTTTAAATAAGCTCAGCCAGAATAAATCGTGTTAAGCGAATTCGTTTTGTTAAGAGAGGTAAAGAATGGCTGATGTTTCGCTGCTGATAGTTTTAGCTGTTGTCATAATTTCGGGCATCGTTGTGTTTAGGATTGTGAGCAGCATCCTGAAGACGTTTCTCATAGTGGCTGCTTTTGGCGCCATTGTCATCGCAATTGCTGGAGGCTTTGTAGTGAAGGATGCTTTTGATTATAAAAGTGGCCTGGAAAAGGGCGATAAGCTTATGCTCTTTTCGGCGGTAAGTCCTGAAACCGGAAAGGAAGTGATTACTTCCGGCTTGGTGATTACGGGCAAGGCAAAGGCTTCTGGAACTGAAGCGCTCGCAGGGTTGGGGGGCTTCATAGGAGAGGGGAGCAGGTTTCTTTCTGATGCTGAGCTTGGCAGGATTAACGAGGCGTTCGTGATTGGCGATCTCAAGGCTGTGAAGGCCGACAATTATGTGTTCATTGTCTTCAGGGAGCAGCCCATTATCGATGCGATGCCAGAAAGCCCTGATGCGCGGTTTGGCGGCCAGAATTTCACCAGGGGAACAGCCCCTGCGATTTTGCAGGGAAAACTGGGCGGCCAAAGGGCGATGCTTCTTTCACTCTTTTTGATGACCGCCCACGGGGACAATCCGCTTGAGCTTTTTTTAGGCTTTAAGAACGGGGATATTTACGTTTATCCTGAGACGCTTGCCCTGAAGGCTGCAAGAAGGCTGCCTTTGCAGCTTCTTGAGCCAATTGCCAAGAGGGTGCTGGGCTCAGGAGTTGTTAAGCCGTTATCGTAGGAATTTTTCAAAAGAGAGGTGTATGGATGAGGATTGGATTGCTCGTATTGGCACTCGTGGTTGTTGCTGCTGCAGCTTCGGGCCAGGCTGGCGCCCTCACGACTGCGGTTGACACTTCTGTGGTCACTGGGAGCACCATCCTGATTGAGGAGCAGTCTTTTGCAATTCACATCAGTTCCACTGCCAATGAAATCGCCGCTGATTACGGCAAGGGGACGCTTTTCATATCGAATAACAGCTGTGATTCAACCGCCCTTGCCAAGATTTGCCTTGACAACATTGAATACGACTACACTAGCAAGGTTTACAAGGCTAAAGTCCGGGGCATTTCACTTGCCCCGGTGATGTCTGTCACGAGAGAGGCATCGAAGTCTGAATTCCAGCTTGGTGACGCTACCAAATTCACGGTCACACTGGAAAACACGGGCGGCCTTGCCAGGAACATAACTTATGAGGATGTCTTTCCTGCTGAATTTGAAGTGATTGATGGCGACGGCCCGGTTGCTATCCGCCCCGATAGGGCTGTTTGGAAGGGAAAGCTTGATGAGGGAAAATCAGTCGCTTTTAGCTACAGGGCCAAGGCAATGGAAGTCTTTGATGGCTCGTTGGTCAGTTCCCTGACGTATTCTGATGGGCTTAAGCTCAAGACTGTTTACAGCTCAAAGGCTTCCCTCAAGACATCTTTCCCTGTTGAGCTGGTGAGCTGGCTGGGCGACAAGGAAGTAATTGTCGGAGAGCCTGACAACGTCACCGCAAATGTCACGGTGAAGCTCAACGAGGATGCTCTCGTAACTGTTGAAATGGCCTTTGATCAGGGCTTGAAGGTGACTTCGAAGCCTTACGCGATGAGCAAGCTAAGCCCATCAGCTTATGTATGGAAAGGGGAGGTTGCAAGGGTTACCAACCGCAGCACTAACGCATCGAACCAGACTGGCTGGCTCAACCAGACCAAGACTTTTTTCTTCGAATTCAAGGGCCAGCGTGTTGGGAGCTCTGACGTGACCGTCAAGGTTTCCTATGCCCCAAAATCCACCGGGGTTTACAGGAATTTGCCTGTTGGGAAGCAAAGTGTTTCTGTTACCAACAAAGGCATAGCGGTTCGGACGTCGCTCGCTGACGCGACAATAGAGTCGAACCAGGGCAACAGGGCAAAGGTCTGGCTTCAGAACCTAAACCCGTATGCAAAGCTCAAGGACGCCACGGTGAATCTCAGCACGGACATGATTTACCTTCCCAACTCATACTTGAGGGAGATTGGCACTGGTGAGCAGGTGTTGATTGCAGACAAGTTCTTTTATGCTCCCAAGACCGACAAGAGCAAGAGCTATGTCCTTTACACTAATGTCAGCTACCTTACCGAGTTTGGGGACAATTTCAGCAAGGAGTTCAAGGATACGATAAGTGTAGTGCCCACTCAATCCGTTGACTTGGCCCAGACTGTCTCAAATGCCAACCTCAAGGGTGATGAGGAGGCGGAGGTTAGCGTTTCAGTGAAGAATTCGAGGCCAACCACGCTCAGGAATGTTATTGTTGCGGATAATGTTTCGCCTGAGTTTACCGTGATTGGAAAAAATGTGGCAACCCTTCAGGCTAGGAGCAAGGAAAGCGTTAAGGCATACACTTACAAGCTGAAGGCGCCCCGCACGAGCAGGGAAATCGTGCTTTACGTGAACTCCACCTTGAAATATTCTGACGCGTACAACTCAGATGAGTATTTTGAGCCGAACTCCTATGAGGTTTCCAAGGTTACGCCAATAACTGTTGCCCAGGAAAGTTTTCCCCTGACAGTTGCGAGGACTGTGGATGACTCAACGATTTACGCTGGCGAGTTTTTTGACGTGAAGTATCTCATAACCAACACAGCCAAAGACAAGGTTGCCAGGAATATAGTCCTCAGGACGCCCCTGGCCTACGAGGTTGACCTTGTTGGCGGGAGTGAGACCAGGCTAATACCCCAGCTTAACCCAGGGGAAGCAATTACTGTCTCTAATTGGGAAAGGCGCAGGGCGAAGTTCAGCGGTGATTTCTCGCTCCAAAAGCCCACTCTCACTTATGAGAACATATATGGCGATGGTTTCTCTGCCAATGGCAGCGCGACGACTGTATCAGTGAAGGAAAACTACGTGACCGGGCCTGTGATTCTTGCAGAAAAAATCGCGCCCAAGTCCGCAAATGACACAGACTCATTCCTTGTTCAGCTGAAGCTGAGGAATGTTGGGACCGAGGCGGCCTCTGTGCTGGTGAGTGATGAGAATGCAAGTTATAACGTTCTTGTGAAGGCTGGGGAGGAACAGCTCATTAACCAGGCTGTCAAGCGAACTATTCCCGGGATTTTTGCGCTGCCAATGGCAACTGCCAGTTATGACGTAAACGGCAGCAGGCTCACAGCAGCAACCAAGTCTGTTGAGATTGAGATAGTTAACAATCCCGTGATACGGATTGAGAAAGTAGCGCCATCGTTCTCGAGCAGCATCGAGCCTTATGCTGTTCTGGTGAAGGTCAGGAACCTTGCGGCTGCTGCGGTCAGGAATGTTTCCATTGAGGATTCTGGCGTAGTTTGGGAAATAGGCGCAATTCCAGCGGGCGGAACTGCGAACGTGAGCTATGAGGAAACAAGGGGTGTTGGCACGCATTCGCTTGGTTCCGCATCAGCAACGTACTTGTATGAGAATGCCATCTATACCGTCAAGTCGAATTCGCCGGCGATTGCCATAGAGGAAAAAAGGCACATTGACATAACGAAGGAAATTGCCCCGAAAAGCGCAGGCAAGGGCAAGAAAGTTACCGTGCTGCTGGGCGCAATCAACAAGCACACTTCCAGCATTTCCATAAAAGTCCTTGATTCAGTGAAAAACTTTGAGGCAGAGCTCGCGGCTGGCGAGCAGCGGAACTTCACTTATGAGACCAATGCTGATGTCAGGGTCTCTGCCCCGGCAAATGTGACATACGAGCTTGACGGGAGGCTGCTCTCAGCCCAGTCAGGCGCTCCGGACTTTGCCTTGGTTGAGGAAGAAGCAAGCGACGAGAGCCGGGAAGGGGACGCTGCTGAGGGCCGGGAAGGGGGATTGGCGAGATTTTTCGCATCCTTTAAAAGAATTTTGACTTGGAAGAGAGGTGGTTGAGATGGGTATTTTTGGGAAGCTTTTGCCTTGGAAGAGAAAGGATGACCTGGGCCTGAGCGATAACCTTGGCTTGGGCGGGTTTGGGCAGCCGATGGCACAGCCGGGACAGGATCTTGGCTTAGGGCTTGGGCCTGCTCCTTATGAGCAGCAGCCGGGGATGGGCGGGCAGTTTCAGCAATTTGGCAGCCAGAGGCCTCAAATGGAGGCGTTCCAGCAGGAGCGTTCCTATGCCGCAAACAAGGATATCGAGGTTGTCTCTGCAAAGCTTGACGCAATTAAGTCTGCCTTGGAAGCCCTGAACCAGAGGCTGGCCAACATTGAAAGGTACATTCAGTTGGACCAGGATTTCAAGAAGAGGGGTGGATGGTGAACTCCAGAGCTAAGCCCGGGAGGTTTACTGCGTTAGTTCCTATTCTCGCAGTAGTCGCGCTTGTTGCGGCTGATCAGGCTTTGAAGGCAGTTGTAAGGTCGCTTTCCCCATCAGGAACTGCGATTCTGCGGCTTCCAGGCGTTGAAATCGTGAATATTACGAACACAGGCACTCTTTTTGGACTTATGAGGGGCAGCAGCGCGTATCTCGCCGCGCTGGCCATTGTGGCCATTTTTGTTTTCCTGTTTTACTACGGGAAGCTTCACGGCGTCCAGAGAATTAGCGCAATCCTCATCATTTCCGGAATGGCAGGCAACACCATAGACAGGATTTTTCGCGGGGCAGTGACGGACTTTATTTACGTGAGGCCCTGGCCTGCGTTCAACCTTGCGGATAGCCTTCTCACAGTTGGGGCAGCATTTATGATAGCATCCCTGATTGTGCCAGCGCTTAAGGCAAATTTAAAGAAGCGGGGATAAAACTGTAGTTCCGGAAGGGAACTTCCTGAATGATTTTATCGCTTCCTGCGCTTGGGATTTGCTGTTCGCTTTCCTTTTCTTGCCCTTGCAGGAATGGATTCCTTGACGGCCTCAAGCCTTTCCCTTGCCGCGCTAAGCGATTTCTCTGCAGCGATTAGCCTTTTGGCCTCCAATGTGAGTCCGGGCGGCACTGGCTGCGTCAGCATGCTTGAGCCTGATATGAAAAAGCCAATCAGTGCCAAGCCAAGCGTTCCAAGCCTTGCAAGGTTCAGGTAGCCGGCAACGCTGTAAAGGTAGGCCACGTTTGCAATGACTGCAAGGAATAGAAGCATTAATGTGAGGGACGCTGCAGCATCATCCTTCTTAGGAACGAGTGATGCGATGAGCAGTATGCCAAGCATTGCCAGTATTGCAAGCTCAACAGGGTATGTGAAGCCTCCCCGGACAGCCATTACTATTGTGGCGAGAAATGCTGAAAGCGCAATCAACTCTGTTAGAACCCTGCCTTGAAACATCATCGTTTTCCTGGCAGCCGCAACTATATAAATTTTTTGATGAGTAGTTATTTTAAAGTAGTTACTGACAGGTTGCAGTTTTAAAATTCCTCAAATGCCTGCTCTTTTATCATTCCCTTGTTTCTGAGATACTGGAGCTGGGCTTTGCTGTACTTGTAAAGGACGTCGCCTCTTTCGTGGCCGGATAGCTCCCACGGCTCCACAAGGACCGTGTCGCCGGCCCTTACCCAGAGCATTCTCTTGAATCTTCCCGGTATGCGGCATATCCTGAGTTTGCCGTCAAGGCATTTGACTCTCATTCTTGTCCCGCCAAGCAGCTGGTCTACTATGCCAAAAACTTGAGTGCCTCTTGGCAGTTTTGCCCTTCTGATTTCCTCGGCAAGCTGCTCTTGCCTTTCCATTTGCTCTTTCTTCTGGCTCATGACTGTTTGCATCTGATGGCGCTTTATAAAACTTTGTGCGTGCCCCATCGCGATTATGGAAATTTACTTAAACAGTGCTTGCTTTAGCGCTGAAATGCCTGAAAAAAGAATTATTCTTGCTCCGGTGCCTGCGGTGAAAAAAGGTTTTCCTGTCAAATGGTTCCTTGTTGGCGGCTCAGTTTTTCTCTTTTTTGCTGTTCTCGTTGCGGTGGTTGTTGGCTTGGTTGGCTCAGCTTCGCAGGGAAAGGTTGCGGTGATAAGGGTTTTTGGTGTTATTGGCGAAGGTGCCGGTTTTCTTGAAAGCCCTGCCCGTCCAGATGAGATTGTTTCAATGATTGACCGTGCTGAAGGCGATTCGCGGGTGAAGGGCATCCTGGTTGAAATCAATTCGCCGGGCGGCTCGCCGGTTGCCAGTGAGGAAGTAATGAAGGCTGTCCAGGGTTCTGAAAAGCCTACTGTTGCGTTAATCAGGGATATTGGGACTTCCGGGGCTTATTGGGTAGCTTCCGGTGCAGATTATGTTGTTGCAAGTCCTGTTTCGCTGACTGGAAGTGTCGGCGTGACAGGGGCTTATCTTGAGTTTTCGGAATTCCTGAGCCAGCACGGCGTTGACTATGAGCGCGTTGTTTCTGGAAAATTTAAGGACACTGGCAGTCCTTTCCGTAACTTGACTGGCGAGGAGCGCGAGTTGCTGATTTCTGGATTGCGGCAGATGCACGGGTATTTTCTTCAAAGCGTCATAGACAACAGGGGCATTGAAGGAAATGAAACTATCGCAGCGATTGCCACGGCACGGGTGTTCCTTGGTTCCGAGGCGATGGGCCTCGGCCTTGTTGATGGGCTTGGCGGGAAGAAAGAAGCTGAGGAATGGCTCCTGGCCGAGACAGGCCTTGATGAGGTAAGGTACGTAAGCTATGAAAAGAAGCCCCTTTTTGACTTTGGCCCTGCGCTGGCTGAGCAGGCTTCAGTTGCAGGCTCTGCTTTTGCTTATTCGCTTTTGTCAGGGATTTCGGGTTCTCAGGGCCGCATCAGGACATAGGGCCTTTGGCGGTGTTGACGAAGCACTGTACGAACGGGAAGTTTTCAAGTTGCATAAAGTCTATGGTGTCGTACACGAGGTAGAAGAATTCTTTCTCCGGGAATTGTTGCTGCAATCCAAAAACTTCCTTCAGTGCAACCTGCACTCCTAGCTGGCCGGGCTTTACCGTGATGACTACTCCAACTCGGTCGGCGTGCAAAAATGCAAGCAGCGCGCCTTTCTCTTTTTTCCTTATCCTTTCAGCCCACTGCCTTCCCAGTTTTTTGAATTCTTTCGTGGAGGGGTCGAACGTGTAGACGTCCTTGTCGCTGCCGAGAAGCAGTGCTTCGGGGTGGAACATTCCGTCTCCAATGTAGAGGAATGCGTTCGTGTTGTCTGCGTCAAATTCCATTTTGCTGTAGCCGCAGCCCAGGATTTGGCCAATGTGCTTTGAGTGCCTTGCCTTGAGGAGGGATGAGTCTATTCCGTGCTTTTTCAGTTGCTGCTGAATCTTTGGGAGTTGGTCAGAGAACTGCACGCTTGCAGCAAGGCATAGCCTTTGTGGCAGCTTTGCCATTACTTTCTGCGGCAGCTCGATGTCGGCTTTTGCCTTGGTTTCTATGAAGAGCAGTTTCATTGGCGTATCGTGCGGAAACGGTTGCAGGTTTAAAACTTTTCCGGCTAAATCTGTTTCAAGAAGTTTTCCCTGCTTAGCTCAATTTCGTTGAGTCTTTTTCTTAATAATCCCCTGCCAATATCCCTGCCGGAATGAACGGGTACAACAGTAGAGCGTCCATCAGGATGCCTGAAAAATCTGTGGCTGCCTTTTTGCCTAATCTCTTCAACTCCTAGCTTCTTCAGAATGCGTATGAGTTCTTCCGCGGATAATAAGGGAAGTTTCATGCCATAACTTGCACTTGTTGTATGCCAACGAAGCTCTCCTGCGGAATTTCTTTTTCAACTTCCAGGCATAGCTCTATCGCTTCTTTGACGTTTTTCATGAGTTCGTCCATAGTCTTGCCCTGCGTATGGCACCCTTTTAGGGAAGGAACGCTGCCAACATAGTAGCCGTCCTCGTCTTTCTCTATTATAACTGTAAAGTTGTATATCTTCTTGTCCATGAGAACCAATTTATTTGCAAGCTTTAAATACTTATCGAAACGCGGCGGGTATGTTTTTCTGGCAGTTTAGATAGCCACGGCGGCATTTGGGAAACAGTTTCTTCCGAAACCCTGGCGCAGTCGATTATCGCGAAAAAATCCTAATTTTCTCGTCGAGTGAAAAACTTTATATAAGCCGCAATTCTCTTGCAAGGAGTGGTGGGTGGTTTGCAATGAGTCCTGAAAAGGATATTGTTAACTTGTGGCTTAACCGGCAGGGTTTTTTCACTGTTTCTGACGTCAATGCGAATAACAGGGTTGTGGACATTGTTGCGATAAGGCAGAGGGGCCAGCCTTTGGTTCAGCACGTTGAGCTGAACTGCTCCGTGTCGCCGGCTGCCTTGGCTAATGACCGTGACAAGGCCGAGTTGCTTCGCAAGTTTAATGATTCGAATGTTGTTGCTGCTGTCCAGCGCACGATTAGGGACTGCCTTGGCCAGGATTCTGATTATGGGAAGGTTCTTGTGACGACTTCGCACGTTTTGCTTCCCGGAATTTCAGTGGTCGGTTTTCAGGATGTTCTCCGGGATGTTGTTGCGCAGCTTGACAGACAGAATTACCGCAGCCCTATCATTAGGTGCCTTCAGTTGATGAAGTTCGCGCTTATGGCAAATCCCGCGTCCATTGCTTCCATTGTGGGCAAGGATGCTGATGGTAAGCATAAGTCCCTTACTCATCATAACAAGGAGCAGTTGCTGAAGCAGCTCTTGCAGCAGGACGTTGCGGCAAGGCTTTTCAGCAGGAAGCAGAACGAGCAGCTGCTGGTTGAGCTTTTGAGGAATTCAACCTTGAAGCAGCCTGAGCGTCTTGCAGCCGCCCTTGAAAGCATCCTGACGAAGAGGACTGCCACGAGGTTCCTCAATGTTCTCCTTCAGCAGAAGGACGTGAAGACCGCCATTGAAGAAGAGATTTCGAAGGACCAGAAGCTTGTGAAGTTCCTCGAGGCGTAATTTCTCAATTTTTATGCAATCTGCCTGTTTGTCCAGTTCGCGAGTTGCGTTGCTATCAGGTCTTCGAGCCTTGTGTAGCTCATTTGCTGCTGGTATCTGCTCTCATATTCGATTACGAGCATTTCCGCTGCTGTAATGGCGAATTTGCCATATTTCTCTTTTTTTCCGGGACGTTCAAGTGTTACTGTCACGCTGCGTTCGTTCTCTTCAAGCAGTCCTTGTTGGATGACGAGGAATTCCCTGCCGTTGTATGCTAGTTTGGTTGTTATGCGGCTTGGCTTTCTGTTGCGGGACAGGAATTTTTCGGTAAGTGTCAGCGAGATTATGGAGTCTCCTGCGTTGTCAAGTGCGATTTCCTCAAGTTTGACTGATGATTCGCTCACGTAGGTGCTGAATGTTGAGCTTTCCGAAAGGAGGTATTCTGCAAAGTTGCTTTCGTGCCAGTCTACGGGGCCTGTGCCTCCCTGATTTTGTGTATCGTAAGCTGAGATTTTTGCACCGTCGATAAGATACGGCTTTGAGTTTTGGATTTGGCCTGGGCCTTCTTGCATCCTGCTTCGCGTTCAGCAGTCAATTTTAAATTTTGCGCATAAGTCTTATATACCAATTCCTGAAAGTCCGTGCTATGGTGCTTGTCTTGCTGGACACTAATTTTTTGCTTGCTCCCGGCCAGTTTAAGGTTGACGTGTTTGCCGGGCTTGAAAGGGCTTGTGAGTTCAGTCACGAGCTTGCTGTTCCAGAGGCAGTAATTGCTGAGCTGAGTGCCCTTGCGGCAGGTGAGAAGGTTTCCCTTAAGGACAGGAGGGCGGCCAGGCTTGGCCTTCAGCTCCTTAAGGCAAGGGACGTCAGGGTGCTGAAAACCCGAAAAGTTTTTAAAAGCGCTGATAAAGCCCTCCTTGAGCTTGCTTCTGCCGACAAGGACGTTGTTGTTGCAACGCAGGATAGGGAGCTCAAGAGGCGACTCAAGTCTATTGGTGTCAGGGTTGCTCTCGTTAGGCAGAAGCGTTATGTAATGATTGATTGAGGTGCACTGGTTTGTTTTACAGGGTTCATGTTCGAGACCACGTTCGGGTTACCCCGAATCTCTTCGGGCTTCAGACTGGCGATGCCATTCTTGAGATGCTGAAGAAGAGCTATGAGGGTTATATCTCAAAGGACTTGGGCATAGTGCTGGGTGTTTCCGGCCTCAAGGAGCACAGGGAGGGCGTGATAATCCCAGGCGATGGCTCCACGTATTACGATTGCGATTTTGAGCTGCTTACGTTCAGGCCTGAGCTTCAGGAGGTTGTCCTGGGCAGGATTAAGGACATTGCTGATTTTGGGGCATTTATTAACATTGGCCTTGTTGATGGTATGATTCACATCAGCCAGGCGATGGATGATTTTGTGAGCTTTGGTGGCGAGAAGGTGCTTCTAGGCAAGGAGTCCAAGAGGACATTGAAGGTTGGGGATGAGTGCAAGGCAAGGATTATCGCAGTGAGCTTCAAGGACATTGCAAATCCAAAGATTGGCCTTACGATGAGGCAGCCCGGCCTGGGCAAGCTTGAGTGGATTGAGGAGGATTCTGCCAAGGTTTCTTCAAGGGAGGAAAAGGGCGAGGAGAAGGCTGTAAAGAAGGAAGGTAAGGAAGCAAAGGAAAAAGGGAAAAAGGAGAAAAAGTAAAATGAAGCGTGTTTGCAGGCAGTGCAGGATTTTTGTTGAAGAGGGCAATTGCCCGGTTTGCCACAATGCTGACTTTGCGACTACGTGGCAGGGCAGGATTAGCGTGATTGACCCGGAAAAATCATTCCTTGCTAAAAAAGCTGGTGCTGGCAGGGAAGGCGATTTCGCAATCAAGATACGGTAATTGAGGGATGCTGAATGACTTTTAATGTTGAGGTTTCTGAAAAAATCGAGCAGCCGCTGATGTCCAGGGCTGTGCTGAAGGGCGTTGTTGTTTATGACTCTGCGCCTCCGAGTTTTGCCGAGCTTAGGAAGTTCCTTGCCCCTTCGCTCAAGTCTGATGAGTCTCTTGTCGTGGTGCAGAAGCTTGAGCCTGTCTTCGGGATAAGGAGGTCTGTGATGGAGGCTCACGTTTACAAGTCAAGGGATGCTGTTGAGTCGTTTGCGTCCAAGGTTATTATTGCAAGGAACAGTCCAAGGGTAAAGAAGGCTGCAGCGCCCAAGAGTGAGTGATGATTGATGGCAAAGAAGCAAAAAAAAGCCAGGAAGCCCACGCAGGTGTGGAAAGTGTACGAGTCAAAGGGAGGCTCTTTGTCAAGGAAGACCAGCTCCTGCCCCAAGTGCGGCCCTGGTGTTTTTCTCGCGAAGCACGCGAACAGGATAAGCTGCGGCAAGTGCGGCTACACTGAAATGAGTGCAAAGAAGTAGTTCTGCAAAAGAATTTATACTGTCAGCATTTGGCTTTGCTGGATGCACGGTCTTAAGCTCTTGATTGTGGTCAGCCGGCCGCTCACGACTTGGCCCAC
>JACPBZ010000009.1 GCA_016180105.1 Candidatus Woesearchaeota archaeon | reverse complement strand
CTTGTTAGCAACATTTAAAAACCTCTTCCCAGCCGCAAGCGGCGTGAAAACTTTGTCGATAATAATGCCGGTTTACAATGAGAAGAACACTGTTGTCCAGGCCATTGAGCACGCGAAGGGAGTTGACATTGGCCCCTACAGGAAGGAAATCATCGTGGTTGATGATGGCTCGACTGATGGCAGCCGGCAGTTGATTGAGAAGATTGATGGCATCAGGAAAGTCCTTTACGAGAAGAACAGGGGCAAGGGCGGTGCCTTGAAGGAGGGCATCAGGCACGCTACGGGTGATTACGTTGTCTTTCACGATGCCGACTTGGAGTATGAGCCTGGGGATTTCAGGCATATGCTTCCGGTTCTTGATTCAGGCTTGGCTGATGTTGTCATTGGCTCAAGATTTCTTGGCAGGAAGCAATACCTGTTTGGCAGCAGGAAGAATGTCCTTGTCAGGAATTATGTTGGCAATATGATTATCAAGTGGGTCTGGAATTTTCTTTATCATCACAATCTTACCGATGTTTATCCCTGCTACAAGGTTATGCGCCTTTCAGACCTTAAGTCGATGGAAATCAAGGCAGAGGGCTTTGTTTTTGACCTTGAGATGATGCTTAAGCTGAAGCGTCGCGGAAAAGTTTACGTTGAGGTGCCCATTCACTTCCGCCATCGCGACTACAAGGCTGGCAAGAAGATTGGGATGAAAGTTGGCTTTCTCAGCATTTGGTATATGCTTTGGCACAGGTTTTTTTGATTAGGATGCATAAAACTTTAAATACGCCGTTTTTTCAGCGCCAGGTATGCTTACGATTTACAGGCAGTTGAAGCCTGAGTTTGTTGATGACCGGGGAGGAATCACAAGGCTTCTTGATGATGGCAAAACCACTATCAGGAGCGTTCTGTTCATTACCTGCAAGAAAGGCTCTGTTCGCGCCAATCATTTTCACAAGAAGGATTCCCACTACGCGTATATGCTTTCGGGCAGTATGGAGTACACTGAGCAGAAGGTTGACGTCAAGGGCGATTTTACTGGTGAGAGGGAATCTGCCATCGTGAAGGCTGGTGATGTGGTTTACAGCGCTCCTATGACTGCCCACGCCATGAGGTTCCTTGAGGATTCGGTTTTCATTGCCTTTGCTGCCGAGTCGAGGCATCAGTCCGCTTACGAGGAGGATACGGTGAGGGTTAAGCTTGTTTGAGCTTGATTTTTATGGCAGATTCTGATGGGGCTTTTGAAAGGAAGACGTGCAGGGTATGCTCGGGAAGGAGTCTCAGGAAGGTGCTTTCTCTTGGTTCGACTCCCCCGGCGAATGCCTTTGTGAGGGACCCGAATCAGGAGGAGCGTTTTTTTCCGCTTGAGCTTTCCTTCTGCAGCGATTGCGGCTTTGTGCAGCTTACTCACGTTGTCAGCCCTGAGCTTCTTTTCAGGGATTATGTTTACGTCTCATCGACATCTCCTGTTTTCGTGGAGCATTTCAGGCAGCTTGCCGCGATGGTAATGAATCGCTTCAGGCTGCAGCCGGATTCCCTTGTGGTGGACATTGGGAGCAATGATGGCATCCTTCTCAGGCCGTTCAAGGAGGGCGGGATGAGGGTCCTTGGCATTGACCCGGCAGAGAAGATTGCTGCCCTCGCGACGAAAAGCGGCATTGAGACGATTCCGATATTCTTCACTGCCTCGGCAGCCGCGGATATCGCGGCGAAGCGTGGAAAGGCTAAAGTCATCACCGCGACCAGTGTTTTTTCTCATATTGACAACCTGGATGACATTCTTGCCGGAGTGAAAAATCTTTTGGCTGACGATGGCGTTTTTGTCATTGAAGTTTACTATCTTTATGAGCTTCTTGAAAAGAACCTTTTTGACACGATTTATCACGAGCATCTTTCCTATTTTACTGCCGCGACTATGTCAGGGCTGATGGGCAGGCTTGGCATGGAGGTTTTTGATGTTTCCGAGACTGACACTCACGGAGGCTCCCTGCGCGTTTTCGTGCAGAAGAAGGGCGGTCCGAATAAGGTTTCGGGCTCGGTAGGCCAGTTCATTGAGATGGAGAACTCGAAGAAGCTGTCTGATGCAGCAACTTATGTCAGGTTTGCCAGGAAAATAGGGGACAACAGGGAACAGCTGAGGAAGCTCTTGGCTGACCTTAAGCGTGATGGCAAGTCGATTGTTGGCTATGGCGCCCCTGCAAAGGGCAACACGCTGCTGAACTACTTTGGCATAGGTCGAGAAACTCTTGATTACATAGTTGATGACAGCTCCTGGAAGCAGGGCCTTTACACTCCTGGAACTCACATTCCTGTTGTGCCTTTTGATGAGCTTTCGAGTAGGAAGCCGGATTACATTCTTGTCCTGGCCTGGAATTTTGCCGAGCCCATTATGAGGAAGTGCGTTGGAATGGCTAAATTTATAATTCCCGTGCCCACTCCGAGGATTGTTGGTGAGTAAATGAGCAGCATTGTGGACGAAGACCTGAACGTGATTGCCGAGTCCATCAGGGAGGAGGCGAAGCTCCTTGAGGGCAGGACTGTTCTCATTACAGGCGGCTCTGGCTTTATCGGCAGCTACGTGGTGGCCGTGATTGACCTTCTTAACCGCAAGCATTTTTCCAGGCCCTGCAAGGTAATTTCCCTTGACATTCACATCACTGGCCAGAGTTCCAAAAATAACCTTGTGAAGGAGATTGACAGCCCGCACATAAGGTTCATCAGGCACGATGTGCGTTTTCCGATTGACATCAAGGAGCCTGTGGATTACATTGTCTGCGCTGCCGGCGTTGCTTCCCCAATTTATTACAAGAGATACCCGATTGAGACCATTGAAGGCACAATTCTTGGCGTCAAGAACGCCCTGGAGCTTGCGCTGCAGAAGAAAATTGCCGGCTTGCTCTATTTCAGTTCCAGCGAGATTTACGGGGACCCTGACCCGAATTTCATTCCGACTCCTGAGACTTACAAGGGTAATGTTTCTTCCATTGGTGAGAGGTCGTGCTATGATGAGTCCAAGCGCCTTGGTGAGACCTTGTGTATGGCGCACTTTGTCGTGCATAGGATTCCTGTGAAGATTGTGAGGCCGTTCAATGTTTACGGCCCGGGGATGAAGAGCACTGACTACCGGGTTATTCCGACAATGCTCAGCCAGGGCATTGCCGGGAGGGACTTGACGGTCCACGACAAGGGCAACCAGACGAGGACTTTCTGCTACATTACTGACGCGATAGAGGGTTTTTTCAAGGTTCTTCTTCGTGGCCGTGACGGCGAGGTCTATAATGTTGGTAATGAGGCTGAGGAGATTAATATGCTTGCCCTCGCTGAAACGATTGCCTCTTCAGTCTTCAACAACAATGTGCGTGTCAAGCTAATCAGTTATCCTTCTAATTATCCGAAGGATGAGCCTCGAAGGCGGTGCCCGGACCTTTCAAAGATAAGGAAGGAGCTTGGGTACTCTTCAAATGTCGGCCTCAAGGCGGGCCTTTTGAGGGCGTTTGAGTGGATGAGGAGTAGTGCTGGCTGAAACGATGAAACCGCTTCGTTTTGGGTTGCTTGGGACAGGTTATTTTGGCAGGAATTATGTTCGCGTTCTGGCGGGTATGCCTGGTGTTGAGCTTTCTGCTGTGATGAGCAAGTCAGGGGAGTCCTCGGCGGGGCTTGCCCTTCCGGGCTCTGTTGCAAGGACAACAGATGCCTCCTTGATTTTTGGGAATCCTGATATAGACTGCGTTGTCATTGCGACTCCCGCTTCGACCCATTTTGAGCTTGCGAGGGAGGCGCTTGAGAGCGGCAAGCACGTTCTTCTTGAGAAGCCGATGGTCACGAGCTTGGACGAGGCGAGGAAGCTGAATGCGGTAGTCAGGAAATGCGGCTTGACTTTTATGGTTGGGCATCAGTTTGTCTACAATGACCACCTCCGTTACCTTCGCAGCTTCCTTGAGAGTGGTGAGCTTGGGGAGGTGAGGCATACCATTGGGGAGCACATCCTGTTCCTTCAGAGGCCGGATATAGGGTGCTTTTGGGATGCGGCGCCTCATCAGCTTTCGATGCTTCGCTTTCTTTTCAATCCGGGAAAGATTAAGAGGGTTACCGGTGTGAGTCTTCCGGGAAGTGGCTTGGAGACCTTTGCGTCTGCAACGGTGAGGTTTGAGTCTGGCTTGCTTTCGACTGTTGTGGTTTCGTGCTTTGGAAGCAGGGCCAGGAGCCTGTTTGTTGCTGGCGATGGCGGCTCTGCCGTGTTTGATGATGATGTTCCTGATAAGCTTGCCATTTTCAGGAAAGGGAAAGTTTCTGTTCCTGTGGTGTCTGCGCGTGAGCCCTTGCTTAATGAGGTTGGGCATTTTGTCAGCTGCATCGCAACTGGAAAGGAGCCTTTGACTGGCATCAGCAGCAGCTTCCAGGTTACGGAGTGGCTGGACAGGATTTCTGGAAGCCTGGGGAGGGATTCCTGATGGCCAGGAAATTTATCCAGGTTGTCCCGGTTTATCCGCTTACCCTGACGTTTAAGGAGGATTATTTCACCTGGCCTGCTGTGATGATGCGTGAGCAGGGTTATGAGTGCGAGTTTGTCACTCTTTCGAGGAAGGTCAGTAAGGGCGGTGTTGAGAGCAGTGCGAGCAGTGCTGCGCACAGGGATTTTGAGATGGTTAATGGCTTTCCGGTGAGGAGGTTTTCTAATTTTCTGGCCCTTTTGTGGTATGTTTTCAGGCAGGACTGCGTGATACATTCCCATTTGAGGCCTTACTTGCCGTCGCTGCTTGCCGGGCTGCTGCCCAAGAGGAAGGTCATCACGCCTTTTACTTACGAGCTGGGCTCGAGCTTCATTATCAGGCAGCTTTCGATTTTCCTGCTGCGCCGCTTTGACAGGGTTGTCCCGATTTCCCCTTATGAGGGCGAGGTTTACCTGCAGCACGGCTTTAGGAAGGAGCGGGTTGTCTGGGTTCCCCTTGCCATTGATTACGGCTTGTTTTCGGGGGCAAGGAAGGAAAGGGCTGTTGCGAAAAAGTTCGGGATTAGGGAAGACGCCAGCTTTACAGTCGTTACCGTGGCAAATTTCAGGTATTTCAAGCGCGTTGATGTTCTCTTGCGCGCGTTTGCTGAGGTTAGGAAGTTGGTTAAGGATAGCCAATTGGTTGTTGTTGGCGATGACTGGCTTGCTCAGGAGGGGAAGCCCTCGATTGCCGAGATGGTCCGGGAATTGGGCTTGAAGGGTGTTGTCTGCACGGGTTATCAGCCTGCTGAAGTGGTCTGCAAGATTCTCAAGTTTGCGGATGTTTTTGCCAACACGTCATCCGTGGAGTCCCAGTGCATAGCTGCTTATGAGGCGGCTGCTTCCGGCCTGCCATTGTGCCTGTCTGACATTCCATCTTTTACGGGCGTTTTCAAGGGCCACGCCCTGTATCACGCTTATGATGACCATTCGCAGCTGGCTGGCAACTTGTTGAGGTATTTCAGGGATAAGGGTCTTGCCCGGAAGCACGCGTCTTTTTTGAGGGAGTTCGTGAAGGGCTGGGATTACGGGCCTGTTCTGAAAAGAATGAGGGACTTGTATCAGGGCGTGTTTGGCAGGAATCCTTAGGTGTGTTGTTCCAGGAGCAGCTTGCAGATTCTCTCTGCTGATTTTCCGTCGCCAAATGGGCTTTCCCAGTTTATCGTTCCGGGTTTCAGCATTTTCTTGGCGCATTCGAGTATTTTTTCGGGGTCTGCGCCTGCAAGCACGTTTGCTCCCATTTCCAGCGTTTCCGGCCTTTCTGTGTTGTCCCTTACCGTGATGCAGGGCACGTTGAGTATGCAGCTTTCCTCCTGCACTCCTCCTGAGTCTGTTATCGTGATTTTCGCGTTTGCTTCGAGCTGCAGGAATTCAAGGAAGCCTACTGGCTCGGTGAATAGCACTCCCTTTGGCTTTTCAAGGTTGAATTCTTCCATCATTTTCTTGGCCCTTGGGTGTATTGGGTATGCCACTTTGATGCCAAGTTCCTTGCTTATTTTTCCGAGGCCTTCGAGTATGCCCTTGTATCTTGCTTTGTCGTCGACGTTTTCCTGCCTGTGGACTGTGGCCAGGGCATATTTTTTCGGCTCAAGGCCGAGGTCATTCAGCAGTTGCTTTTTTTCCTCTGATATTTCGAGGTTTTGCCTTACTGAGTCTACTATGGTGTTTCCGACAACGAAGATTTTTTTTTCGTCTATGCCTTCCTTCAGCGCGTTCTGCCTTGCGCTTTCCGTTGGTGCGAATAGGTAGTCTGACAGGTGGTCGCATATTACCCGGTTTACTTCTTCGGGCATTGTCCTGTCGTAGCTTCTCAGGCCTGCTTCAACGTGCCCCAGCTTTATGTTGTATCCGGTGTATGCTCTTGTTGTTGATATCTTTGAGGTTAGCAGTGCGCCGGCTAGTGCTGAGTTGGTGTCTCCGTGCACCAGGACGACGTCCGGGAGTTCCTTGAGCAGGACTTCTTCCATTTTCAGCAGCAGTGTGCCCGTGTGCGTTCCCTGCCTGTGGGGCCCTACTGATTTCACGTCCAGCCTGTACTTGGGCTGGGGTAGCTGGAGTTCCTCGAAGAATATTTTGTCGAGCTCGTAGCTGTAGTGCTGGCCTGTGTGCACGACGAAGTAGTCTGCCTTGTTTTCTTCAAGGTATCTTATTATTGGGGCGGTCTTTATTATGTCAGGCCTTGTTCCCACGACCAGCGCTATCTTTCGCTTTTTCATTGGTTTTGCTTGAGCCATTCGTAGGTCAGTTTTAAATGTTTATGGAGGCTTATTTCTGGTTGGTAGCCGAGGATTTTTTTGGCTTTGGAGATGTCTGCTTTCCTGTGGATTACCCTGTCCCATTTTCGCCTTTCCACGAGCCTTGTTGGTGCCTTGTTTCCGGTTATGCTGTTTATCATTTCTGCCAGTTTTGTTATTTCTGTTGCTTCGCCTGAGCCTATGTTGAATGTTTGCCCGATGGCTTTTTCCTTTTCCGCTGCGAGCAGCAGTCCCTGCACGGTGTTTCCTACCCAGTTGAAGTCTCTTGTTTCATTGCCTGTTCCTGTTATCGTGAGTGGTTTGCCTTTCATTGCTGCCGCGAGGAAGTTCGGGATGACGTTTCTGTATTTTCCCGGCATTTCGCCCGGGCCGAATGAGTTGAATATCCTCACTATCGCGGTTGGAACGCCATAATGCTCGTGAAAGAATCTTGTGTAGTGCTCGCCCAGGAGCTTTGTCACTGCGTAGGGCGTGTCGAGGCTGGTTTTTGCGTCTTCCTTCACTGCTCCTGCAATGTTTCCGTAGACGCAGGATGATGAGGCGTACACGAATCTCTTGACGTTGTGCCGTTGCGATGCCATTAGCAGCCTTAGCGTTCCAAGCCCGTTTACGAGCAGGTCCTTTTCCGGGTGGTCTATGGAGTTTTCGTTGGCGAAGTTTGCCGCGAGGTGGAATACTTGCTTTATTCCTTTCTTGAATGTCCCTTCAAGGGCTTTTTCGTCCAGTATGGATTTCTTGATGAGCGTGACCTTGTCGTGCTTTGGCACGAGTTTCTCGTGGCCTGAGTCCAGGTTGTCAATCACGATGACTTCCTCTCCTTTCCCGAGGAGGGCCTTGACGAGGTTTGAGCCTATTGCCCCTGCTCCTCCTGTTACCAGTGTTGCGTTGCTCATGGCATTTATCCTTTTCCGAGTGTCTTGAATTTTCCGTTGAACATGTTCCTGGTGTCCAGCACTTTCACTCCTTGCTGCTGGAGCTGCAAAAGCGCGCTTTCCTTTTCGAGGTAGTCGTCGTGGTCGACTGCTATTATTATGGCGTCCGCGCCTTTTATTGCCTCGTCAAAAGGCAGGATTTTTTCGGGGAATTTTTTGACGTATGGGTCTGTGACCGTGACTTCGTGGCCTCTTGCCCTGCAGGTCTTTGCCATGCTTTCTGTTGGGGACTCCCTTGAGTCGTCCACGTTTTTCTTGTAGGCTGCGCCCAGGATTGCTATTCGCGCTTTCTTTTTTCCCAGCATTTTTTCAGTGAGGCTTATCACGTGCCCTGGCATTGAGTTGTTGATTTCCCTTGCTGTTTTTATGATGCTGGTCCAGTCGTAGTCCTCGACGAGGAATAGCGGGTCGGTTGTAAGGCAGTGGCCGCCGACGCCTGGCCCTGGGGAGTGTATGTTGACTCTTGGGTGGTGGTTTGCGAGCTTTATGGCGTCCCAGACGTTTATCCTGAGCTGCTCGCATACTTTTGCGAACTCGTTGGCCAGGGCTATGTTCGCGTCCCTGTACGAGTTTTCCATGAGTTTGACGGTTTCGGCTGTGGTGCAGTCAGTGATGTGGATTTTTCCTTTCACGAATGAGCTGTAAATTTTGGCGGTGAGCTGCTGGCTTTTCTCGTCAATCCCGCCTATTATCCTGTCGTTGTTTATCATCTCGTGGATTGTGTTGCCTGGTATTGCCTTTTCAGAGACGTATGCCAGCAGGAAGTCTTTTCCTGCCTTCAGGCCTGATTTTTCGAGTATTGGCCTGACGACGTGCTCTGTCGTGCCCGCTTTTACCGTTGACTCGAGTATTGCAAGGACGCCTTTCCTGATGAATGGGGCTATGGATTCTGCTGCAGACTTTACGTGGCTGAGGTCGCATTTGTTTTCCCTTGTTATGGGTGTTGGCACTGCTATGAGGTAGGCTTCTGCCTGCTCGAGCGTGGGGATTGCCTTGAAGTTTTTCCTTGCCTGGGTGAAGAGTTCTGGCAGGCCTTTTTCGTCGAAGGGCAGCTGTCCATTGTTCAGGGACTTGATTTTTTCGGCCATTATGTCGTAACCGACCACCTGGTGCCCGTTTTTTGCCAGCAGCAGCGCTGTCGGGATTCCCATATAGCCGAGCCCGACGATGCAGATTTTCATTTCGTCGTCACTTCCCTTATGGCTTTTCTCCATTCTTGGCAGAATTTCCTGTACGAAAATTTCTCGAGGGCCATTTTTCTCCCGTTTTTGCCCATCTTCTTTGCGAGCGCCGGCTCTTTAAGTATTTTTACCATTGCTGCCCCAAGCTCGTCGGCATTTGGCTTTGTCATGAAGCCGTTGTATCCGTCTGTGATTATGTCTGGCAGGCCTCCCGTGTTCGTGACGACTATTGGCGTTCCGCACGACATTGCCTCTATGCCTGCAAAGCTGCTTCCTTCCGAGTACCTGCTGGGTATCGTGACTATGCTGGCTTTCCGGTACCAGTCGCGGAGCTCTTCCTTTCCTGCCGGCGGCCTTATCTCGGCATTGACGCCAAGCTTTTTTATGAGGTTGTTAAGCTCGCTTTTGATGGGCCCTTCTCCAAGTATTACTAGTTTTGCTTTTGGAATCTCGGCGTTTACGGCTTTCATTGCCTGTATTGCGAGGTCCACTCCCCGGGCGTGCCTGAGGTTGCGCGGGCAGAGTATCAGCTTCTCTTTTTGGGGTGATTTTGCTGGGCTGTAGAAGTCCGTGTGCACGAAGTTGTATATTATCCTGGTTTTTTTCTCTGCAGCCTTCCTGTCGAATTTCTTTGCCTCGTTGAGGTATCTTGTGTCTATGCCTGTTGCCAGGTCGCAGCCTTTCAGGGCTATTTTTTCCATCATTCTCACGAAGGCGTAAAGCATTTTTTCCTTGAAGGTCATCCTGGGGGAGTCCCAGGTTATTCCGACGCTGACTAGGATGACTTTGGCTCCTTTTAGCTTGCTCACGAGCCAGGCTGAGGGGAAATAAAGCTGTGGATAGATGACTGTGATTATGTCTCCTTTTTTCACGTTCTTCCATAGCTTCCAGAAGCCCAGGAAGCTGTAGAATAGCTGCCTGTCAAGTACGGGCCCGTTCACGTTTCTTGGCGCCATGAAGGAGACGGGCACTGCGGTTATCCTCTCGGAGACTTTTTTTGGCTTTCCGTCGGGGAATTCGTCCCTGAATCCGCGCTGTATTATGATTGTCTCGTGGCCGTCGGCCTCGAGGAATTTTGAGAAGTTGTTTACCCAGTGCTCTTCCCCCCCGAATATGGGCAGGAATGTGTAGCCGAATTGGATTATTTTCATTTTTCGTCCAGGTCCTCTTCTTCACTGCCTCTTGCGAGCCTGTCTTCCCGGTCTTTTTCGATCACGTTGTGAGCCTCGTAGTGTGATTGCAGTGTCTCGTTGTAAATTTCGCCGTGCTTGTGCGCTGTTTTTTCCCAGTTGGCTTCTTCCCTGTATTTCATCACGCCGTGCTGGTAAATGTCGTAATTGCCGAATACGCCTTTTATCCCTGCAGCGAGGGCTTTTGGGCTCCTTTGCTCGACTATTTTTCCGCACCTGAATTCCTTTACTGCTTCGCCTATTGCTCCTGCGTCCGTGACAACGACTGGTATTCCGTGTGAGAATGCGTCGTGCATTGCCGCTGACTGGTATGGCGCCCAGGTGTATGGGAAAATCATGGCGTCTGCTTCCCTGAGGTATTTTGCTTTTTCTTCGTCAGGCACCCATCTTATGTCGAGCTTGACGTTGCCGAGCTTGTTTTCGGCGGCTTCCTGCCTTAGTATTTTTTCATAGTCTGGGGAAATCGCTTTTCCGGCGATGGTCAGCCTGAAGTCTGGCAGCTCGTTCATTGCCCTCAGCAGGTATTCGACTCCTTTTCCGTAGTTGAGCATTCCGAAGAACAGGAGGTTCTTGCCGCTGAGCTTGTGGGGGTGGCTGAGTGTTACGCCCATGTGTGCCGTGTAGGCTTCTTTTTTCCCGTATTTCATTTGGAGGAATTCCTTTTGCTGCCTGGTGTGGGCAATCACGGCGTCTGCCCTCTTGGTTATCGCTTTTTGGATGAGGCTTAGGGCTTTTTCCCGTATGGTTGAGCTCTGCGTGTGCACTTCGTGCAGCGTTACAACCGTCGGTGCTTTTTGCCCCAGCGCGAGTATAACGTTGAGGTTGAGCGTGTACTTGGTGAAGTAGGCTGCTATGTGTTGTATGTGTAGCAGGTCCAGGTTTTCTTTCTCGATGATGGCTTTCAGCTTTGATTTTAGGGAGAACGACTTGAAGTCAACGGTGTAGTCTGCTGTTCTTGATTCCTTGTCGCCTATTTTCACCACGCCTATGCCTGCGTTCTCGAGCTCTGCGCACAGGTTGGCAGTGTAGATTCCTATTCCGTCTTCCTCGGGCGGGTACTTGCTGACCATTCCTATTTTCATTCCTGTTGCAGCTCCTGGCAATGTTTTAAATATATTCTGTTTTCGTCGTTCAATGCGTCTTTTAGGCTTATCTTTGCGGCTGCGCTTGTCGAGGTCCTGAAGTAGATGTTGAGTTCGCACAGCCCCCTGCCGTAATCGCCGCTTTTCCTGAACAGTGCGTAGCCGTCTTCGAGCTTGGCAAGGCCATAGTTCCGGTTATTGAGGAGTGACGCGACAAATCCGGAGTAAAGCCCTGCGCCATAGGTTGGGCTGGCTCTTGAAAGGTCTAGCAGGACATAATCGACCTTGCTTTGTCCTTCCGGCGTGCCGTTTTGCGTTGTCCAGAACTCCTTGCCGTGCATGAACGTGATGAATGGGTTTGGGAACATGTATGCTTCTTTCCTGTGTGTCAGGTGCGGCAGGAGCAGTGGGTCTGCTGAAACTGCCGCGTCACTTGGGATTTCCTGCAGCATTCTTCTTCCGGCGGCGGTGTGCTCGTTTTGCGCGAAATTTTCAAGGTCGTACACTGTTGCGAAGGGGCCGTACGCTGCCGATGCGGCTAGTGTCGTGAGCAGCACGAAAATTCCAATGGCGGCTTTTGTGTTGTTGAGTTTCAGCCTTCCAAGGAGCCTGGCTAGCTGCTGTGCTCCCATTATTGCCGCGAGGTATATGAATGGTATCAGCTCTGCGTTGTGCTGGTAGAATGCTGCCGTGGTGAGGTCTTGTGACCTTAGCAGGTTGATTGCGAGGAATGGTGCGGCCATTAGGAGGTAGGGCAGCCCAAGGAGGATGATGGCTGAAAAGCCTAGTGGCAGGAATAGCAGCCCTAAATACGTGATGGCATCGGGTGCCAAAAGCCTCGTGACTGCAAGGTTTGGGTGCAGTATCGCATTTTTTACGGCTTCTGTGACAGTGCCTCCTAAATACTCATAGCCTCTGAAGTGCGAGTAGGCTGCCTCTCCGAAGAAGTATGGCAGCAGTATCTTGAAGTTGGCAATGAACCACAGCATTCCCGCTGCTGCCATGGCTGCTCCAATCAGTCTTTTCTTGTGCAGCAGGAATACGTATGTCCCGACTGAAACAAGCGCTAATGGGAATTGCTCCTTGCTCAGCCCGGCCAGCACGAGTGCTGCGGTTGCGGCGATGTATTTTCTTTCGTCCACGAAGTAAAGCGCGAAAAGTATCAGTGGTGTCGCAAATGCTTCGGGGTGGAAGTCAAACAGGTTTATGTACTGCAGCGAGGGGTAGAGTAAATATGAAAATGCAGTCATTGATGCTGCAAAGCTTCCAAGCCTTTTTCTTGCCAGCCAGAAGACAGGCAATGCCCCAAGTGCCAGCGCTAATGACTGCAGCACCAGGATTCCTTCTGGCATCGGGAAGAGCTTGTATGGTGGCGCAAGCAGGAACAGTATTGGATGCATATGGTCTGCCAGCAATGGCAGTCCCCTGACAGTGTTGAAGAAGCTTGGGCCGAGTCCTTCCGAGTATGCCCAGATTGTCTGGTCGAATATTGCCAGGTCAAATGCGGTTGAGTTGAAGCTGCTGTGCCTCATTATCGTGACGGCTGAGAAAAAGAGGAAGTATAGTATCACGGCGGCAGCAACGGCGGTTTTTATCTGTTTTTTCAGCCTCGCGTCTTCAAATAAGCCTTCGATGTTTTTTGGGAATAGGATTATTTTTCCGGCTGCATTCGCTGCGAGCGCTGCGCCAAGGGCCATTATTACTGGAATATTTGCAAATTGTTCGTATGGGCCGAAGCTCAGCCCGGTAACTGCCACGGCAACCTTGGCAATGAGTGGCAGCGCCATTGGGAGGTAAGTGAGGCTGTCGAGGAATAGTGCTTTCTGGAATGCGGTGTTGAAGTCCTTGGCCGCGAGCCTTGCCACGGCTGCCGAGTAAGCAATCCAGGCAGCCAATGCCAGGGAAACCACCAGGGCGAGGTTTGCTTCCGGGAACGCGCCCTTTTGCAGGGCAAAGCCGGCAATGGCAACAAGGCCTGCAGCGAGAAAGGTATGGAGCGCGTTTGATTCACTCTTTACTGAATTCATCATCCTGTTGAGTGCTGTTCTGCCCGCTTTAAAGTTTTTCCGCTTTCGCTATCACTAGAAGGCCTATGTTTGGGATGAGCTTTTTTTCCAGCGAGAATAGCTTTTTTGCCAGGGCCTGCGAGAATATCGCAACAAATGGCGCGATGAAGAAGAATGTCCTTATTGTCCTTACGGTAAATCCTGCCGCTTCAAGGCTTTTCCTGGCGCTTTCCGGGTTTTTGCGGTTTATGTGCTGCTCCATGTAGTCAACCGGGTTGAGCATGCTCCAGAAGTATTCGACTATGGGCCACAGGCTCCTGTAGTTTGGGGTTGTCATTATGAATTGCCCGCCTGGCTTCAGCACCCTTTTCACTTCGCTTAGCGCCCTGGCTTCCAGCTCGCGAGGCATGTGCTCTATTACTTCTATCATGAATACGCAGTCGAATGTGTTGTCCTTGAATGGCAGCTTCTCTGCGAGTGCGACCACTCCCTTGACGTTCCTTCCCATTTTCTTGTTGAGGTCTGTTGCGAACTTCACGGTCTGTTCTGAAACATCCACTGCAACTGTCAGCTTGTTTTTTGGCAGCTGTGAAATCAGCACTCCGGGGCCGCAGCCTATGTCCGCGACAACCGATTCGGGGCTTATCCTGGCCTCTCCCAGGACCTCGGAGAATTTTTGCCTGTGCCAGAAGTTTTGCATTCCGTTCCTGGTCTTGAGCGCGTCGTAGTATATTCTCGGGTCAAGTTCCTTGTATGTCTCGTGGTAGTTTTTGGCGCTTCGCACTGTGCGTTGTTTCCTTCCAGTTTTGTGCGTCAGCTTGTGGATGCCGAGGACTGCAAGGTTTCTCAGGTAATGGACGTACTCTGATGCTGTCAGTTTGCTTTTTCCGACAAACCTGTTCCTGAACAGGTAGGGCACTTCTGCCACTTTTGAGTATTTGCCCTTCACGAGTATTTCCAGTCCTATCTTGTAGCCCTTGGCGTTGAGCTCCACTCCATCTATGACGCTTTTCTTGAGGAAGAATATGCCGCTCATTGGGTCTTTTACTGGAGTCAGGGGATATGCCATTATCGTTGCGACCTTGCTTATGACCTTGCGGTGGAAGGGCCATACCTCAACGCCTCCTCCCTTGACATACCTGCTTCCGACAACAACCTCTGCTTCTCCGTTGAGCAGGGGTTCAAGCATTTCCGGCAGCACTTGGGGCGGGTGGCTCATGTCCGCGTCCATTGCCCCAACTATGTCGCTTTTTGCCTGTGAGACTCCCATTATCACTGCGGATGCCAGTCCGAGCTTTCCGCTTCGGTGGATGACCTTGACTTTGTATTTTTTGCCGAGCTGTTCTGCGATTTTTCCAGTGCCGTCTGGTGAGTTGTCATCCACTATCACGACTTCAACGTCTGCATTGAGGCTCTTGCAGCTCCTGAATATTTCAGGCACGAGCTTTTCAAGGTTGCCGCGCTCATTGTACGTTGGTATTACTATTGATACTGTCTGCCTGGTCATTGTCTTCCCTGCTATGGCGCCTATTTTAAAAGTTTAATGGTAAGTTATAGTAAATTCATTTAATGGTGGAATTTTTAATAATGAATTTACTATTAGCAGATTCACGCAAAAAGTTCCATTAACTCGTGAATCCGCTATAGCTTTTTATACTTCCCTCTCACCACGCCTTCTTGTATGGTTTCGGCAATGGCAGTTTCAGCAACGGCAGCAGGGGATGTTTTCCAAGCCGCCAAATACGCTTACAAGTCGGGGAAGCTTGAGCTTGAGACATCGTCCATTAATGAATTGGAGCAGCTTATTTCAAAGGTTGTCGCAGCCACTAAGAAGAAGTCTGTTTCCGTCATTATCCCGACTTACAACGAGGAGGGGAATGTTGGCAGGCTCATAGACTCCATATCTTCTGCTTTTTCAGCCGCAGCCGTGAAGGATTTTGAGATAATAGTTGTTGATGACAACTCTAAGGACTCCACTCCGCAGGTTATGGACCGCTATGCGGCTTCTGGAGCTGTCGCGTCAGTTCACCGCATTGGCATTCGTGGCATTTTCTCTGCAATTATGGATGGCGTGAGGGCGTCTAGAAGCGATACTATTGTTATTATGGATGCTGACTTTTCCCATCCGCCTTCAAAGATTCCTGAGATGCTTGGGAAGGTGTCGGAGGGCTTTGACCTCGTGTCAGCTTCCCGTTTTGTCAATGGCGGTGGCATTGAGGCTCCCATAATGAGGAAGCTTGCCACAATCCTGTTCAATTCTGTTATTCGCCTGGTGATGGGCGGCATTGTGACTGACTGGACTGGCGGCTTTCACGCCATTAGCAGAAGCAAGCTTCTTGCGCTGGATTTCAGGTATCCTGCCAAGTGGGGCGAGTTTGACCTTGAGCTTCTTTACCGGGCGAAGAAGGCAGGCCTGAAGATTGCCGAGGTCCCGTTTGTCTATAATTTCCGTGAGGAAGGAAAGTCAAAGTCAGCCGAGAGTGTTAACTTCTTGTTCGGCTACGCCTGGCTTTATGGCAGGCGGGCGCTGCAGCTGCGGTTTGGCAGATAGCAAAATAGGCAAAATTTAAATATTACCGGAGTAATACTTTTTTAGGGTGATAAGAATGGAAAGCGATATGGAAACAGTTCCGGCAAAGTTGACAAAGCGGCTTGTGCACGATGCGGAAGAGCTTATCAAGGAGGGGCTATATGCGAACAAGTCAGAGCTTGTCCGCGATGCGGTGCGGCAGCTTGTCAATAGGGTAAAGACCGAGCGGTTTGAGGCTGCCATAAAGGAAGATGTGAAGTGGGGGCTTTATGGAAAATGAGCCGTACACGCGAAGTTGCCGTTGCTGATGCAGGCCCGTTGATTCACTTATCAGAAATAAGTGCTGTCGCGGCTTTTGATGTGTTCACGGAAGTGCGTATCCCTCTGGAGGTTGAGCGTGAGACAAGGATGCGCTTCAATAAAATCAGGAATGTGAAAATCAGGACATTACAGGCCTCAGCAAAGGATTTGACAAAAATAGTGGCTTCAAGGTACGGTATTGATATGGGTGAGGCGGCTGCTATCGCATTAGCGGTTCAGGAAAAAATAACTTTATTCCTTACTGATGACTTGTCGGCTCGTGATGTCGCAAAAATATATGACCTTGAGCCGCACGGGACACTGGGAATCCTTCTGCGGGCATTTCGCGAAGGATTTTTTTCGAAAGAGGAAGCATTGAACAAGGTTCGTCTTCTTTACGAAGGGTCAACCCTGTTTGTTACAAAGGATTTGATCTCGTGGATAAGCAAGCAAATAGAGGGATACAATCCGTAAATAAATTTTTAAACCTTGTTCTGCCCTTTTTGCATTATGAAGAGAATCCCTGTCTCAGAGCCGTTTCTTAATGGCAATGAGGAGAAGTACGTGCTGGAGTGCCTTCGTACCAGTTGGGTTAGCTCGCTTGGCAGGTTCATTCCAGAGTTTGAGGCTAAGTTCGCGAAATTTTCCGGTTGCAGCCACGGCGTTGCTGTGATGAACGGTACTGTTGCGCTGCAGCTTGCGCTTGCCGCTCTTGGCATTAAGGAGGGGGATGAGGTTATTGTTCCTGACCTTACTTTTGTTGCGACCGCAAATGCCGTCAAGTATCTTGGAGCCAAGCCTGTTCTTGTTGATTCAGAGCCTGAAACTTGGAACATTGATCCTGGAAAAATCTCTGCAGCCGTGACTAAGAAGACCAAGGCCATCATTCCTGTTCACTTGTATGGCCATCCCTGCGATATGGACTCTGTTATGGCCGTTGCGAAAAAGCACGATTTATTCGTGATTGAGGATGCTGCTGAGGCTCACGGTGCTGAATACAAGGGTAAGAAGGTGGGCTCGATTGGCGATGTTGGCTGTTTTTCCTTTTATGGCAATAAAATCATAACTACTGGCGAGGGCGGTATGTGCACAACGGGTGATGCCGGGCTTGCTGGGAGGATGCATTTCCTGAAGGATCACGCTATGAGGCCTGAGAAGCGGTACTGGCATCCTGAGATGGGCTATAATTTCAGGATGACTAATGTGCAGGCCGCGATTGGCCTTGCGCAGCTTGAGCAGATTGAGAAATTTATTGAAATAAAAAGGAAGAATGCGCAGCTTTACAATTCTCTGCTGCAAAAAATAAGTGGCATAACTATTCAGCCTGAAATGCCTTGGGCGAAAAGCGTTTATTGGATGCACTCCATTTTAGTTGATGAAGGCAAGTTTGGCTGCGGCCGCGATGAATTAATGGCGAAACTAAAAGAGAAAGGCATTGATTCCAGGCCTTTTTTTTACCCGATGCATCAGCTTCCTGTGTTTAAGGGTAGTGGCTCTGATGCTGATTTTCCTGTTGCTTCGAGGCTGTCCGGGATGGGTATGAACCTTCCTTCATCTGTTAAGCTTTCTTCGGATGATATTAGGCGAGTTTGCGCTGGGATTGCGGAGTTTGCCAGATGAAGCGGATTTTTGACTGGCTGGAAGCATTCTTTCTTCCTTTTGTTCCAGGTCCTCTCAAGAGGCTCTACACTGTGTTGTTCAGGTATGGCGTTTTCATTTTTGGGGGCTTGATTGGATACATCATTTTTTTTGTAACGCAGAGGATGTTGTTTGATGTGGGTCTTTGGCGTGGCACTGCCCTTGCGGTTGGGGAAGTGCTGGCTGTGCTTTTCACTTTTATGTATCACCGCTATGTTACTTTTGACCAGAGGGAGGGTGCCCGCGAGAAGTTTTTCAAGTTCGTGCCCCTGCAGGTTGTCCTTGCTTTTGCGACTTGGGGCCTTTCCCTTATTGCCATCGAGACCTTGCACTACCCTGACCTCCAGGCTACGTTTATCATAGTTTTCTTCCTTTCCATAATCAACTTCACTGCAAACAGGCTGTTCATTTTCAGGAAGGCGCAATCTTTATAAGCGCTTGCTGTTCGGTTGTGGCTATGGGGGAGGGTGTCGGTAGTGTTTCTGCTGCGGGCGGTAAGCTGAGGTTAGGCTCGGGTCTCTTGTCCGCTGCCGCGGTGTGCGTGCTGCTTGTTGTCTCGTTGGTCCTTTGGACTTTGCCGTTCCAGCAGAGCCAGCTTCCTTTTGGCGAGGGAGATTCAGCCTGGCATTTTGCCATAGGTGACAGCATTGCATCGGCTGACAAGGCAGAGTTCAGGCTTCCTTTCTATGTTGGGGCGTGGTATTATGGCTTTAACAGGATTCTTGGCCCTTTTGCGCCTGAATATCCGCCTTCAAGCCACGTGAATTATGCGCTTATGCAGGTTGCTGGCGGCGAGCGGTTTGTTCCTGTTTTTATTTACCGCGCTTTTGGGAGTTTCCTTGGCGCCCTTGCTGTTTTTTTTGTCATCTCGAGGCTTTTTGGCATTCTTCCGGGGTTTCTCGCCGGCCTTGGCCTGTCTTTTTCGCTTAGGGAGCAGCTGACTTACCTTTTTGGCCAGCAGCCAACATTGACGTCTGTTTTGATTGCTCCGGTTGCATCCTATGCGTGGTATAAGTATCTGGTGTCCTTTTATGGCGGTGATTCCGGAAAGGGAGGCGGGAACAATGCTTATTTGTTCATTACTTTTGCCCTTTTGCTTTCGCAGTATCTTTTGCACTTGCAGGGCTTCGTGGCCTCTGCAGTTTTGATGGCTGTGTTTACCGCTTTTATGGTTGTACGTTTCAGGAAGCTGCCTTTGTCGAAGTTGAGCATTAAGCCGCTTATTGCTGTTGCTGTTGTTTTCGTGGCTATTGCCGCTCCGTTTGCCCAGATTTACCTGGGCGCTGGCGATGTGGTGAGCGGTTCAGGCTTTGGCCGTTTTTTTGAGTGGGGCATTTCTCCCGATGACGTTCAGGGCAGTTTTCCGGCTTCTTTTGTGGAGTTTGCCGCGGAATATCCGAAAGTCCTGTGGCCTTTCCTGGTTGCCGGCATTTTGTTGCTGTTGCTGAGGCTGTTCCTTGTGAAGAGCAATGTTAAGGAGCTTTTCCTGCTGAGTTGGCTTGTGGGTATGTATCTTGCTGTCCACATTGATGTTTTCATCCCTACCGGCCTTAACAGGCTTGCGAGGATGCTTGTGCTTGAGAATTACATTTTTTATTCGTTGATTGCGCTGAGTGTTGTTTGGCTGCCGGGAACTGTTTCCTCTGTAATGAAGTCTTTGGGAGTTGACTTTTTTGCAAAGAAAACTGCAGGTGAGATAGCAACTATCGCTGTTTTTTCACCTACGCGTGCTATCAGGGAAATTTTGAGATTTTTGCCGTTCAGGTACATCCTTGCTGCCATTTTGGCATTATTGCTCATTTTCACTTCCGGAGATGCTTCCTACAGCACGCTGAAGGGTGCTTATGGCGGCATTGAGCGCATAACTCCTGTCCAGGCAGATTTTGCTGGGAGTGTGTTGGGCAAGCTTCCTGAAAACGCTTACGTGTATGACCCGTCCTTGAAGTTTGTTGGCCAGTGGAGGTATCCGAAGATGAGGTGGATGCTTGCCATTTCCCAAAGGCACGTTGGGAGGTATGATGGCGGTCCAATTCCCGGAGCTGGTTTTATTGATCCCAATGAGGTGTATTTTATGTTTGACTATTCTGACCTTGCTGTTTTTGCGTCCAATCCGGCTTATCAGCAGCAGGCTGCTTCCTGGTTTATTCCGCTTCAGCAGCTTGAGCAGCAGCTGTTCAACAATACTCCGCCGATTTATGATGCCAATAACATAAGGCTTTACAAGCACGAGCCTGGAGGTGCAGCGGCATGACGGCCAGGCTCAGTATGGACTATGCTTCCTGGCTTGTGGGTGTCCTGGTTGTTGCTGTTGCTGCGTTTGTGTTGTTCGGCTTCGCGGGCTTCAGGTCTGTGGCTGCTGTGGCTGTCTTTTTTGTCGTTCCTGTTTGGCTGCTGCTTAGGAAGTCTGGCGTTGACTTGGAGGAAAAGCTGTTTTTCTCGCTGTTTATAGGGCTTGGCTTGTTTCCGCTCCTGGTGTGGGCAGTTAATCAGGTTCTTCCGTCATTCAGGCTTTCGATAGCTGCGGCCTTTATTGCCGTGGCTGCTGCGTCTTTTTTCTTGCCAGTATTTTTGCGCCAAAGGCGGAAGCAGCAATGATTGCGGCTGGCAGTAGTAGTGTCTGGTTTTGCAGCTTGAGCCCTGCCAGTCCAAGGTAGTAGCTTGCTATTCCGGTGATGGCCATTGCGGCCATTGTTCCAATTGCCGTTCTTTCGAGGAATCCGATGTTGTCTTTCCAGTGAAGCATTATGGCGTATCCTGGTATTACTAGGAGCCAGTATATCGATGCTGCTGTCCTTGCGGCAATGGCAATGCTTTCCCGGTAATATGCGATTTTCAGTAGCGCAATGAGCAGCACCAGCCCGGCTGCCAGCCATTTGAGCTCATCCTTGAAGTGCGCCAATGCAGTCTCCTCCTTTGTTGTTGTTTTTCAGCACGGTTGCCTGGCTGTTGTCAAGCTCGATGGTTAGGCCTGCGTTCTGCAGCAAAAGCCTTGGGTTGGCCTGTGGCGGGATTTGGCTTTCGAATGCCTTGTCTATTATGTAGTAGTCGGCCGAGCATATGTCTATGATGTCGCTTGTTTTTGTCGTTGTGATGTGCCTGTCGAAGCTCAGCAGGCCTGTCCGGTAGGGGAAGCCTGGCCCGCTGTCAGATGGTATGGTTACTGGGGTCATCCTGGCGTCACTGCTTCCCTCTGCCAGCTTGCTGACCAGCATTATGTAGTTTGGCTGCTCAAGGAAGTATGTTCTTCTTTGCGTGTTGTACAGCGATGAGGTCTGGAAGTAGAGCGGGCTGAATGTGACGTATACTGTTGCATCCTCTGGGGTGTTTTCTGAAACCCATTTCATCGCGTCCCATTGGCCCTTGCCCACGGAGCCTGTGGATGGCTCCTCATAATACTTGGCGATTACTGCAGTGCTTATGATGATGGCAACTGCTACGTAAATGATGTGGTTGCTGTTTTTGAAAAATCGTTGCTGCAGGAACTTGATGGTTTGGTATGCCCCGAAGCCTGCCAATGGTGCCAGGAACAATGGCCACGCAAGCCTGAGCTGGAATGATCTTAGGCCGAATCCTGCGTATGTTCCGTACCCTGCGATTAGTAAGTAAATCCCGAATAGCAGCGGGAAAAGCCTTGACTGCACAATGTTGCCTATTTCTGCCCTTTTTTGTATTGCGAAAAGCAGGGCAAAAACTACCCCTGCCATCAGGAGCAGCGCCATTAGCCCGTAATCCTTCGGGAAAACAGTTGCTGCCGGGAAGCTCGCGCTTGTCTTTTCAATTCCGAACTTGTATGGCAGGGCTTTCACCCATATGCCGATGAACATTGGCAGGAAGTAGAGTGTTATTGCCGCAGCTCCTGTTAGCGCGATTATCAATTGCTTATTCTCTCTTAGGGCCTGCTTTATCCCGCTAATGCTTTTCTTTTTCGTTGCAGCCGCTGCCGCGAATATCAGTGCTATCAGTATTGCGAGGAATATTGCCTCTGACGTGTGCGTCATTATTGTCGCTGCAAGGAATATTGAGACGAGAATCCATCCTCTTGGCTGGCTTAGTTTTGTCATTGCCCAGGCCGTTGCGAGGAGAAATGCTGCTGATAGCACGAATGGCATTTGCCCGAAAGTGACTGCTCCCAGGAATGATTTTCCTGTTGCCATGAACAGTGTCATTGGCAGTGCGAGTGCGGCAACTGCCTTTCCTAGGCTTCCTGCGAAGTAATATGCCGTGATTGCCCCAAGTGCTATCGCCAGCCCTATGAGCAGCATCAGGGCATCGTAAGTTTCGAGCCCGGTGAGGTTGGAAAGCAGGGCTGTCAGGTGGTAGAGGACTGGCGGGTAAAATCCTACTATGTCAGTGAGGCCGGCCACGAGGTATGGCGCTTCCTGCCTGTATTGGCCCATTTGCTTTATTGATTCTGCCCTGGCTTGGTGCTGGAAGCTGTCGCTTGCCGCATACCCGACCGGGTGGTCGTGCATTATTGTCCTGTCGGCAGCAGCCGCAGGGCCAAGGTAGAGAATTAACGCAAAGAATGCTATGAGCAGGGCAGCTTCAGCAACATTTTCGAGCTTTTCCCTTTCCATTCATTCACCCTTTCAAGTGCTTGATTACTGCATTCGCAAATCCTTCCACGTCGCCTGCTTTTATAAGCTCTCCATTCTTGAGGACTTCCGGGTGGGAGCCGACGTCGAACGCGATTGCTGGCTTTCCGACAGCGTTGGCTTCCACTATCGGGATGTCGAATCCTTCCCACCTGCTTGCGGTCGCGTAAGCGTCGCAGCTGCCGTAATAGGCTGGTAATTCCTCATCAGGCACATACCCTGCAAACACAACGCCTCCAATTTCGGAAGCTTTTTTTTGCAGCTGCCTCGAATATTTCTTGAAGGTGTGCTTCCCTACAATGACCAGTGTCGCATCTGGAAGCTTCTGTCTTACGATTCTAAAGGCGTCCAGCAGCAAGTGGATTCCCTTGTGCGGTGATATTCTTCCGACGTAGAGCAGAACTGGCTTTTTGAGGCCGTGCTTTGCCTCGACTGCGGCTATTTCTTTTCTGTAGATGCTGCCAGCCCTGGGATTGAATCTTGTGTGGTCTATTCTCACGTATTTTACCTTGCTTTGTATGCCTGTTTGCTTTCTTAGCTCTTCGCTGAGGAATTGGCTTATTGATATTGCCTCATCGCAGTTCCTTATCGTCAGTTTTGTCAGCAACGAGAACATCCTCATGTAGGTCCTTTCGGCAAGGCTGTCAAACAGCTGCGGATAGGCCACCCCGACATCGTAGTAGACGTATTTCAGTTTTTGCCGCATTTTTTTCTTTGCAAGCATTGCTGGCAGCGTCATTGGGTAGAGGAAGCTGATAACCTCGTCGAAACTCCTGAGCTTCGTCGCAAGCTTAAGCAGCTTCGGAAGGTCCAAGAAGAAAAGCAGCCTGTAAATTCTTTCAAGCAATGGTCTTTTCGGCATCCCGAGGACTTCCAAGTTTATTCCTTTTTTTTGCAGCAGGAGGCTGTCAAAGTCGGTCCTGAACGTGAATACTGTGACGTCATTTCCCTTGGCTGTCAGCTCCTCGACTTCGTTCATTACTACCCTGTCGGGGCCTGAGAATTTTGAGAATGTCGGCGTGAGAATTGCTACTTTCATGTCACATTGGCATCCGTGGCCAATTTAAAAAGTTACCTTTTTCGTTGAATCTTGAACATCCTGTTCTCCCTCTTGATGTCCACGATGTCGAATATCTTTATTTTCGGGATTAGTGGCAGCAGCATCAGCACGAAAAGCAGCCCGATGAGGTAGCGCGCGAAAAAATCTGTTTGAAGGGTGTAGATGCTGAACACGTGAAGCACTAGAATTAACAGCAACAGCGTGAGCAAGGCGAAGTATAGGGCTACCGCGGCCTTGCTTCCTCTTTTTTGTGGCATGCGTATTCGTCCTTTTCGCGCTTTTTAAATCTTTTTGCAATGCGCGCTGAGGCAAGAATTAAATATGAACCCGGATTCTCCTGCTGGAATGGCTGACCCTTTTAGTGGTGTTTTGGCGGAAAGTGATTTGGCCCGTATTGCCTCGAGCGCAGCTGGTGTTGCCTCGCGCCTTGGGTTTTCCTTGGCTGGTGTTCTTTTTCTTAGTGCCGTTGCTGCCGGTAGTGAGCGCCATCTTGCTGGCTTGAGGGCGGCTGAATTTTTTCCTTCGGCCAGGCTTTCTCAGCGCTATGGGACGCTCTTGTCAGCTGCCAGGGTCGATGGTGGGCTTGAAGTTGGTGTCCAGCGGCCTTACTCGGGAAGTTTTGGGGTTTGCACAGTGGCAGGAGATTTGAGGCCTGCTGGAGGGAATGGCGCAGCTCAGGAAGGGGTTATTCGTTTTTTTGCCGCTTACCTTTTGAGTCCTGCTTTCGGAGAAGCTGTAAGTATGTATCAACATAGGAATCCACGTTCTCTCGGATTGTGAATTTTCTGGGCGGTGTTTTGTGGTAGCCGCCTTTGTATGCGCTTTCAACTGCAGCTGCAATTTCGTGGCTGTCTGCTGGCTGCACGAGTATGTGCTTTCCTGAGACCACTTCGGGGAGTGATGTCGTGTTTGATGCAATCACCACTTTTCCCATTGTCGAGGCCTCTGCTGCCGTGTAGCCGAATCCTTCGCTCAGCGATGGAACGATTACGCAGTCCGCTGCCTTGATGTATTCCGGCAGCTGCGAGTGGGGCGCTGGGGGGATGTTCACGATTTTATCTTCAAGTTGCAGTTTTTTTATTAGTTGCAGCAGTTGCAGGTATTTTTTTGCGTACTGCCTGTCCTTTGAGAGTATCAGCATCATCTTTGCGCTGGGAATCGCTGCGGAAATCTCTTTCATCGCTGCTATGGCGTGTTCGATTCCCTTGCTTGGCCCCGGCCTTCCGTAGACTAGCAGGACGTAGTTGCGCTGCAGTGAATGTTTTTTCCTTATTTTTTCCGCGCTGTATTTTTTCGGGTTGAAGTGGCTGTAGTCGAGGCCGTTGTAAATGGTCACGGCATTTTTTTTTCCGATTTTTAGGAGCTGCTGCCTTGTTGAGTTTGATACTGCCACGTACTTATCCACGGCAGGGAGGGCATAAATCAGCCTTTCAAAGATTTCGTAGGGCAGGGAGTTGAGTGTGCCTTTTCCGCCGTATTCGTGCCATTTTCCTATCCAGACTTCGTGGATTGTTGCTACCAGCGGCTTTCCAGAGACCTTTGCGGCTATCCACGCCGGGAGAAACCCGTTGAATGTCGTGGTGTGGATTATGTCTGCATCCTTAGCTGCCGAAATGGCAGCTGGTATTGCCAGAAAGGTGAACAGGTTTCTGCTGTCAAGGCAGTCAACCCTTTTTATCTTCACGCCGTTCAGGTTTTCCTCTTTGGTTGTTCCATTGAGTCTGTGAGTTAGTATTGTTGCGGTATGTCCTGCCTTTACTAATCCTTCGGCGAGGTTCTTGAAGACCATTTCAACTCCCCCTATGTGGGGCAGGTAGTTTTCTATTACGAAGAGCACTTTCATTGCTATCCTGCTTTGTGAAATGGCTTTTTAACTTTATGCATCTGTGCTGTCTTTTGGCTTTTTTTTTTTTTTTTTCTTCGCACTTGGAATTATTGTTTCTGAAAATATCTTTTCAATGACGAAAAGTTATTTAAACTTCCCTTGGAAAGCGCGGATTTGTTTTTTTTTGGCGTGACTGGTGGTTTTTTGTGAAGCTTGGCTTGAATTCTGTGTTTTTCGCGGTTTTTCTGGCTCTCCTGGCAGTTGCCGTGCTTCGGCCGGCCTTCATTGGCTATGGCGTGAAGGATGTCTTGGCAGAGTCCTATGGTGGGCAGTGGGTTGAGAACGTGAATGCCACTCTTTCGCATTATTCCGAGCTTAATGAGCGGGTGATGCTTGCTATGGAAAAGAATTCTGAAAGGTTTATTTCCTGTTCTTCTGAATTGAGCGCCTGCAAGGCCAATCTGAGCTTTGGTGAATTGAGCTACTCTGCCGAGATTGCCAGGCTTGAGCGCGAAGTTGCGCGGATGGAGGGCCTTTCTGATTTCAGGAGTGCTGATTTTTCTGCGAGGTTGAATGAGACCAGCAAAAGGCTTGCGGAGGCTGAGCGGGCATTTCAGGAAAAGGTTGCGGAGTTGGATGGGTTGCGGTCAAGGTATGATGCCTTGGCTTTCAAGGCTGCGAACAATATCTGTTGCAAGCAGCGCATTGATGATCCGTCAATAAGCTATTACTCTGTTGATAATGAGAAGATAGTTTGCAGCGGCAGCGGCGCGCTTAAGCTGTCGTGCTAGGATTTCAGGAACTCAACTTCTTTCTTCCTTTGCTCGATATCCAATGGCGTCTCGAGGCATACGGGCTTTCCAGCTTTCCGGAGAACTTCTTGCGCGAATTCCTTGTCGACGTCTCCCTCAAAAAGGCTCATGTGGTGGCCTTTTGGCGTGAAGTCCGACAGTAGCGCCCCGCTCAGGTGGAAGTAGTCTGGCTTCAGCTTCAGGAGGGCGTTTGCGTGCTCCTTGAAGCTGATTCCAAGCTGGCTTGCGGCTATTGCCGCGTGTTCGAGGTCAAGGCAGAAGCCCACTCCGGATAAGTCGAGCAGTTCTTTCATTTGCTCGCGGCTGTATCCGATGTACTGTCTTGTGTTGTCTTTCGTGATTTCGAATACGGTGCTGTTTTCAATGACCAGCCCGGGGAATTTCGCTTCCCTGGCAAGTTTTGCAGTGGCCGCGATTGCTTCCTTGACGGCGTGTTCGTCCATTTTTTGGAGATGGTGGCTTGCGTGCATGACCAGTTTTTCGCAGTTGAGCTTTTTCGCTGCTGCCACGCCCTGCTCGAGCAGTGCCTTGCTCTTGCCGTAGTCAATTGCCGGGTTGAATCCGAAGCTTTCGTGCGGAACGTGCATCGTGAACTTCTTTTTCACCTTGGCGATTCTGTCCAGGTGGTCCAGGCTTACCGGCATTATTTCTATGAAGTCGGCGAATTCAGAATTTTGGAAATGTTCTTCTGGGTTTGTGCTCCAGAGTTTAATTCCGACTTCCATCTTTTATCGCTTCTTCCTTTTTTCAGGCTCCTGCGCATTTTCCAGGGCAAGCTGCCTCACGAGCTGCTCCAGTCCCCTTTGCACTTTCCGGACGACCCTGTAGCTGTAGAATACTGCTGCTATTATGAACATGAACCCGACGATGATAAACAAGTCAAGTGTCCTTCCAAGCTTGAGGCTCTTGACGATGGGGTCAAGCAGGTTGGGAAACAGCGATATGGTGCTGAATGCGACCGCGAAAAGGCTCCAGAAAGCCCACTCGTTCAGGGTGAACTCTTTCTTCTTCCATTGGAGGAAGCTCATGTAGAGGATGAATATGCCGAAGACCAGGCCAAAAACCTGTATTCCGAGGACTGCCATATTTTTCTTCGCCTTTTTTCTGCTTTAAATGTTTTTTGTATGCCCACATTAATTATAGTACATTCATTTAATAGCGGAACTTTTAATTATGAATTTACTATTAGCAGTTTCACGCAAAAAGTTCCATTAATTCGTGAATCTGCTATAACTGCGCAGGATGCCTTTTTTGATAGACTGATATTAGATCATCTTTGTGCCTGAATGGTAATTCAAGGCGACTGAACTGAAAGTAAAGGCCGATATCACTTTCAGATATGTTTAATTGGCATTCGTTCTTTTTAACGAATATCAAAATGCCTCCAACTTTCAGCAGTTGGAAAATTTGCAGGGCCTCGGCCAGGCCTGCATCAGGGTCATTGAAAAAAACAGCGTCAAATGTTCCCGGCCTGAAGGGAGGTTGTGTATAATCGCCTGTAATGTAATTTCTTCCTCTGGCAAAATCAGCCAAATCTTCTCTTTCGTCTTCTTCATCATAATAATCAAGATAAGCTATTTGCCAGCGGTAAAAAGCGCTTTCAAGCGTGTCATCGTAACAAGCCCCAGGATAGTATATGTAAGAAATCGGGAATAGGCTCCGGACGGCTTTTAGGAATTGGGGCGTGCTGAGCTCGGTTAAGCCACGTTTAGCGGCAACCTGATCATCCAATGTTGTCATTTACCTTGCTATCCTCCACCAAAGCATTTTCATGAATATTGACATACCATCTAGCACTCCTGTTCCCTTGTACCTGTCTATGTATATGGTTTCAATGGGTATCTGTTTAAATTTTATTCTGTTTTTTCCGGTTAGTGCTATCATTTCTGATTCAACAGTGTAGTCTTGGGAGTCCCATCGTATCTTCTTATAGGTGTTTTTTGTGAATGCCCTATAGCCTGACTGTGTGTCTTTTATCTTGATGCTGAACAGCATTTTCAGTGCTGTGTCTATAAACCAGTTTCCGAATTTAAGGACAACGGGCATCTTCCTGGTTTTTTCTCTGTATCCGAAAACTATTCCTGCTTCTTTTAGCGCGTCAATGAAGCGTGGGATGTCTTCTGGCTTGTGCTGGCTGTCTGAATCGAGA
>JACPBZ010000030.1 GCA_016180105.1 Candidatus Woesearchaeota archaeon | reverse complement strand
CCTGTGTTTCTACAAAGGGTTGGCAGCTTTCCGCTCTTACCGGGTTAAAGGTTGTTGTGGTGCAGGCAAGGGACAGTGCGGGTAATGTCCAGGAGCACAATGACTCCATAGAGTACAGGGCGCCCATTGCCGGGGAGCTTACTGTCAGCCCCATTATTGTCAGGAATGGCGTCAATGTTACCTTCACGTATGCTGGCAGCAATGTGTTCCTTAATGTCACAATCAACTCCACTGAGCTCAAGCGCCTTGACAACACTTCCACTCTGGGCATTGCCCTGCCTGATGATGGGGTAGCATCTGATATCATCGCCAATGATGGCGTCTATACTGGCAACTACAGCATAAGCTCTTTGAATAACGTTAGTGATGGCATTAAGCGCCTCACCGCGACTGTCAATGACACGGAGGGCAATGTGCTGAGGCCTGCTGTTAACATCACTTTGGATAACACGAGGCCGAATGCGTCAGTGAGGGTTTATGGCTTGAGTCCTGCTGGCTTTACTAATGTCAGCACCGATTACACGTTCAGCAGGGCCGTTACTTTGGTAGTGTCGTTCAATGATACACTTGGCGGCACTGCCACGACAGCTTCTGGCGGTGTGAAGGACTGCCGCTTTGCCAATGAGAACCAGGCGTTTACTGACTGGGAAGTTTGCAGCACTGCGAAGAGTTGGCTGCTCTCTGATGGCAATGCCAACAAGACCGTGATAGTGGAAGTGCGCGACCTGGCTGGCAACGTCAACGCAACTAATGATACGATATTCCTGAACATTTCAGGAACCGGGATTGATGTTTCAGCGCCTGCCACTCCGACTGTTGTTGACGATGGCCTTTACACTAACATTGACAACAGCCTGCACGCAAGGTGGAATTCCTCCGACCTTGAGAATGACCTGCTTGGCATTCTCCTTGAGTGGGAGTACAGGATTGCCTTTGACAATTATGCCAGGCGCATCAACGACACGTGGCAGTATGCTGGAACCTCGACTGATGTTAGGGTTTATGGCCTTAATCTGAGCGATGGCTCCAATTACACTTTCGAAGTCCGGGCCATAAGCGCCTCTGGAGTGAGGAGTCACAATGGCACTTCTGACGGCATAGTGGTTGATATTTCTTCTCCAACTGCTCCGCTGGTCAACTCAACTGTTGCCCAGAATACCTGGAGCTCAAGCAGCCTTGTGCAGTTCAACTGGACCGCGTCGGACAATGTGTCTGGTGTCAGCTCATTCAGCTATGTCCTGGACACGAACTCGACTACTATCCCTGATAATGTGCCTGAAGCTGAGAATGACCATTCTGGCCTGAGCAGCAGCTTTAACGATGGCAAGAGCCACGTTGTCAAGTTCAACAATACTGGCAATGCAAGTGCGGTGTTCATTGAGGTGAGGAGCAACGTTTCCGCCAATGATGTCTTGCGGGTTACCGTGCAGCTTGCTGAATCGTCAACTGAAAGCCCGGATGCGATGGGCTTCAGGGTTTACGCTATCCAGGCCGCTCCGACGTCATTCAATATGAATGCCAGCAACATCAGCCTTATTGTTGATGCCAGTCAGGACTTGGCATTTGTCAGCTCGGCCCTCGACTCGACATCCTACACTGTCGATGTTCCGATAAGCACTTCGGTGGCAAGTTCGGCCTTCTTCGTGGGCGTGATGGGCGATGTCGGTGATGACAACAATAAGCACAACATCAGGCTGGCGGCATCCAACACGTCGATTGACACTTCAACCCAGTCATACCAGTGCCAGGAGTCAGCGTCGACTTGCAGCAATACGTCTTCAACGGCTGATTACGCAGTCAAGGTAGAGGTGCGCGACCTGAAGCAGGATGGCATTTGGGACAGGTCATACACTGTTGGCGATGGGAGGCTGTACTTCCACGTGAAGGCTCGCGATGCGGCTGGTAACTTTGGTGACCCGTCTAATTACACGATACTGATGGATACCTCTGCCCCGTCAAGTCCGCAGATGAACCAGACTTCGGCGTATACGAACACGAGCACTGTGACCTTTAACTGGACCCAGAGCACCGATGCTGATTCGGGAGTGAACAACTACTCGCTGCAGGTTGATAACAACTCTGACTTCACCAGTCCGGAATACTATGCCTGGGTGAACAACGTTACCAACAAGACTGTTACTGGCTTGTCGTCTGATGGCACTTATTATGCGAGGGTTCATTCGAGGAACCTTGCCGGAGTCAACAGCAGCTGGAGCAGTTCTGTCAGCACGGTGATTGACACTACGGCGCCAAGCATAACCTTCAGCAAGCCCTCCTCTACAGGCGTCGTGGCCTCCCAGGAGGTTGTTCTTGCCGTGAACACCAATGAGAAGGCGATGTGCACTTTCAGGGAAAACTCTGACCCTTACAAGAATTTCACGTTTACCAACAGCACGTATCACGAGACCAGGGTGAGCACGGGTACTGGCTCAAGGACGTTTAACGTTCAGTGCAAGGACACTATCCTGAACACTGGGTCAGCGACGCTGTCGTTCACGGTCAGCACTACCTCTACTGCATCCGCCGTGACTTTGCAGAGCTTGTCCGTGTTCACGAACGATGTCGTGAAGACTGACGTGATAGTGACCACTTCCTCCAGCCAGCGCCTTGGCGAGATAGGCAGCGCGGCGTTTTCGATGAAGCTCAATGGCGTGCCCACCCCGATTTCGGTGTTTGATAACGGCGCAGGCAATTACACCCTTGTGTTTGATGCTCCGCCTGTAAACGGTTCCTATTCGATGCAGGTGGGTGTGGGTGCTGCTAGCGCGACCGGCACGTTGACAGTCCAGGCTCTGATGTTCACGGTCCAGTACGCGCAGGCAGGCGTGGCCGCGAATACTGGGGACAGGCTGATTTACTTTATTGCCGGGAACTTTTCGCTTGGTATTGCTGCTGACAGCAAGACTGTAACGACTGCCTCGACAAGCTCGGCGCTTAACCTCACGACTGATGCTAAGGAGGGCACGGCCTACATATTCGTTACCAGGACTTCCGGTAATGTTGAGAGGGTGGAGGGCTTGCTGAAGGACAAGAAGTTCCTTGATGCGATTAATCCAAGCTTTGGCTATGCCATTGACACTGAGACTTTCGTGGTCTTTACGGATTTGGAATACGATGACATCGCGCTCTCGGGCAACAAGACGCTGACCACTGGAAGGTACAACCTCATAATTGAGAATAAGGGCTTTGACACTTCCCTGAATAAGACCAGGCTTGAGGTGAAGGTGCAGTGATTGGGTTCCTGAGCAATAAAAAGGGCCAGTTTTACATTCTCGTGGCGCTTTTGCTCATTTCGTACGCGTTTACCTTGGCCAGGCAGGATGTGCCTATCAGGAAGTCCAAGGACAATTTTCAGCTGCTTCACGAGGGCTTTGTCAGCGAGGGAACTGCCGTGATCAACAATGCTGTTTACGAGGAGGCTAATGTCTCAGCGAGTTTTTCGGGGTTTGCTGATGATTACCTGGCTTTTGCCAGGTCAGCTGAGCCGGGCTTCCGGGCTTTTTTCCTGCTCAAGGATGGGGGCTTGCTGACTATTGGCAACAGGCTTGATGATTCTGTTAATGTTACGGTGTCTAATGTCAGCCGCCTCGTTGCGTCAAGCTCGGACATTACGGTTGCTGCTGGTGACGCCTCTTTTGAGCTTTCCGGCGTTTCATACAGCTTCAAGTTTTCGCCAGAGCCAATTCAGCTCAAGGCTGTTTTTAAGACTTCAGATAAGCTTACTAAGAGAGTGTTTGTGAAGGGGTAAAAAATGGCAAGTCAAGCAGGGCAGGGAACAGTGGTTAAGTGCCATCAGTACATGAGCAGCGGCTCTTTTTTGAGCTCGCGCGTTGCAGGATCAGCTTGGAAGCCATGCTCTTCAAGCACTATTGCCCCTAGGAGTACTTTGTCCACTATGTCGGAAATCCAGACCCTGAAAAGCTCTTCTCTGTCACTGACCTTTATCCGTGCTCTTCCTTTCTTGACCTTTATGGGCCCTGTGCCAGTTGCTACTAGTTCTTCCTCAATGGTTTTAATCCGCAGCTGGTTAGCAAGGTTTTTTGGTGTGACTGTAAGCAAAGCTCCAGTGTCAGCTATTGCTTTTACCGATGCCGATTTTTCTTTTTCGGCGTTTGAAACTTTTATTTCGACCCAGGCGTGTCCCATTTTGACTGATAATTGCGGCAGCGGAGAATTTAAGTCGTTCTCCTCTTTTTCCGTAAGATTTCCGGAAAGTTTGTTGCCGTTGCGGCTATGCCCGGAAAATTTCAGAAAAGCGGCTTTTTGCCGGAAGTTTCACGACTGCAGCGAAAATTTATCAAAGTAAAAGGGTGTTAAGGTATGAGTAAAAAGGGTGTTTCGGTGTGGATTTCGTGGGTGCTGCTCACGGCTTTTGTCGTGATGCTGGGCGTGATTGTGCTTCAGTGGACAAAGAGTCATACGACCGAGACTGTTGAGGATATTGTGGAAAAAGGCGACATATTGACTTTTTGCCAGGAGACTGGGATAGCGGTTACCGACTACTGCCAGGATACGCAAACTTTAAATATGAACATAACAAATAACAACAATCGCAAAGTTGAGGCCCTCTTGGTTAGGGGCTTTGACATTTACAACCAGCCGCAGGGCGGCCAGAAGAACTTGACCATAGTTCCGGAGAAGGCTGTTCAGGTTGAGCTTGTGAAGCAGGGCGTGCTTAAGAGGGCTGAAGTTATGCCAATGATAACTGTCGGCAAAAAGAGGGTAGTTTGTCAGAGCAGGAAGATTACGCTTGAAAGCATTGAGTTTTGCTGATTTGGCAATGTTAAAAGAGAGGTGCATATCTTGGCAGGCAAGGGAAATGGAGCAAAGCAGGAAATGATTATGATGCTTGAGATAGAGAAGTCCAAGTTAAACAGGGAAAAGAGCCTGCTTCTCCTTGACAAGTCCCTCCTGATGTATTTTGCTTTCCTCATCGTCGGAGTGGTGGGGTTTGTCAACAAGTTCCTTGACGTGAGGTACCTGAATGTTATGATTGTGCTGAGTTTTGGGGTCCTGGCAGTGGGCCTTGTTCCTTATATGCTGACGATGGGCAAGGAGGAAAAAAAGCTCAATGTCCTTATCGAGTCGTACCGTAAAAAAAATGGAAAGCGTTCCTGAGGTGGATTGCAATGCGTAAAAGCCTGCGTAGCAGCAAGAGGGGTGTTTCGCCGCTCATAGCTACTGTTCTCCTCATTGCATTTGCTGTGGCGCTTGGCGCTGTTGTAATGAACTGGGGAAGGGGCTTTGTCCAGCAGCAGACTTCGGAAGCTGAGAAGACTACCCAGACAAAGCTGGGCTGTAGCCTGAAGGTCAACCTGAAGGTGGCTGAAATTGACGATACGCCCCAGCTTTGCTATGGCGGTTCAGGCGATGTGGGCTACATTGAGCTGAGGCTGAACAATGAGGATGAGACCAATCCGGTTAAGGCGCTTAGTATTTCAGTTGCTGGGGACAAGAGCACGTACAATAACGACTCGATTAACACCTCGATTCCTGTTGGCCTTTCGGCGTTCCTTAATATGTCGTACTCCTACACTTCATATGGCAAGATTAAGAACGTGAGGATTGTGCCGCACATTGCCATTGGCGGCGTTAACACTCCTTGTGGTGGCAGCCCTGTTGAGAAGAGCGCCTCCGAGATTCGCAACTGCTCTGCTTGATGATGATGGTTCTCACTGGCAAGATTGGCGCCCTTACTGGCAAGAAGGCAATTGGCATTATCTTTCTCATAGTTGGCATTATGCTGATGTTTTTCATAATAAGCCAGAGTACTGGCATTTACAAGACATCGAGGGAAAGTTCGGACCGCCAGGGAAGGGTTAGCCTGCAGTGCGTGGGATATCTTTACAGCATAAGCGGCGTAGTCATCTCAGATGGTGAGCTTCAGTTCAGCTTCAGGAATGAGCTTGGCAGCACTGAGGACGTGCATAACCTGACTGTTGCGGACTCTTCGGGGAGGGAGCAGGGCTTTTCTGTAAGCATCCCTGCTGGCTCATCGTACTCTGTCAGGGTGCCCGTGGCTGTTGCAGACAACTTCAGCGTATACCCTGATTCCTGCAATGTTTTTCCTGCAAGGTGCAGCCTTGAGGGCGAGTGTACTTACAAGTGATGCTTATGTCAAAGAAGGGTGCCATTTGGATTTCGGCAGTGATTTACGTGCTTGTTGGTATCATAGTCCTTACCATAGTCATTGAGGCTGGCATTCCGCTCATAAAGAGCCTTCAGGAGAGGGGCAATGTCAACCGCGCGAGGAATACGTTTGCCTCGCTTGACCAGCAGATTCTGGATGTTGCCAAGGAAGGCCAGGGCTCCCAGAGGGTTGTTCCCCTTGAGGTTTCGGAGGGCACGGTCAGGGTTGAGGATAACAAGCTGAGATGGAAGATTGAGACGGAGTCAAAGGTCGTTGAGCCCAGGACTCGTGTCGAGTTTGGGAATCTTGTCATTGCGTCCGATGTTGACGTTTCAGCTTCTGATTCCGGCAATTTTCACGTTATTGAGAACTCGCGAATTCTTGTCAATTTCACGAAGTTCGGCAGTAAGTCCAACCGCACGACAATTAATACTTCTTCACTTATAAACTCCGTGAAGTTCAAGGACACCGGAGCGACGACAACCGGCGTGTTCACCTTTTTTATTAACCAGAATGCCAGCACCACGAACGGCACGGGCTATACCGAGCTTCAGGATGCGGGTTCCGGCCTGGCTACTGCAACCTTGAAGGCTTACGTGAATTCGACACTTTATGAGTATGACCTTCTCCTGACTTTGGACAGCAAGGCTGATTTCATTCGCGCAACGATTGAGAACTTTAAGGTTAAGTAATTGCAAAAGTTTTAAATTAGCTGCCTTATTGCTGTTGTTTTTAAT
>JACPBZ010000029.1 GCA_016180105.1 Candidatus Woesearchaeota archaeon | reverse complement strand
TGTTAAGCACAAAACCACCCCATCTATGCTTAAATAGAATCGATAAAGGTTTAAAAACATTTGGTTTTTAAATGAGCCTTGGCTTATTTTTTCTCTGCATCGCAAGAATAACCAAGCTGAGAAAAATTGCCGACCAGAAAAAGAAGATTAGCAAAGCCGGCCTAAAGCTCCCAGTAGCCATTCCAGCATATAGCGATATCGCAAGCGAAACAGAGCTTATTGCGGCTCCAAAAAGGCCTATTGCAAATCCCGGAGCAGAGTCAAAAAGCGATTGCGCAGGATATTTCACGCTTCCGCGCCTTATTTTTTCCCTGGCAAAGGATGTCTTGGCGATTTTCAGCCATTGCCTGGAGGGCTTTGCCGACTTGGAAGTTAATATTTCAACGACATCTCCTGCGGAAAGCTCGTGCTCCAGGGGCACGATGTTCCCGTTTACCTTTGCTGCCTTGCAGCTGTTGCCGATTTCCGTGTGGACGGCATATGCGAAGTCTATTGGTGTTGCCTTTTCTGGCAGGTGTATGGGGTCTCCCTTTGGCGTCAGCACGTAAATCTCGTTCTTGAACATGTCGATTTTCAGGCTTTCCACGAGGTCTTTTGCTGACTCAGAGCTTCTCCATTCGAGAATCTGCTTGAGCCAGGCGACTTTCCTGTCGAATTGCTTGTCCCGCTCGGTGTTCTTGTATCTCCAGTGCGCTGCTATTCCTTCTTCCGCGATGTGGTGCATTTCCCAGGTCCTGATTTGGACTTCGACGGGCTTTCCGTCGAAGAGGATTTCTGTGTGCAGGCTTTGGTACATGTTTGGCTTTGGGTTGGCAACGTAGTCGTCAAACCTCTTGAGTATCGGTGTCCATTTTGAGTGTATGACATTCAGGATTCTGTAGCAGTTGTCTGCTGTTGTGGTGATTACCCTTATTGCGGATAAGTCGCGGACTTCTTCAAATGGTATTTTCCTGTTTAGCATTTTCTTGTAAATGCTGTAGAACCCCTTTGCCCGGCCTTCGACCATTGCCGGCAAGTGGCCCTCTTCGAGGACCTTCTTGACTGCGCTTACGAGTTTCCTGACTTCCCTTTCCCTTTCTTCTTTCTTCTTTGCCACCCTGTTCTTCAGTTCCTGGTATATGCCCGGCTCAAGGAACCTTAGGCACAGGTCTTCCAGTTCAGTCTTGACACGATACATTCCAAGCTTATATGCTACTGGCACGTAGATTTCAAGCGTTTCTTTCGCTATTTCGCGCTGCTGTTCCGGAGGCAAATACTTGAGCGTTCGCATGTTGTGCAGCCTGTCTGCAAGCTTGACTAGTATGACTCTGATGTCCTTGATGCTTGCGAGCAGCACTTTTCTGATGTTTTCTGCCCTGTCTTCGCTTGTTGGTTTGAGGACTATTTTTTTGGTAACGCCCTCGACAATGGACATTATTGCGTGGCCGAATTCCCTGTGGAGCTGTTCCTTGGTTGTTTTCGTGTCCTCAAGCACGTCGTGCAGCAGTGCAGCCGCTATGGTTTCAGAGTCCATTCTCATTTCTGCGAGGATGTGTGCCACGTTCCTGACGTGCTCGAAGAAGTCCTCTCCTGAGGCTCTTTTCTGGCCTGCGTGGGCTCCCAGTGCAAAGGCATACGCCTTTGCCAGGAGGTCAGTGTCGGCATTCGGGTTGTAGGCTGTTACCTGCTCAAGGAATTCCTTTTGTCCCAGTCCCCTCACGAGGTTCTCGTTCTTCATTTCGCCTTGCGCAGGGCCTTTGCTTAATGTATTTTTTGCTAAGGAAAAAAGCTCTCAAAACTTCGCATAATGTGGCTTCTCGCCGAGTTTTTGCCGCCAAAGGCCGAAAGGTTTAAATATAAGTTCTGATTACAATTTAAAAAGTTTGTTGTTGATGCTATTAGAGGACGGCTGTTAACCTGGTTTGTTGGGGGGAATTATATCATTGCAGGTATAAGCCGCCTTTCATATTGGGGGGATTTTAAATGGCTGAATTCGTCAAGAAGTGCCCTGAATGTGGCAGCATTAATCTTTTCTGGAACAAGGAAAAAGGCGAGGTAATCTGCAAGGACTGCGGCCTTGTTGTAGAGGAAAAAATGATTGACTTCGGCCAGGAATGGCGGGAGTTTGATTCTGAGGAGGGCGAGAAGCTCAGGAGAGCGGGCGCCCCGATGACTTACACCCAGTATGATCAGGGCTTGGGCACTGAAGTTGGCAAGATGGCTGACCTCAGCAAGTTGGGCTCCAAGTCAAGGAACAAGTTTTTCCGTTTGAGGAAATGGCAGTACAGGATTTCAACTGCCATCGAGAGGAATCTTAAGCTGGCTCTTGCTGAGCTGAAGAGGGTTGCTTCGTATTTGAAGCTTCCGAGGTCTGTTGAGGAGGAGTCTGCCAGGATTTACACAATGGCAGTCCAGAGAGGCCTTGTTCGTGGCCGTTCAATGGAGTCTGTTGTTGCAGGCGCTCTCTATGCTGCTTGCAGGCGCCACGAGGTTCCCAGGACTCTTGACGAGCTTTCAGAGGCTTCCGGTATTGAGAAGAAGGAAATCGGAAGGACTTATCGCTTTGTCACGAGGGAATTGGGCATAAGTATTTTGCCAAGCAACCCGGCTGACTACATTCCAAGGTTTGCCTCTGCGTTGAAGCTTACTGCTGAGACTCAGTCCAAGGCTATCGAAATCCTGGAAAGAGCCCAGAAGGAGGAGCTTACCTCCGGAAGGGGCCCGACTGGGATTGCAGCCGCAGCCTTGTACGTTTCAGCCTTGATCCACGGTGAGAAGCGGACTCAGCGTGAGGTTGCTGACGTTGCCGGTGTTACTGAAGTCACGATTCGGAACAGGTACAAGGAGCTTCTTGACCAGCTCAAGCTTGAGCGCGAAATCAAGAAGGCAAAGAAGAAGGTTATTGCGGCTTAAAACAGTATAAGGTCGCCTCAAAGTTTTCTATTCTGTTGTTTTTTATTTTAATCCCTTCCTTCCTGAGCAGCTCTGCTTTTTTCCGAAGCCCGTGCGCAAAGCCGTGGAGGTGCCCGGTGCTGTCAACCACTCTGTGGCACGGGACCATGTCCTTTCCGTAGCCGCAGCTGAGCAGTCCGTTTGGGTTCCTGTTCATTGCGTTGCCAACTGCGCGATAAGCCTTGGTTCCTGCAGCCTCGGCAAGGAGCTTGTATGTTGTCACCTTGCCTTCTGGCACTTTTTTGCATAGTTCCCAAATTTTTTCGTTGAAGGTCATTTCAGTGTTTGCCGATTAGTTTTTCGATGTTCTTAAACTTTTCATTGTTCTGGTTGTGGTTGTACTCCTTGGCGGCTGCGAGGATGCTGTCTTTTTCCAGTTGAATGCCTTTTTGCCGCAGCAGGGAGATAAAATAGCCGGAGGTGAGGAATTGGCAAAATTGGGTGACGTTTTTCGGGAATTCGCTTTTGTGGCACCTTTCGAAGTCCAGCATCACGGCCTTTGCTTTTTCATCCACGATGACGTGCCTCTGCGGCCTGAGCATTTCCTCCTTGTTGACCTTGAGCTTGTCGAGCTTTCTCGCCTGCAGTAGCACATCCTTGACAACAGCAATGACTTGTTGTTTATCTTCGCGGCTGCTGATAAATTCCAAAATAAACTCACCTGAAACAAACTCGCACGCAAGCCAGTCTTTTCCTGATGTGAGCAGTTTTGGTCCTATTCCTTCTTTGTTCAGCATTTTCAGCCATTTTATCTCGTTTTCGATTGCAGCCACTGCCGCGGTGTCTTTTCTCTGCGCCTTGACGGCAACGGTTTTTCCTTTATGCGTTGCCTTGTATACGATGCCCCGGTTGCCTTTGGCGTGCAAAACCGGGTTTTCAATCTTTTTTTGCTGCAGCTGTAGCAGTAGCTGTGGTTTTCTAATCTTGTACACGTGCAAAGTCTCAAAAAACAGGTATTTTTGTTCCAGCTCTTCGAATTCAAGGCAGTTTTTCTCTATTGCCTCGTCGACTTTTTGCTTGTTTGTCCTGCTGCTGAACACGATTAGTGCAATTCCACTGTCACTTATGTAGTCGCGGCAACTGTCGATGAACTGCTGGAGCAGCTCATAGCCGTGCTTTCCTCCATAAATTGCTTCGTCAGTTATGCCCCTGTCCTGTGGCAGATAGGGAGGATTGAAGATTATGGTGTCAAACTTCCCTTTGATGCCTGAGAATAAGTTGCTTCTTTTGAATGTTATTTTCACGCTTTCTTTTTTCGCTGCTGCCTCGGCGAATTTAAGCGCATCATCGTTGATGTCTACCGCAACTACGGAAGTGACTTTCTTGCTTTTTGCTGCAGTCATTGCCTGTATGCCGCTGCCTGTGCCGACATCGAGCACTTTGCCATACGCGTGTTCTTCAACGGCTGCAGCGAGCATTGTGCTGTCTTCTGCCGGCTGGTAAACTGAGTTTGTCATGTTTTGGCGAACATCCGATATCTTTATAAATAACTTCCTTATTCTGGAGACTTGCCCGAGTGATTTCATCACTCTTTTTCACTGCTTCGGCAGGAGGGCGTTTTTGTGAGAGATTAAGATGGCTGTCGTGAAGGAAGACATTTTGGCTGCTATTGCAGGTGTGAGAAAATCCGAGAAGCGCGGCTTTAGCCAGAGCGTTGACCTTGTTGTCCCATTGACTGGCTTGGACTTGAAGAAGCCTGAGCATCAGGTTGATTTTTTCATTGAGTTGCCAAGCGGCACTGGAAAGAAGGCAAGGGTTTGCGCCCTTATCGGCCCTGAGCTTCAGCCTGAGGCAAAGTCTGCCTGTGACGGGATGGTCCTGCAGGAGGACTTCGCTAATTATGGCAAGAACCGCAAGCTCACGAAGAAGCTGGTGAAGCAGTTTGACTTTTTCCTTGGCCAGGCTAACATAATGCCCCAGATTGCAGCGACATTTGGCCGTGTTCTTGGCCCCAAGGGGAAGATGCCTAATCCAAAGGCTGGCTGCATTGTGCCTCCAAAGGCCGCCTTGAAGCCCTTGGTGGAAAGGCTGCAGAAGATGATTCACGTTGCTGCTAAGGTTGTTCCAATGGTTCAATGCAGGGTTGGTAGTGAGTCGATGAGCGATGATGCCCTGGCTGCGAATGCCCTTGCGGTTTATGACCAGCTCGTTCACGCCCTTCCTGGTGGTGATCAGAATGTCAAGGCTGCATACCTGAAGCTTACCATGGGCGCGCCTGTAAGGATTATTGCTGCGAAGGCGGCAGCAGGCTCAGTGAAGGGCAAGGCTAAGGCAGCAGCTGCCGCAACCAAGTGATGCTTAATGAAATCAAAGACGTTTGGGAACAAGAACGCGCGAAGGCCCGCGAATTATGCGGCGAAGGCTTCCGTGAAGAACAGGAAGGCGATTGATTCGCTTGTCAAGCTCCTCGATAGTTACAGCGTTGTGGCTGTCGTGAATCTCGAGAGCCTGCCATCAGCGCAGCTTCAAAGGTTGAGGAGCGCGCTTGGCGATATGCAGATTGTGATGAGCAAGAAGTCGGTTTTCAAGCTCGCGCTTGAATCGATTAAGAAGGGAGGCAAGCACAAGAATCTTGACGCCCTTGCCAGTTCCCTGAATGGCATGCCTGCCTTGCTATTTACGAATCAGAGCCCTTTCAAGCTTGCAAACGTGATTCAGAGGAATAAGTCTAAGGCCCCGGCGAAGCCTGGCCAGACTGCTCCTTATGACATTGTCATTCCCGCTGGCCCGACAAGCTTTGCTCCCGGCCCAATCATAAGCGAGTTGGCGAGTGTTGGCATCAAGGCCGGCGTTGAGGGCGGCAAGATTGCTGTCAAGGTTCCCTGCACGATTGTCAGGGAGGGCGAAAAAATCAAGCCTAAGGTCGCCGAGGTTATTGCCAAGTTCAACATTCAGCCAATGGAAATCGGCTTGAGTCTTGTTGCCGCTTATGAGGATGGCATAATCTACGACAAGAAGGTCTTGTCTGTTGACCAGGCAGCTTATGTGAGGGACTTGACTTCGGCTGCGGCTGAGGCAAGGGCGCTCGCTGTTGAAGTGGGCTTTGCAACTCCGGATACTATCGTTGTGCTTATTGGAAAGTCCTCAAGGCAGGCCAAGCACGTTGCCAAGGAGTTTGGAATTATGGTTCCTGAACTGGCTGAGGAGCTCGTCGGAAAGGCTGGCTTGGAGGCTCAGGCGATTGAGGGAATGATTAAGTTTCCTGATTCAACAGCCCCGCAATAGCGGGCTGGTGATGGATAGTTTTAAAAATAGAAACACGTTTGCGAACAGGAGGTAAGGAAAATGGGAATGGAATATGTTTACGGTGCCCTGCTCTTGCACAAGGCAGGAAAGAAGGTTGATGAGAGTGCCTTGTCTAAGGTTCTCGAGTCGGCTGGCGTGAAGCCTGACGTTGCAATGACCAAGGCTGTTGTTGCATCGCTTGATGGCGTTGACATTGATAAGGCTATAAAAGAAGCTGCAGTGCAGCAGGTTGCTGTTGCAGCCGCTCCGGCCGCTGGCGAGAAGAAGGAAGCCAAGCCTGAGGCAAAGAAGGAAGACGAGAAGAAGTCTGCTGAGGAAGCAGCCGCAGGGTTGTCAGCGCTTTTCGGATAAGCGCTTCTTTATCTTTTATTTTTTTTTTGTTTAATTCTTCATCATAAGGTTTATATTGAACATCACGTCAGCGCGATTATATGACGTATCAGTTCACGTTGCACGGTGGGGACATTGATGCAGAAGCTCGCATTCTGACTGCTCACTTAATGGAAAGAGGTTTCAGCATAGGTGCTGTTGTTGAGGATATGTCTGGAAGGGATGTTATTCATATCTGGTACGACTCGTTACACGTCCGCGATGGTGAAAGAAGGGATTTTATCGGGGAGTTTAATATCCCCACGGGAGTGCTGACAGTGGTAAATTATCACGGGTTGCCTCAGGCAGCTCGTGAAAAAGTAAACGACCTTTTGGATTTGTATGAGCTTCAGCGTCCTTCAACTGAAACTATGAAGCTGTAACTGGTAAATTTCCATTCGAAAAAGAAAGAAACGGGTTCCGAAACCAGATAGACGAACCCAGAACGTTGCTTTCACCAGCCATCCGGGTTCAAAGCAGCCATAACGGCTGTGATAATCCCGGTTCCGGCGCATAGACCTGCTTTTTCGAAAATCTT
>JACPBZ010000028.1 GCA_016180105.1 Candidatus Woesearchaeota archaeon | reverse complement strand
TTCAAGCCTCATCAGCTTGATTGTCTTGTATTTTCCCTGCTTCAATTGTCTCAGTCGTTGGAATGCCTCGGTGCCGGTTGTCCTTGCAAAGAATGCCTCGTGCACTTTCCTGCTTGAGCTTATGTGCAGCACCGGCTTTTCCTGGATGAAGTGGGCTGCCCTTAGCAGGGTGCCGTCACCGCCCACAACAATCAGCGCATCTGCGTCAGTGATGCGTTTTTTTATGGCGGCCTCGTCTTCCCTGTTTGCTTTCCAGTAAGTGAATTTCAGCTTTTTGAGAGCCTTCTCAACCTTGACGAAAGCCTCGTAGTATTTCGTGTAGTAGACTACCAGGACTTTGCTTATTTTTTTCATCATTCTCCTGTTGCAGTAGCAGCTTTATTTAATTATCGTTTAGAATAAGTTATCTCACTATTATCGCCGGCTTTCCTGGCATGGCCTGCCGTGCCTTTTGCTCGTTAGATCTCTCTGCATCGACAACAATGGCCTTTGCCTTGTGCTCTTTTTCTATTTCCTCTTTCACGGCGTTGTATGCCTCAAGTTCTTTTTCCCTGGCTACTGTTGTTTCAGGCAGCTTCCCTGGGTCTTTCAGGACTGCTTGCACTATCTTGGCCACTTCCTCGCCGTGCGGCTTCAGGTCTTTCTCTGCCAGGCAGGCGCTTATCAATGCCCTCTGGTCCCTTGTCTTTTTTAGCTCGTTTTTCAGTATTCTTGCAAGCTCGTATTTCCACTGTGGCGCGACCAGCAAGGCAACTTCCCTTGGCGTTTCTATCTTGGCTAGTGAGAGCACTGTTGCAAAGTCAGAGAGTGTCCTGTGCACAAGTTCTTCTGCGGCTTCTGCTTCGGCATCTATTTTCTCTTCTTCGTATGAGGGCCATTTTTCTGCTGCAAGCAGTCCTTTACCGCCCTGGATTTCCCACATTTCCTCAGCGAGGTGTGGGGCGAATGGTGAAATAAGCAAGGTCAGGTTTTTCAGCGCTTCTGCGTATGTTTCCCTATGCACTTCTGCTTCGCGGTATTTTGTCATTGAATTGGCAAGCTCCATCAATCCGTTTATTGCGGCGTTGAACTTGAACTCCTCGATGAGCTCTGTTGTTTTCTTTATTGTGGAGTGTGTCTTGCTCAGGAGGTACGTGTCCCTGTTGTCTGCTTTTTTCTTGTGGCTTGGGCCCTTCTCTGAGAGGGAATATACTCTCCTCAGGAACCTGTATGTCCCTTCAACTCCCTGGTCTGACCATTCGAGCTCTTTCTCGGGGGCGGCCATGAACAGGATGAATGTCCTTGCCGTGTCGGGTCCAAATTTCTCAATTATTGTCCTCGGGTCCACGACATTGCCTCGGCTCTTGCTCATTACAGCGCCATCCTTGAGCACCATTCCCTGGCACAGGAGGTTGTTGAATGGCTCATCAACGTCAACTAATTCGAGGTCTCGCATTATTTTTGTGAAGAACCTTGCGTAGAGGAGGTGCATTACGGCGTGCTCTATCCCTCCGATGTATTGGTCCACGGGCATCCAGTATTCTGCTGCTTTCTTGTCGAAGGGCGCTTTCTCCTCGCGGTTGCTGCAATAGCGAAGGAAGTACCACGATGAGTCGACAAACGTGTCCATTGTGTCCGTCTCCCTCTTTGCGGGGGAGTTGCATTTCGGGCATTTCGCGTTGACGAACTCGCTGCAGCCGTCAAGGGGATTTCCTTCTCCCGTGAATTTCACTTTTTCAGGCTCAGGCAGCTTTACCGGCAACTCTTTTTCGGGAACCCCGACAATCCCGCACTTGCCGCAGTAGATGACTGGTATTGGCGTTCCCCAGTACCTTTGCCTTGATATGAGCCAGTCCCTGAGCTTGTAGTTGGTCACTTTTTCGCCATTTTTGTTCTTCACAAGCCAGTCTGCAATTTTTGGCAGGGCTTCTTCGTTTGTCAGTCCATTGAACTGACCGGAGTTTATCATAATGCCTTCTTCTGTGTAGGCTTCGGAAAGCTGCTCAACGCTGAAGTTTGGCTTGTCTTTTGGCCTGATGACGACCTTGAGAGGTATCCCGTATTTTTTGGCGAACTTGAAGTCCCTTTTGTCGTGGGCGTCGCACATTACGGCCCCTGTGCCGTATTCCATTACCGCGAAGTTAGCAACCCAGACTGGAATCTTCTCTTTTGAAGCTGGGTTAATGACGTGGCGTCCTGTGAATACGCCTTTCTTTTCTTTCTCCTCGTTCAGCCTGTCTATTGTGCTTTCCCTTATCGCGCTCTTGACGAATTCTGCAACTTCTTTTTCCTGCTTGGTGCCTTTGCTCAGTTCAGGGACGAGTGGGTGCTCGGGTGCAAGGACTATGAACGTGACTGAGAATATGGTGTCTGGCCTTGTTGTGAAGGTTGGCACTGAGATGTTCACTTCTTCTGCTGGGAAGGATATTTCTACTCCCTCGCTTTTTCCTATCCAGTTTTTCTGCATTATCTTGACGCGTTCGGGCCAGTTTCCCAGCTTGTCAACGTCATCGAGGAGTTGGTCTGCGTAGGCTGTTATCTTGAGGAACCATTGTTCGAGCTCCTTCTGCTCTACTGCAGTATGGCATCTCCAGCAAGTGCCTTCGTGCACCTGCTCGTTTGCCAGGACAGTCTGGCAGCTTGGGCACCAGTTGGCTGCGGCTTTTTTCTTGTAGGCAAGCCCTTTCTCGAGCATCTTGAGGAACATCCACTGGTTCCACTTGTAGTATTTTGGGTTGCACGTGACAACTTCCCTGTCCCAGTCGTAGCTCAGGCCGAGCATTTTCAGCTGGGTGGTCATGAGGGCCATGTTGTCTTCTGTCCATTTTTTTGGGTTGACCTTGTTCTTGATTGCCGCATTCTCCGCAGGCAAGCCAAAGGCGTCGTAACCCATCGGGTAAAGGACGTTGAGCCCTTTCATCCTGTTATAGCGCGCATAGCAGTCTCCTATCGAGTAGTTTCTGACGTGCCCCATATGCAAGCCCGCGCCAGAGGGGTAGGGGAACATTTCAAGAACGTAGACTTTCTTTTTCTTGGGGTCTTCTTTTACCTTGAATGTTTCAGAATCAGCCCATTTCTTTTGCCACTTGGCAGCTATTTTCCTGAAGTCCACAGCCTCGGATTCCATGGTTGCCGAGGAACCTCAGGCTGTTTTTAAACTTTGCCTACTCAACCACGACTGTCTGTATCTTCCTGAGGCCGCAGAAGTCTGATGCGAAGTTGTATGCCCCGGCGTTCAGGAACCTGATTCGGTCGCCAATTCTTGGGTTGTTGAGGAACACTCTGTACCTGAAAATGTCCATGCTACAGGGCGTTTGGCCTTTTATGGTGTAGGCAGTTCCTGATTCGAGTTCGCCTTCAACTTCCAGTTTTATGTTTGCCACGAATGTGTCCATTGCGCTGTTGTAGACTGAGCAGTCGATGATTATGTTGTTTTCGTGGATGCTTTTTATGTTTGCCTCGAGCTCGATGCAGGGCGCCGCAATAAAGCGCCCTGGCTCGATTATCATTTTTATGCCCTTGCCGTTGAGCCAGGTGCGCAGTTCGCGGATTGCCGCGAAAATGTCTTCCTGGACGTTGGTTGTGAAGTTCTTGTACTTGACTGGTAATCCTCCGCCAATGCACACGTAGTCGATGCTTTCGAATGTTTCTGGCCTTACCGATTCTGAAAATTCTTCCTTTAGCGACCATTCGCTCACGTTCTGGGTTTTTCTGTGTATGTGCAGCCCGAGCTTCCCTGTGTGGCTGTTTTTTCTCAGCTCTGGGATGAGGCGGTTCACCTGCTCGGCCCGCATTCCGAACACGAAGTATTTGCCAGTGTGTATCGTGTTTTCCTTGAGTCGCATCCTGAGCAGAAGGTTTATTTTTTCCTTTTTGCCCTCGATGCATTTGAGTAGCGTTGCCAGGTCTGTCTCGTTGTCAACTATGAAGTTACTTACGCCTTCTTTGAGGAGAAGCTCGATTTCTTCTGCATTCCAGGCTTGTGCGAGGAACCACACTCTTCTTTTATCCTTCACAGAATCGAGGCTTTCCATTGAGTGCAGGCTGAAATTGGAGTCTGTTAGCTCCTCGAGCAGCTTTCCAGCCTCGTAATTTGTTTTCGCGCTGTATGAGACTTCGTCAGCAAGTTCCCTTGCAAGGTGATATTGGGCAAGCAGTTTTTTCTTGCTAAGGATGAATCTCGCAGTCATTGTTTCACCACGCCCGCTTTCGCGAGCTCCTCAAGTGCGGCTATCATTGCCAGTGGGAAGGTTATCGTGACATCGCCTATGACTGTCACGGCGTCAGAGTCGTCCTTGACTTTTCCCCAGCTTTTTGCCTCGTTTGTTGTGGCGCCGCTCATGCTTCCTGAGGATTCCCTTGCCGTTGTCATGTAAACTGCGTAGTCGAGGCCTCCGTTGAGCAGGGATGCGAGGATGGCGTGGTGTTTTGACACGCTTCCGCCAAGCGCTATTAGCCCTTTTATGTCATCCTGGGAAGTGCAGAGCAGTATGTTCTTGAAGTCTGCCACGACGTCCACTATGAATTCTGGGTGCTTTTGCTGGAATATGAACAGGTGAAAGCCAAATGCCCCGTCTGTTATTGCCGGGCAGAATATGGGAATGTTGTTTTTTGCGGCCTGATACAATATGGATTCTTCATCATCTAGCAACAGGCCTATTTCCCTGAGCATTTCCGAGACAGGCCACCGCTTTTGCTTCGCAAGCAGTTTCTCAAGCATTGGGATTACGAGGTTTTCGAACTTCGCATATGACTCATTGGTTATGAAGATGTTTCCGACTCTGTTAACGCCCTGTTCGTGAAGCGCGATGTCATCGGAGCGGAAGTTTCCTATGGCGAATTTTTCGCCTTTGGCCTTCATTATGTCTTCCTCGATGCTTCCGACCGTGGTTACTATTGCGTCTGCCATTTTCAGTTTCACGAGCTGGGCGAAAAAGCCCCGAAGCCCGGAAGTGGTCATGTTTGAGGTGAAGGTGAGGAAAACCTTGGCTGATGCCTTTTTCATCTTGACTATTGTCTGTGATGCCTTTGCCAGTTCTATGCTTTGGAAGCCAAGCTGGCCGTATGCTGAAACAAGCTCCTTGATGCTCATTCCTTTTTCCCATTTCAGGTCATTCACGTATTCCATGGTTTAATCTCCACAACAATTGAAAGAATGATTGGATTTTTAACTGCCTGAGCGCCTTACAGCATCTGAAAAGCAGGTTAATCCCATAGTGCTTGAGAATTCTTCCCGATTTAAAAGCATTATGCCTTCTTGAACTCTGCGGCTATGTCCATCAGGTCAACGTGTCCGAGGAACAGTGCCCTGCAGCAGTACCTTTCCATGCCAAGCTCGTCCATGATTTTCTTTTTGTCCTCGCCCTTGGCGGTTCTTTCCTGGAATTCTGGATAGAGGTGTGCTACTGGTTTTCCGCAAGCGTAACATCTTATTGGGATTATCATTTCATCATCACCTGTAAGATTTCTGGACTGCCGCGCGGGCTTTTCCGTGCCTGTTTGGTTTCCTTACTTCCTTTCTTCTTACGTCTGCAACGAGGAGGTGCCTGTCGTATTCGAGCAGCGTTTTTTCGAGCTTCTTGTCCTTGAGGAAGGATACGAGCCCCTTGGCTATTGCGAGCCTGGCCGCGTCTGCCTGGCCTGTTATTCCCCCTCCCTGGACTGTGATTTCAACGTCAACTTTTGAGGCGTTATCGCCTGCAAGGATTAGTGGCTCCTGCAGCTTCATTCTTGAGATTGCAGGCTCGTAATAGTCGAGCAGCCTGCTGTTTATTGTTACTGTTCCTGTTCCGGCCCGGACAATGGCGCGTGCTATGGCGCTTTTCCTTTTTCCCGATGCAATAACAACCTTGCTTGTCATATTATTTTTAGCCCTTGTATCCTATTTTCTTGCAAAGCTCGCCGACAGTGATGTGGCTTGCCTTCTTTATTCTTTCTATGCTTGCTTCTGGGATTGTTTTGGCTTCTTCAGCTTTTACTCCCTGTGGCATTCCGATGTGGCATTTTATGCGTTCGAATGCAGTTCTTCCTTTTGGCTTTTTTCTTGGTAGCATGCCCCTTATTGTCCTTCTTAATAGCATGTCTGGTCTCCTGGGCCAGTAGGGTCCCTGGTTAACCTGTCCAATTTCGAATTTTTTTAGGTAGCTTTCAAAAATGCTTTCCTTTTTTCCGGTGATGACTGCCTTCTCGCAGTTGACTACGACTATGGGCTCTCCCTGTAGCGCTTGCTTTGCGGCTTTGGCCGCAAGCCTTCCCAGCACGAGGTTTGTTGCGTCGATTATCATCCGATTATCCTCACAGGCTCCTTCACGCCATTCTTCACGAGCTCGCTGATTGTTATGGCTTTTGCTTTTGCCTTTGTTATCTTGTCAAGGGCCTCCCTTGAGAATTTCCAGGCGGCTATTGTGACTGTCTCGCTCAGTTCTCCTGAGGCAAGCACTTTTCCGGGAACTACTACAAGTTCTCCTTTTTTTGCGTGCCTGCTTATTTTTGAAAGGTTTACTTCGCGCCTTTGCCTTGTTGGCTTTTCAAGGTCTTCGGCTATTCTTTCAAATAGTGGGATGTTGTCTGCATAGGCCTTCTTTCGAAGCTCGCCTATCAGGTTTTGCAGGTTTACGTTTGTTGGTCCGGTTCTCATAGTGATCTTAACGCGTCTACGGGTACTGCTGGCCTTTCTTGCATTGTATAGCGTTTTATTTTAAGAGTCAAGAAGTATTTTCTTAATCTCTTCTTGTGTCCAGACATAAAATTTCCCTTCAACCCCTTCACTATCTGCATCCTCTGCAGAATAGAATCCTCCTTCAGGTGAAGTCATTGCACTGAGCACATAAGTAAAAATATCCCTCGCAGCCTCCGCATAACTTTCTTTCTTAGTTGCCTGGTAAGCCTCTATATATGCAATAGCTAACATTGCCTGGTCATAGAGCATTTTCTCAAAATGCGGGACAAGCCACTTTGCATCTGTTGAATACCTATGAAAACCAGAGCCTATATGGTCATGTATTCCGCCTCTATCCATATTATCCAGTGTTTTTTCTACCATGGCGAGGGCATTATTGTCACCGGATTGTTTCCACCAGCGAAGAATAAAAGAGAGGTTATGGGGTGCAGG
>JACPBZ010000027.1:6924-14074 GCA_016180105.1 Candidatus Woesearchaeota archaeon | reverse complement strand
AATATAAAAACAAAATTATTACATTTAACTAAAATTTTAATTTCTAATTAAAATTTCTTATGCTTTGAATAACATTCTTTGCAATAAACCGGTTTTCCTTCTATGGGTTTAAATGGGACTTCACAATCTTGCTTGCAATCACCTGTTTCTTTTCTTTTTTTCGCCTGCCAGGAGATTTCAATCCCAGCTTGTTTTTCATTCTGGTTATTGCTCACGAATATGGTTTTATGACAGCTCTCGTTTTCATTTCTCTTGCGAGGCTGATTAATAGTGTCGTGTATGCGCAGATTCCGGATGGAGTTACGCTGTTTTATCTTTTCCTGACAATAGCAATGGCTTTCGTAATGTCTCTTTTCAGCAATTCTGCTTTTATCCCTGCCGCCATTCCACTCATAGCTGTCCACAGGATTATCGGGGGAGCTGCCTCGCTGTTCTTCGGTTCGCCCATTAGCTCTGTGTTTTTCTTTGCCCTTTGGTTTGGAGTTGATGTTTTTTATATCCTCCGCTTGTCAGGGTTCCTCATTGCCACAATACGCTGATGCGGAATGTTTAAAAACAGTCTCGGTGTTCCCCTCGCTGATGAGCACAAGATGTCACCTACTGCAACAGCCGCAATTAACGAGAAGCATTTGCGCTCCGTCATCTGCACTGTCCTTGGCCACGTTGACCACGGAAAGAGCAGCCTGCTTGACAGCATCAGGGGGACGTCAATTGTTAAGTCTGAGCCTGGGCAGATTACGCAGTCTATAGGCGCTTCCATTGTTCCTGTTTCGGTCATCCAAAAGCTTTGCGGGCCTTTGCTTCAGCAGCTCAAGCTTGACCTTACGATTCCAGGGCTTCTGCTCATTGATACCCCGGGTCACGCTGCGTTTGTTTCGTTAAGAAAGCGCGGGGGTGTGCTCGCTGACATTGCAATCCTTGTTATTGACATTAACGAGGGTTTTATGCCTCAGACCTTGGAAGCTCTTGACATCCTGAAGAATTACAAGACTCCTTTTATTGTTGCGGCTAACAAGCTTGACCTTGTTCCGGGCTGGAGGTCTGATGTTTATGGCAGTGATGACCTGCTTCTGGCAAAAATATCCAGGCAATCCCAGTCAACTCAGGATGAGGTTGACAAGAGGCTTTACAACCTTGTTGCGAAGTTTGCCGAGCTTGGCTTTGATTCAGACAGGTTTGATCGCGTTTCTGATTATAGGAAGCAGCTTGCTGTCATCCCGTGCTCGGCAAAGCAGCTGATTGGCATTCCCGAGGTTCTTGTTATTGTTTCAGGTCTTGCCCAGCGCTTTTTGGAGTCAGAGCTTAACTTCACTCCTGAAAGCTCGGCAAGGGGAACCGTGCTGGAAGTCAAGCAGGAGAAGGGCCTCGGTGCCACTGTTGATGTTATTGTTTATGACGGCTCCCTGAGCAAGAATGATACCCTTGTCATTGGCGGTGTTTCGGCTCCCATCGTGACGAGGGTGAAGTCCTTGCTCGAGCCTGCTCCCCTTGCTGAGATGCGCGACAGGAAGGCCAAGTTCCAGCAGGTGGATAGGATTGTGGCCGCAACCGGGGTCAAGATTACCGGCGCTGGAGTTGAGGATGCTGTTGCCGGCATGCCTGTTGTCTCTGTTTCGAAGGACCTGAGCCTTGAGGAGGCGAAGCTGCTTGTCCATAAGGAGATTGAGGGATTCAGCCTTGCGGTTGATGGCTCTGGCATTGTGATTAAGGCTGACACGCTTGGCTCCCTTGAGGCATTGATGAAGCTCCTTCACGAGAAGGGAATCAAGGTGAAGTCTGCCTCCATTGGCAACATTTCAAGGAAGGATATTGCTGATGCTGAGTCCAGTCTTGAGCCTGATTCCATTAATGCTGCTATCCTTGGATTTAATGTTGCCATTGGCAGCGAGATTGCCAGTTCCCTTCCCCAGGATGTCAAGGTGATAACTGGCAACGTGATTTATTCGATTATGGATGAATTCATTGCCTGGCAGCAGCAGGAGAAGCAGAGGCAGGAATCCAAGTCGCTTGACAGGTTGATGAAGCCCTGCAAGATTCAGCTTTTGCGCGGCTATGTTTTTAGGCAGAGCAATCCTGCAATCGTTGGAGTTGAGGTCTTGGCAGGAAACTTGATGGTTGGGGCCCAGCTTATGAAGCAGGATTCTGCCAGGCCGATTACGACTGTGAAGGAGATTCAGTTGGAAAAGAAGAACGTGACCCTTGCAGGGAAGGGAAAGCAGGTTGCTGCTTCATTGGAGAAGGTCATCGTTGGCAGGCAGCTTGATGAGGGTGATGTCCTGCTTAGCTTCCTTTTGGAGTCTGACTTCAAGAGGCTTAAGGAGCTTAAGGAATATCTTTCTCCTGATGAGGTTGACTGCCTGCGGGAGATAGCTGAACTGATGAGGCGGGAGAATCCTGTTTGGGGTATTTGAATGTTAAAGGGACTCTCTAAGTGGAAGGTGTTGAACAGTAAGGAAGTGCGGGGTATTCGCACTATGGTTAAGGAGCAGTGGGGTTGTGACTTTCCTTTTGATGGCGGCTTCCTTGAGGGAAAGGACGGCGATATTTTCCTGATTAGCCGTGATGTCGAAAAGCTTGACCTTCAGGGCCTTAACGTGGAATCCCTGGGCCTTTACTTTGGGCAGGTCCGCAACGATGAGCTTCGCCTCAGCATTGAGGGAAGTCAGGTCATCGGAAAGGCGGCATCAAGGAACGTCCTTGAGGTTGGTGGTGATGAGTTTGCGCAGTGGATTTCTGGCAATGACTTGGAGAAGGATTATGCTGGCTGCAGCGGCTATGTGATAGTTAAGCGCGGCACTGATTTCATTGGCTGCGGCAAATGTAAGGATGGCAGGATTCTCAATTTTGTGCCTAAGGCGAGAAGGTTGGCGCGACTTTGATTGGCACATAGCCCATCCGTGCTGCTGTTCTGCCATATTGGCTTTCCGCCTGCGCATACCTTGTGGCAAGTATTCCTCCGAGCTGCTTGAATGAGCTTTCTCTCCTGTTTGCAACGCTTGTCATTATTGAGCCCACTTCCCTGAGGAGTTCTGTCTTTAGCGCGCTTGCAACAAACTCGAGAGGATTGTAAATCAGCCTGTTTTGGCTCGAATCTCTGAGGTGGAGCTCCGCAAGCATTTCGTCGAGAAAGGGTATGAAGTCCATTGCTTCTCTGCTTACGCGCTCAATTGTGGCTTCGCTTGCTGTTCTGATCCGGTCTATGAAGCATAAGCTCTTTATGACAAGGATTGCGTGGTCGTGCTGCTGCACTTCCCTGTCCTTATATGGGTCGCGTTGAATCAACTGTGCCCAGTTCGCGTCATTTAGCTTTTTTGCATAAGCGCGGTGAAGTCGTGCTCGCGTTTCAGCGTGTAAAGGCAATTCTCCAGCCACGAGAAGGGGAACTATCCTTCCCTTCGAGTCTGGGGAAAGCTTCATTGCTTCACGCAGCGCTTCTTCTATGTCGTGAGCAGGGTAGCCGTCTCGAACGTCATTTAATCTTTCCCTCAGGTACTCAAACGGTTTTTTGTGAATGTCGTTTCCGCCCCTTCTGAGATTGTGGAATAGGTGGTCAACAATTATGCCTTGCTCAAATACAAGGGCGTCTATGTTTGTGCCAACTTCGCTGCCAAATTCGGTCGTTAGCCGCTTAATTGTCCGTCGTGCTTCAAGAATGCCTCTTCCCTTATGTTCTGGTATGGAGTGGGTGAGTGCCAGTTGCCTGACCTGAAGCGGGAGACCCATTAATGCTGCCCTGAATGCAATGTTCCAGTAATGGGCGCCAAGTCCTTCAAAAGTGTTGTGCATCCTCTCACCGAGGTGGTGGAAGGCAAATTCCCTGACTAGGAATTGATAAGTTTCAGCCATGTCCGGGCCTAGTTCAGCGTCAATGGCCTCTGGTGGCATTGGCCTTTTTTGCTGGAAATTTCCGTCCCACTTCCCGGGTGGCATGTCGTGGTATATTGCACTGTAAGCTACTCTCAGCTCTGCGGGCGTCATCCATCTGTCTCTTCTGGTTAACCCATCCTTTGAATCCGCTAGCTCCTCAAGTTTTGCAATGGCCATTTTCCCCCCAAATTTATATAAATTATATAGGCCTATTTATAAGCTTTTATCTATGTTTACTATGTTGGCTCTATTGTCACCAGAATGCCCGTTCCCCCCTTTATTTTTTCTACCAGTTTCCGGTCTAGGTGCATCGCCGCCTTGTCGGCCCTTGTGCCAAGCGTCCTTTCCGACACGAATCCGCCAGTTCGGAACACGATTTCGTGGTTGCTGGAGAAGTCCTTGTTCACGTTGGCAACCACAACTTCCGTTATTCCTGCAGCAGTGATTGTCAGTCTTATTTTCCCTTCTTGGCAGCTGCCAATCACTTTTTTTATTTCGTCAAGCGAAAAGTCTGCGGCAACAGCCACGATGCAGTCGCCTTTTTCAGTAAGCTCAGAATCCTTTGTTATCTCGAGCGTTGATTTGTGCTTTGCGAGGATGTTTTTGTGGCCTTTTGCTGGGAAGGTGTATTTCATTCCTTGTACGCCCTTGACCTTTTATCGATGTCAGAAATCAGGATTTCCTTTTTGTCACTGAACACGATGTACTGGATTCTATAATCGCCAACTCTCACCCTGAAAACTTTTTCGCTTCTCCCGAGAACCATTTTGCAGTCTGGTGGGAAGGGATTTGCTGATAGTTCGCTAATCCTGTTGATAACCCTGTCATAAAGCTCTTTCTCACATTTTTTAAGAAACTTTTTAGAAGCAGATGCAAGAAGTATCTGGAGCATCCTAATCGCTCCTAGCGCTTGAAATCTTCCAGTCTTGTGGTTTTTCCTTCCCTATATTCTTCAAGACCCTTTTCCAGCCTTTTTTCCTCTTTTGCAGTTAAAATCATATCGACATCTATCATATGCTCCTTTATGTATGCTAAGTCTTTTTTAATCGCCCTTAATTCACCCACGAGTTCACTTATTGCAGCTTCTGCCATAGTAGAACAATTCACTCGAAAATATTTAAATGTTTGGGTAAGCGGTTATCAAAGCAGCTCGTCAATCGGAGGCTTTTTTTCCTTTCCGTTGGTCTTGACTGCCTCGGCAGCCTCCTTGGAAAGGTCCACGCCCATCCTTTTGAGTTCTGAAAGGTGCATTTGCATCAGCTGCTCCACTATGCCGAGAATTCTCTGTAATTCCTGCCTTTCCTTTGCGAGGACTGTGAGCGAGCCCTTGTGGAAGCCCACTTGTTCATCCTTGGGCATTTCCTTTGTTTCGTTCTTTTCTTCCTTTTTCGCTGCCATATGATTCTTGGCAAAGAGCAACGTATTTAAATGTTTTCAAAGCGACTGGTGCTATGTTTTTGGCATCGGCTATGAGGGGCGGCAAGCTTGTCCCGCGGCATCATTGGAGCAGGTATGTGGATTCTTTGAGGAGGGAAGTTAAGCGGCTGGGATTTTTCCGCAGCAAGGCAGTTGCTAAAAGGAAGATTTACGCTGCCCTGGCCGCCGCTGTTGAAAAGCGGGCTGCCGCAAGCAGGTTTGGCGTCCTTTTGTCAGGCGGCGTTGACAGTTCGTTCCTTGCGCTTGAGCTGAAGAAGCTCAACCACAAGTTTCCTTGCTTCAGCGTTGGTACTGCGGGCAGCAAGGATTTGGCAGCGGCGAAGATCGCTGCGAAAAAGTTGAAGTTGAAGCTTTTCGTCAAGGAATACGGTATTGCAGCTGCCGAAAACATAATTAAGGAAGCAGTCAAGCTTCTTAAAACCGATGATCCCGTGACAATTGGCATTGCGGCAACCGAGATTGCGGCGCTCAAGCTTGCGGCAGCGAATAAGGTCTGTGTTGTATTCACTGGCCTTGGCTCTGAGGAAATCTTTGCCGGCTACCAGCGCCACGTTATCGCGAAGGACATTAACGCGGAGTGCTGGGCTGGCTTGAAGGGGATGTGGCAGCGTGATTTCAGGCGTGATGTCGCTGTTGCGGCAGCTGCAAGGGCAACGGCTTTGACGCCTTTCCTTGATAAGGCGGTTATTGTGGCTGCTATGAGGGCTAAGCCGGAGTGGAAAATTCATCGTGGCGAGAAGAAGCTTGTCCTGCGCGAAATCGCTGCAGCCGCTGGGCTGCCGAAAGAAATCGCTTTTCGTCCCAAGATGGCTGCGCAGTATGGCTCTGGTTTTGACAGGGTTTTGGAAAAGCTGGCGAGGCTTAAGGGTTTCAGGCTGAAGCGTGATTATCTTGCATCGTTGGCTTAGCTCGTTGGGATTTTTGCCCAGTTTTGTGTTGTGAGATGTGGCTGTTGGGTTTCGTTGTTCAAGAAAAGGAAGGTGGGGTGGAATTTTGTTTTCCTGGACACCACGGCGTATTGTCCGATATTCTCTGGCAATTGTAGCCTTATTTGCCAATTTGTATCCTGTGTTGCTCGCAAGAGCCTGAATTCTGAACCGGGCGTGGAAGGCAATATCACGACTGGTATTTCTCCGTGGTACTTATTCGGGCTCATTCCCGCAGGTCTCACAAAAACTGCAGTGGTATATTTTTGCCCGCCTGCGGCCTGGAGGGGCATTTCCACAGTGTAAATTGATGGTCCTCTGCAAGCTTCCTCGCTCGCTTTCCTTCCTGTCTGGTAAAGCTCGTCCAGGACGTTTGCTCTCACAACAAGGGAAAGATTCAGGTCTGTTATCAGGTAACCGAGCCGTTTTTCCGCAAAATTGTCCGTTGCCAGCTTCACGTCATTCCCGAGGGTCCTATTGGCAGCATTGGCGGCCGTGATTAGCCTTGTGTCGTTCGTGACAATGAAGGAGGCTCTTCCTTCCCCGATTGCGGCTTGAGCTGCGTCCAATGGGTTCTGGAAGTTAACAATGTCTTTTTCTTCTACTTCCTTCTCTAAGCTCAGTTGAGCTGCAGGAATGCTTTTGTCCTGGTGGAGCCTTTGATAGGTTTCCCAGATTGGCCTCGGAATCTGGATTTGTGCTTCCGAGAGCTCAAGCCATTTCATTTTTAGCAAGGTTGGGAGGTCTCTGGATGCATATGCGATAAGGGCGTCCAGCCCAAGCGTTGCCACTATTTTGGTGCCTGGTTTTTCCTGGATGTTAATCGCGTCAAGGCGTCGCATTTTCATCTTGGGGAGGCTTGTTTATTTTTAAAGGTCGCTGTTTGAAGTGTTAGGTTTGCCTTGTGCGTTGTCCCTTTT
>JACPBZ010000027.1:0-6908 GCA_016180105.1 Candidatus Woesearchaeota archaeon | reverse complement strand
TGTTTTCTGACGGCAAATATCTAAAAATTTATAAATTGGCCATTTGTTGCCTTTGCATCTAAAAAGGGATGCAGATGTCTGAAGTTTTGTTTAAGCCAGCTCTTTTCGCAGTTTTTGCAGCGATTGTCGCAGCGGTAATGCCTGTTGCCGGGTTTGCCCACCTTCTGGATGGCAATAGGGGCCCTGTCGACGCTTATGACTATGATGAGGTGCAGGCGGCTCACCTGAATGAGGATTGCGCCTACGAGTTTGAGTGCCGGCCTAATGACCAGAAGGGCGTTTACTTTTACGGCTGCTATTATGATGTGGGTTCTTCGGAGTGCCAGTGCTCTGAGGGCGAGCTTTCAAGATGCAATCGGGCGGTAAGTTCGCTTGCTGGGCAGCCTTCCAAAAGTGGTGGGCTTTTGTCTTTTGGTGGTTCAGTGGCTGGCCCGTTGAAGTCTTCTTTCGGTTCTTTTGGGAGCCTTCCCTTGCTTGTCAAGGTAGCTCTTGTTGCTGTTGCCGCTGGCTTGTTTTTTATGGTCTTTACTAGGTTGAGGGATTCTGTTTCAAACAACCTGAGAAGGGCCAGGAGCTTTCACGAAAAGGGCACTTCGCTTCACGAAAAGGGCTTGGAAGAAGAAGCCAGGCTGATGTTTGAAAAAGCCAATTATTATCGGGAAAGGGCGCAGGAGCAGGCTAAAAATGGAATGGTTTGAGGAGTTGGGTTTCACTGAGAACCCGTTTGATACTGATGCGGCTTTTTCGGCGCAGTATTCGGCAGGGCTTGAAAGCCAGCTTGAGGAGCTGAATTACCTTGTTAATTCTGGGAGCTTTGTTTTTGTTGAGGGTGAGCCTGGCTCAGGCAAGAGTGTTCTGCTTAGGATGCTTGCTGGAAAGTTTGGCGGCAGGGTCCTTTCGGTTGATGCTGCCATCGACGGCAATATTCGCTCGGCCGTGAAGTCACGGGTTTCTGTTTTTGGCTATCTCCTGGGAAGGAGCCCGAGGAATCTTGTGGCTCTCGTTGATAATGCCCAGTCTCTTTCCCCGGATGGTTTTGAGTTCATAAAGTACGGCTTTGACAATAATCAGTTTTCCGCCGTTGTGCTTGCCGGTTCTGCATTGAAGGGCATTCCTGATTCGATTTTGGACCGGGTTGGTAATCGCGTTGTGAAAGTGCCTTTCCTGACTGAGGAGGCCGCGCTGCTTATGGTGAAAAGGCGCCTCGGCTCTTCCCAGCTTCTTGAGGATGACTCTGTCAGGAAGCTTTACAGGAAGTCTGGGAGGAATGCGAAAAAATTTCTCCAGCTTTGCGAGGAAGCTGCAAAGTCTTTGTCTGCAGAGGTTGATGTAAATGGTTGATGTTTGGTTCAGGAAGTTTGGTTTTAGCAGGAATCCGTTCAACATTAAGCCCGCTGCTTTCAGCTATGAGCTGGTTGGAACCCGGGTTGATGGGGTCCTTTCGAGCATCGAGGAGGGAAAGGTTCTTTTTGTTGAGGCTCCTCTGGGCTATGGGAAGACAACTTTGCTGAAGAGCATCATTCATCGTTATGGGGGGAACAGGAAAGTCATTTATGCCCATTCGCTTAATTCGGAAGGGATTGATGTCAAGGGCCTCTTGAAGCGCTCTTCATTTGCGAGTTTCATAACAGGCAGCCTTCCTTCAGGCATGATTTTGGTTGTTGATGAGAGCCAGAACGCGCATCCTGATAGCTTGTCAGAGATATCGGAGTTTTACAGGAGTGGAAACATAAGGGCAGTGGTGTTTTTCGGCACAAAATACAGGAAGGACTTGTTCTCGAGCAGCCTTGGCCAGGTTATGAATGGGGATGTCATAAGGCTTTCAGGTCCAACGCCTGAGCAGGCTATTTCGATGATTCGCTCCAGGATTGGCAATCTTCCCCTTCTTTCAAACAGGGATATTCTTTCAGCATATCGCAAGGCGAGGGGCAGCCCAAGGAGGATTTTGCAGCTTTGTGAGGATATCTGTAGGGCAGGTGCTGAAAGGGGCATCCTGTCGTCGACGGTTCCTGCTCCTGGGCCTGTTTATCAGTCGCAGCCGCTGGAATACTCTGAGCCTGAGGTTTCTCAGCCTATTGGCCAGGCATCGGCAACAGAATCTTCGGTTGCCGTAAAGCCTGCCGTTGCAGTCGCTCATAAGAAAAGAAAGCGGGTTGTGACGGCAAAGCCTGTTGTGGCAGCCAAGGTCGTGAAGCTGAAGCCGGCGAGGCCAAAGCCAGCTTCAATGAAGGCAAAGTCCAGGCAGTCCTCTAAAAAGCCTGCCTCGGTCAAGCCTTCGGCAAAGTATTCTGTCACTTACAAGCAGCCCGTCAAGGCTGAGCCAGAGCCGATTCCTGAGGGTAGCTACTGGGGCGAGTTTATGGGCATGCAAAAGTAGCTTTGCAGCGACTTAGTGGAGAATTGTGGTTTTGCTGCAATTCCTGTTGCTTGCATTTCTTTTTTTATATTTTATGAATTTTATGACTGAAACTTTTAAATCTGGTTTTAAGTTGTTATGAGGAGGTATGAGCATTGTTCAAAAAATCAGGAATGGTGCTGCTGTGGGTTTGGCGGCGTTGGTCATCACTTCGGCGGCGTGTTCGGCCGGACCAAGCCGAGAGGAACAGCAGCCAACTGAGCTTTCCGATGAGGTAAAAGCTGCTCTTTACGCGCCTTTCTCGGAGCCTGTGTTTTTTCCTTGGGCTGAAAACGCATCTCAGCGCTACACGGTTGTTTTCGAGAATGAAACCAAGGCTCGCGTGACTGTTCGCCCCTCGGATCTTACTGCCTTTATCTACCTGGACAAGGACAGCGGTTATGCCTTGACAGGCTCCTGTGCAGGAGACCTTTTGCGGATGGAGTATTTTCGTGAGGTTAAGGGTAGCGGTCCGCCTCAACAAGTTCTGTCAGCTTTGAACCCAACCGAGAGTTTGGCCGGTGCGCTGAAAGAAACGTTTGCTGAATTGGTTGAAGAGGCTTTCATTCAGGAGGATTGTTATGTGCCGAGGTCTGGGCAGATTATGATGTTAGCCGGCGAACCAAGGATAGAGAGGCTCGGCGATGGTACTGTTATTGCTTATTTTCCATTGGAAAGCGACGGGCTGGTGAACAAGCTAGTTGTCTCACCTGTGTCTGGTCCTCGCTTGTCTGTGGAATTGAATTCGCATATGGGGGGAGAGCAGTCAGCACGTTTTGAGGCTAGGGGGTCGTGTGACGGTCGATTAAGTGATTTTTATTTTATTTTTCCTCCGCAGAATGGCTGGCTGCCTCTGCGCAATCCGGCCTTGAGGTCAGAAATTGAAACCGAAGCAATTGAAATGATTTCGAAGGCTGGTCTTCAGCCTGACTGTTATCTTGTTTCTGATAGCTTATCTTAGGTGTATCTCGACTATGTCCTTGTCCGCGAGCTTGTGGTCTATCTTGAATTTCTGGCCTGGGAATTTTGCGGACTTGCCCCAGACTTTCCCGAACTTGAACTTGGCAACAAATTCCCTGTGAAGCTTTTCGCACACTGCCTGGACCGTGTCGTTTTGCCTCATTATGAGAGGAACTTCAAGGTCGGGTTTTTTCCCGATTTCCTTGAGGTAAACCCTGATTAGGCTCAGCTTGTTGTAGATTGCGTCCTTCAGCGCGTTCAGGTTGATTCCATCCTCAGCGGATATGAGAATCACGTCCTCGCTTTTGGTTGTCACGTCATTGTTTTTGAGCTGCTGCTGCAGCTGTCTTATGCCTTCTTCAGTCAGGGAGTCTATCTTGTTGATTACGACCAGGGCGGGCATGTATTTCCTGTTAGCCTCTATTGCGTCTATGAGCTGGTCGGGGTTTATGTCCTCCCGTATGACCACGTCGGCGCTTACTATCTGGAACTCGTTTAGTATTGCCTTCGTTGTTTTTTCATCGATTTTCGTGAGCTTTACGGTGCTTGCTATGCTCAGCCCTCCCCTCTCTTTTCTTGTTATCGTGACATCGGGCGGCCGTACGTTTATCCTTATGTCTGCCTCCTCCAGCTCTTTTTTCAGGATGTCAAGCTGGTTGACCGTGAACACGTCAACCATTATGAGTGCGAGGTCAGCGTTCCTTGCAACTGCGATTACCTCTTTTCCCCTTCCCAGTCCTGATGCTGCCCCCTTTAGTATTCCTGGAACGTCGAGTATCTGTATTTTTGCGTTGTTGTGCTCCATTATTCCTGGTATGCACGTGAGAGTTGTGAAGGCGTAGGCCGCCGTTTTTGATTGGGCGTTGGTTATCCGGTTAAGGAGAGTTGACTTGCCTACTGACGGGAATCCGATGAGGATTACTGTGGCGTCTCCGGATTTTCTTACTGCGTATCCTTCGCCTTTCTTCCCGCCCTTTGACCTTGCAACGGCCCTTTCCTTAAGCCGGGCTATTTTTGCCTTTACAAGCCCGATGTGGTGCTGCGTGGCCTTGTTGTATTGAGTCTTGGATATTTCCTCTTCCAGGAGCCTTACCTGCTCTGCGTAGTCGACCATTCTTCAAGAAAGATGTATGGGTGATTTTAAATCTTTTCCAGCATGCTTACTACGTTCCAGAGCTGTGTTCTGGTATACGATTGAAGGTTTGCGTCCTCGGCGATTTCGTCAAGTATCTGGATTGCCTTGTCAACTCTCATTGAGACTTCCAGTTTTTCGTCCTTGAGGTTTTCTATTATCTCGTGGACTTTTTCCTTTACGTTCTTTGGGACTGTGCTGTCTTCCTGCAGCTCTGAAATTGACTCGATTATGCTTTCTACAGTGTGTGCTTTTTTGGCGAACATTTTTTGCTCCTTACTTGCCCATTGATGCTATGACTTCTTTTTGCAGCGCTTCTGCCTTCTCCCTGGTTTTTGTCTCGAGCTTTTCCAGCGAGCTTATTCTCAATTCGGAAGTTTCCTTTTTCTCTTGGAGTTCCTTTTCTATGTCTTCTTTTTTTCCAAGAACCATGACATTTCCTATTATCCTGTAAGCCTCGGAAGTCTGTTTCAGCTCCTTGAGGGCTGATTCGACCTCCATTAGCTGGAGCTGGAAGGTTTGTTTTTGCATTTGGAGCTGCCTTAGCTCTTGCTCCTTCATCTGGAGCTGTCTTACCTTTTCCTGCATTTGTTCAGGCAACTCTGCCATTTGGCCCCCCATTAGACTTTCTTTATTTTCTCGATGACTGTCAGGATTTTTGTTATTGAATTCAGCGCTGTCCTGAGCGCTATGCTGTCTTCAGCGTCAATAGAGAACTTTGCTCCGTTAGCCGTTTTCTCCAGTTTGTAGCTTGCTTTTCCCTTGATGTTCCTGTCTTCGGCAGCAAAGACCTTGCTTATTAAGCCCCCCTCGCTGTCGACAAAGATCGTCGCGTTATACTTCATCTTGCCTTGATGTTGGTGGATACCCTTCTCGGCTTGTAGAGGATTTTGCTTCCGCAGTATGGGCATCTCACTTTCTTCCTTAAGTATTCCGTTGAGACTTTCTTGTTGCACTCAAAGCACTTGTACTCGACCATTTTTATTCGCGCTCCTCTTCTTCTGACTCTTCGGCTTCAAGCGCTTCTGCTTCCTCTTCGCCGAAGTTTTCGGTGACTTCTGGTTGCTGCTCAACAGCCGTGGCGGGTTGCGGTATTTCCTCTTTTATGTTTACTTTTCCGCCTGTAGTGTAGGCTTTGCCTGTAAATTGTGCTTTGCATTTCAGGCAGTGCCATATGCCTGCCGAGATTCTCTTGGCCTTGCCATAGTGGCAGTATGGGCACTTTGTTGATGCCCTTCTTTCAGCCTCTATCTTGCCTATCTTCCCCTTAAGCTTGGTGCCATACCGGACACCGTATCTTTTCGTTGAGCCGTATGTCTTTGTCTCGTCTGCCATTTTGCCTCAGGGTTTGGATTCTGGGGAGCTTTATAAATCTATTTGTCCTTTTTGGCCGACAGAAACAACGCAACATTGTTGCTTCTAACGAGTGACAAAAATAGTAACTTTTTTAAATAGGCTTTGTTTCTGTTGGCTTATGAGATTAAGCTTGGATAAGTTGATCGTGGTTAATATGCCTGCTGATGTTTATCCTGCTCAGATAGGGCTTGGTGTGTCCTTGCCTGATACATACGTCCTTGGTGAAGTTTCAAGAAAGGTTCCTTTCTTTTTCCCCGATAGGGTGAGAAACCCCCAGTACTTTGTGAACGGAACTGGTTTCAGCCCTGCTAAGCCAAAGGAAAATATGGCTTGGGGAGGCCTCAGGCTTGCGGAGCCTGGCTATGCTGGGTTTATCTCGGAGCCTGACAAAATAATCAATGTCCCGCCAGGGCTTAATGTTGCTTTTGAGGGGGAAGAAAAAAGACTTTCAGATATCGTGTTTCGGCTTTATTCTTTGTCCAGATACTGGGGAAAGGGGAGTGAGGCTTCTACAAAGGCTAAGATGGCTGCGCGCTTTGGATTGGGTATTGCAGTTCCAGTTGCGCTTGATGCGGCTGTTTACTTCACCACAGGGAAGTCAGCAACTAATAATCCCGCCCTTATGGCTTTTGGAATTCTTGCCTTTTCAGCGTGGGTAGGTTGGGGGTATCGTCAGGCTGGGAATGCGTATTCCTCCACTCTGCGGGAAAGGGAAACTAAGGCATTCGAAATTGGTAGGCTTCTCACAAATTTGAAGCCTGCACTTATATCTGCAAATTTGCTTTCAGAATGACAATGGTGGGGCCACCCGGACTTTCTCACTGGCGTTCGGGGTTGCCTCCGGGCGCCAATATTTGAACCGGGGTCATCTGGTCCCAAACCAGATAGGTTAGACCAAGCTGCCCCATGGCCCCATCAGAGTGGGTTCATTGCAGGTTGTTTTTAAATCTGCCGCAATTCTGGCTTTTTAAATAAACTTTTTATATTGGCTTTCGAGTCATCTCTCTTCGTTGGTTGATGCGCGGCATACTTGATTTTTTTGTTCCCAGGGAAAAGAAATTTTTT
>JACPBZ010000008.1 GCA_016180105.1 Candidatus Woesearchaeota archaeon | reverse complement strand
GTAATCGATATGTGGAATTCTGAGCACTAAGAACCACCAGTCACTATAGTTATTAAATCCCACCCGTCTCTGACGGGTGGTTCTTTAGGGTACCAGAACAATCTTGCCAAATGACTTTCTTGAGAGCAGGTATTCCTGGGCTTTCCTTGCCTGCTTGAGCTTGAACACTGAGTCAATGTAAGGTCGGACTTTCCCGCTTGCCGCGAGCCTTGTTACGGTAAGGAAGTCTTTCATTGTGCCGGTAACTGATCCGAGGATTGACCTTTGTGACATGAAAATTTCCCGCAGGTTTATGGTTGCCTCATTCCCCGTGGTTACGCCGCAGTTTACCAGCCTGCCATTTTTTGCAAGGCACTTTGTTCCCTTAGCCAGGTTTTCGGCTCCGGTGTGGTCTATGACCACGTCCACGCCTTTGTCTTTTGTGGCTTGCATTACCTGGGCTACCCAGTTTTCTTCAGTGTAATTTACTGCGGTTTCAGCCCCTATTCGTTCTGCCTTGGCCATTTTTTCCTCGCTTGATGTCGCGGCAATGACTTTTGCTCCAAGGAATGACGCAAGCTTTATCGCCGCAACGCCTACTCCGGCACCGGCTCCCAGCACAAGGACTGTTTCGTTTGGCTGAAGCCTTGCTCTTTCGACAAGCATATGGTAGGCAGTGGTGAATGTCAGTGGTATTGCCGCTGCCTCTTCAAACCCGATTCCTTGGGGTATCCCCATCAGGTTTTTTATCGGGACTGTGATGTAGTCGGCGTAGCTTCCATTAACGTGTGCTCCAAGTGTTTTGTAGTTCGCGCATAAATTGTGGTTTCCTTCAATGCAATATTTGCAGTGGAAGCATGCGAGAATTGGATAAACCATTACTCTTCTTCCCACGAGTGAGGAATTTCCATCGTTGACTTCCTCAACGATGCCTGCGGCATCGCAGCCTGGTATGTGGGGAAGCTCGGGCTTGTAGTAGCTTCCTTTTTCTGCCCAGAGGTCTATGTGGTTTATCGATGCGGCTTTTATCTTGACAAGGGCTTCGCCAAGCTTTGGCGTGGGTCTTGGCGCGTCTTCGTAATTAAGCACTTCGGGTCCGCCGTATTCGTGGTAGCGGATTGCTTTCATCAGTTTCGATGATACTTCCCCTCGTTGCGTCTCCGCGTGCTCGTCCATCCGTATTGGTAATGCAGCCAGCTTTTTATAGTTTAGCCAGGAGAATTTGAAGCGCGAGTAAAAGGTCGAATGCGGGGGACGTGATTCGAACACGCGTACCCACTAAGGGACAAGCTTCTGAAGCTTGCGCATTTGACCAGGCTCTGCCACCCCCGCGGTAGTATGAGGGCATTTTGGGCAGCTACTTAAATTTAACGATGGATTTAACGATAATATCAGCCCAGTACCTGTGGCCGTTGTCGTTGGGGTGGAAGCCGTCTTCTGCCTCGGTTTTGCCGTAGGGCTTTATGCTGAAGTCAAGCGGGTTGGCAAAAGAGGTGTTTTTGCATTTTGCAGATGCTTTTTTCATTATGGCAGCGTACCTTGGCCTCATTATGTTGTAGAAAGGCTTTAGCAGCAGGGGGATTGCTGTTGCTCCTCCTATGTTTCCTGGGCCCACGAGAATGACTCTTTTTGCGTGTTTTGAGTATAGCCGCAGTGCCTTTGTCACGTCGGATTCAAACTGCCTTGTGCTTGTGAAGTGATAAAGGTCATTTGATGATGCCACGATTATTGCAATGTCCTGTTTTTGCCTTGGCGCTGCAGTGAGGTCTTTCATCCTGCTGCCACTCACGGCCACATTGGTGAGAATGACCGTATGGTGTTTTGCCAGGGTTGTTGCTATTCTTCCTGCCAGGCTTTTGCCAAAGCTCGAGGCTCCCACCCCCGCTGCCAGGCTGTCTCCTGCAATGAGGATTTTTAGGGTTTTCCTTGAGTTGCCGTGCTTGCTCTTGCCAGCATAGGATTTTCTTGATAGCTTTCTGGCTTTCCTGAAGCAGTAGCTTGAGAATGCTGCTTGCGCGATTAAGTAGGCAGCAGCTGCGATTGCAAGGGCGTTCATTTGGCTGTTTCCCTTTTTGGCCGTATTTAAAATTATGGAGGAAAAGTATTAAAAAGCAACTGTCTTGACCCAAATGACGGCAAAATGGGAGTTGAGATTTGCACTGTTTCTGGTTTTGATGAAATCGGCAGGAATATGATTGCTGTCAACGTGGACGGCGAAGTTTTCATTTGCGACATGGGGCTGCATCTTGAGAACTACATCAGGGTGACCGATGATGAGGATGAGGAGGATGTTGTCAAGCTCAATCGGGAAGTCCTTATCAAGGCAAAGGCTGTTCCTGACGATTCTTCCATAGCTGACTGGAAGCAGAATGTCAAGGCAATCATTCCAAGCCACGCTCACCTTGACCATCTCGGAGCCATTCCGTGGCTGGCAGGGCATTATGATGCCCCAATCATTGGCACGCCTTACACCATTCAGGTGCTGAAGCATCTCATCCACGATGGCGGCTTGGCTGTTAAGAATAAGCTCAAGCCTGTGGACGTAAATGGCAGGATTGTCCTTTCAAGAAAGGTCCAGGTGGAGTTTGTCAACATCACCCATTCCACTCCTCACAGCGCCACGGTTGTGCTTCATACGCCTTACGGGGCCATCGTGTATGCTAATGACTTCAAGCTTGATGATACCCCGACCTTGGGGAAGCCGCCTAACTATGTGAGGCTTAAGGAGATTGGCAACGAGGGTGTCCTGGCTGCGTTCATTGACACCACAAATGCCCATATTGATGCAAAGACTCCAAGTGAGCAGGTCGCAAGGGAGATGCTTTCTGATGTCTTGCTTACCCAGAATTATGAGGGCAGGGGGATTATTGTGACAACGTTCTCAAGCCACATTGCAAGGCTGAAAAGTATCATTGACCTTGGCCACAAGCTGAACCGGAAGGTAATCATACTTGGCAGGAGCATGGCAAAGTACATAGAGGCTGCTGAGGAGATTGACATAGTCAAGTTTTCTGACAGGGCGGAGATTGTGAGGTTCTCTGCGAAGGTTCGCGATAAGCTGAGGAAAATCGAGCACGATGGCAAGGAGAAGTACCTGATAATTTGCACCGGGCATCAGGGTGAGCCTAAGTCAGTGCTGTCAAAGATAGCGTCTGGCACGTTTCAGTTCGGGCTTGACCCAAAGGATGCCGTTGTTTTTTCGTGCAGGGTGATTCCAACTCCCACCAACAAGGAGAACAGGGAAAGGCTCGAGTCCTTGTTGAGGAGGACCAATGTCAGGATGTTCAAGGATGTGCACCAGTCGGGCCACGCCTCCGGGCAGGATGTGAGGGTGTTTCTTGAGATGCTGAGGCCGAAGCATCTGATTCCGTCCCACGGCGAGCACAGGATGAAGTCTGCTCTGAAGCATATGGCCCTTTCCTTGGGTTACGATGAGAAGCGGATTCACCTTCCGCACGATGGGCAGCGGATTGTCCTGTAGCTGCTGCACAAAATATATAAATAGCGCAGAAAGCGGGCAAGTAGTTGAATTTTAGGGGGTTGGATTTTATGAGGTTGACTCTTGCAGAGCCAAGGTACTTAAAAGAGAGCGTTTCCATTATTTCCGAGCTTGTCAATGAGGCGAAGCTCAGGATTTCCAAGGATGGCATTGAGCTTGTCGCAATGGACCCTGCTAATGTTGCGATGGTAATCTTCAAGCTCCTGCCCACGGCATTCACTGAATACGATGTTGAGAAGCCGGCTGACATTGCCATTAACTTGGCTAATTTCAGGCAGATTCTTAGGAGGGCGGGCCCAAGTGACATGCTTACAATTGAGCTTGACAGCAATAAGCTGAAGGTGCAGCTCAAGTCAGCTTCCACGAGGACTTTCAGCCTTCCCCTGATTGAGCTTGAGGACAAGGAGCAGAAAGTGCCCGAGCTCTCTTTTCCAGTCACGGTTGAGGCCAGCTCAGCTATTTTCAACGAGGCAATTAACGATGCGGAGATTGTCTCTGAGTCTGTCAGCCTGGTTGCTGAGCCTGGCAAGTTTTCCCTTCAGGCTGAGGGCGACCTTAACACGGCCGCGATTGACATTAAGGATTCCGCTGATGCAAAGATAACTGCAACCGAGAAGGTAAAGGCAAAGTATTCAATAGAGTACCTCAAGAAAATGATTGAGGGCAGCAGGCTCTCTGATAGGGTTGTTGTGCAGTTCAACAAGGACTATCCCCTCAGGCTCACTTACAGCACCGTGGACAAGGTGCTGATGTCGTTTATTCTTGCGCCGAGGGTTGATACTGACTAGTTATGGGCTCTTACTGCGGTTTTGCCAGAAGGGACAATGGCATTCATAGGGAGCATCACGACACTGAGCACGGCAGGCCTGCCGTGGATGATGACGACCTTTTCAGGAGATTGAGGCTTGAGATAAGCCAGGCAGGGCTTTCTTTCGATATTGTTCTCAGGAAGAAGCATTCAATTTATCGCGAATGTGGCTCTGTGGACAGCGTGGCCAGGTTTGGCAGCAGGGATATCGCAAGGCTGATGGAAAATCCTGGAATCATTCGCAACCGCCTCAAGATAATGGCCGCGATTTACAATGCAAGGAAAATAAAGGAGCTGCAAAAGATTAATGGTTCATTTGGGAAGTGGCTCGACTCTCATCGCTCCTTGAAGAAAGAGGAATGGGTCAAGCTTTTCCGGAAGGAATTCAAGTTCACCGGCAGGGAGATAGTTAATGAGTTCCTGATGAGTGCTGGATACTTGCCTGGGGCACACGACCCAGATTGCCAGTTCAGGGAGAATAATTTTAAATAGCGCCTGCAGCGCCTTTTCTTTATGGAAAAAGTCGTGATAATCGGTTCAGGGATGGCTGGATTGACCGCTGCCATTTACACGTCCAGGGCTAACTTGAGCCCGCTCGTGATTTCTGGCAAGGATGAGGGCGGCCAGCTGATGCTGACGACAATTGTTGAGAATTATCCGTGCTTTCCAGAGGGCATCTCAGGGCCTGAGATGGTTACGAGGGCAAGGGAGCAGGCAAAGAAGTTTGGCACGCGTTTCAGGGATGGGAACATAGAGTCTTTTTCAGTCAAGGCAGGGAGTGGCCATAACACGTACGAAATTGGCGTTGAAGGCGAGAAAATCGAGGCGCTTTCAGTCATAATTGCAACTGGCGCTTCTGCAAAAATGCTGGGCATTGAGTCTGAGCTGAAGTATTTCAACAGGGGCGTTCACACTTGCGCGACTTGTGACGGCCCGCTTTACGGGGGGAAGGATGTCGTTGTCATTGGAGGGGGCGACAGCGCCTGCGAGGAATCCATGTTTCTTTCGAAGGTTGCCAGTTCTGTGACGATAGTTCACAGGCGCGGGGAGTTCAGGGCCAGCAAAATAATGGCAGATAGGGTTTTCGCAAATCAGAAAATAAGGGTAATTTGGAATTCTGGGGTTGAGGAAGTTCTCGGCGAAAACAGGCGAGTTACCGGTGTGAGGATTAAGGATGTTGTTACTGGCAAGACAGCTGAGCTTAAGGCCAGCGCCGTGTTTCTTGCCATAGGCCACGTCCCGAACAGCCAGCCGTTCAGGCACCTTCTTGATGTGGATGAGGTTGGCTACCTGAAGGCTGACAGCAGGATGAGGACAAAGCTTCCCGGCGTATTCGTGGCTGGCGATGTTTACGATAGGGTTTATAGGCAGGCTATTACCGCTGCCGGGACAGGCTGTCAGGCTGCCATTGAGGCAGAAAGGTATCTCGACGGGATTGAGCACTAGTGTTGTGGGCAACTTCTCTTTTTCGCAACAACAATCTTTAAATACTTCCGCATATTGTGTGTGACTTCATCATATAGGGGAGGTGTTTGTATGAAAACTACGTTGACTTTGATAAAGGCAGATATTGGCTCAATTGGGGGGCACGTGAGGCCGAGCAAGGAGAGTTTGGCTGCCATAACCGATTATGTTAGCAAAAGCAGGTGGATACTTGACTATCGCGTTTTCTCGATTGGTGACGATATTGGCATTCTTATGACGCACACGCAGGGCAAGGACAGTCCGGAAGTCCACAAGATTGCCTGGGACGCATTCAGCTTTGCCACGACAATTGCCAAGGAGCAGGGGCTTTACGGCGCCGGCCAGGATTTGCTCAAGGATGCTTTCTCAGGCAATGTGAAAGGTATGGGGCCTTCTGTTGCCGAGATGGAAATCGAGGAAAGGGCAAATGAGCCGTTTATAGTGTTTGCCGCTGACAAGTGCGATGCGGGCGCCTTTAATTTGCCGCTCTATCTTGGTTTTGCGGACCCGATGAATTGTGCTGGCTTGCTTCTGAGCCCCAAGGTGAGTCAGGGATTCAAGTTCACGGTGATGGACGTGACTTATACGGAAGGCGACAGGGTTATCGAGCTTAATGCGCCCGATGAGCTTTACGAGCTTGCTGCGCTTATAAGGGATAATGACAGGTTTGTCATTGAGGGCATTTACAGCCGCGCTACTGGAGAGCAGGCTGTTGCTGTTGGCACTACAAGGCTGCACAATATTGCCGGAAAATATACTGGCAAGGATGATCCTCCGATGATTGTCAGGACGCAAAGCCAATTCCCGGCCACAGGAGAGGTTCTGGCACCTTTCAAGATATGCCATTATGTAGCTGGCTTTATGAGGGGATCTCACAATGGTCCCCTGACTCCTGTAAGGGTTGGGCAGGGCGCAAGCTTCTTTGACGGTCCGCCAATAGTCTGCGCCCAGGGCTTTTGCGTGCACAACGGCAAGCTTACCGATGGTGTTGACATGTTTGACTCGGATCCCATCTGGGATTCTGTCCGCGCTAAGGCTGCTGAGAAGGCCTTGGGATTGCGCGAGCAGGGATTTTCAGGGCCTGCGATGCTCGGGATGAATGAGCTCGAGTACACCGGCGTGATGGAGATACTTGCCAAGCTTGAGCCCAGGTTCACAGTGAGAGAGGATTTCAAGCGGGAAGAGAAGCAAATGGAGAAAATACTCCGTGCAAAAGTAAACGACCACGAGTGAGGTGAGGCGGCATTTCCAAGATTAAAGTCGGCATTAATGGCTACGGGACCATAGGAAGGCGCGTGGCTGATGCTGTCCTCAGGCAGCCTGATATGGACCTTGTTGGAGTTACGAAAGCCACTCCTGATTACAGGATAGAAGAGGCGCTGCACAAGGGCATAAGTGTCTTCGCCGTTGGCGAAACAAGGCTCTTCGAGGATGCAGGCTACACAGTCTCAGGCAGCCTGCGCGATATGCTCAAGGAGTGTGATGTTGTAGTTGATTGCTCCCCAAAGGGCTATGGCAAGGATAATTTGGCGCTTTACTCTGCCTATCCCGGATTGCGCGCGATTTTCCAGGGTGGGGAAAAGCACGACCTTACCGGGTTTTCCTTCAATAGCGACTGCAATTTTTCTTTGGCTTCTGGAAAGAGGTTCGTGCGGGTTGTTTCCTGCAACACTACTGCGCTATGCCGGCTGGTGAGCGCCTTGAGCGCATCATTCAGGATAAAGAAGCTCAGGGCAACCTTGGTCAGGAGAAGTGCTGACCAGTCTGAAAGTGAGAAGGGTGTTCTTAACGCTTGGGTTCCTGATGTTGACAAGGGCTTTCCAAGCCACCACGCCCAGGATGTTACCACGGTGATTCCCGGCCTCAGGATTACGACGCTTGCTGGCGAGGCGCCGATGACTCTGATGCACGGCCATATGGTTTTTGTTGAGACTGAAGGCCAGAAGCCTTTTGGCACTGCAGACGTCATTGCTTGCCTGCAGCAGAATCCGCGGATTTTGCTGTGCTCGCTCCGGGACGGCGTGATGTCGACTGCGAAGCTGAAGGATATGTTTGCTCTCAATGGGCGCAATGGCAATCTTTACGAGGTTTGCGTCTGGAAGGATGGTATGGGCGTTGATGCTGATGGTGAAATAGGGATGCATTTGGCCATAGACCAGCAGGCAGACGTTGTTCCAGAAAACATCGACGCTATCAGGGCAATGCTGGGCTTGATGTCTGCCGAGGAGTCAATCGCTGTCACGAATCAGACCTTGGGGATAGGAAAAACGGTTAAGCCCGTGATTAAGGTTCCGGGATTTTAGTTGTAGCAAAAGATTTATTAATGCGGTTTGGGCAGGTTAAAGTTCTTAAAAAGAGGTAGTATGAAATGAAAGCCAGGAAAAAAGCTGCGAGGCAAGTCAGGAAAGTGAGAGGGGTGAGGATTGAGCCTCTTCCTGCGACCTTCACGTTGATTGCCATATTTGGGCTTATTCTGACTACGGTTTTCACTGCTTCAGGCAGGATACCTCTTAGCTGGGGAGCGGCCTTTGACCTTGTTTTTGCCCTTATGTTCATCGCATCCATGATTTCCATAACGCCAAGGTTTGCGGGCTACGATTGAGTTCCTCCGGTTCATAATTTTATTAAATGGAGCCTTGTTTTCCTTCTTGATGGCAAAGATAAGGGCCCTCCTTGCGGTTGCGGTGATTCTAGCCTTATGCGCTTCCCTTGCAGGCGCGCAAAAAAATTCTCAGGAGTACCATCTGAAACTCCTTGCGGTGTCAGAGGAGCTTGACAAGGGGCTGACAGCCGACCTTTTCGTTACAGTTGCGCCTGGCTCGGGCAATGTCTTCATAGAGACCGACCCTGCTACAAAGCTTGACACAAGGATTTCCACGAAGCTTGCTAAGGAAATCGCCTGCGAGAGCCTGCCGCAGGTTACTGCCAAATGCGACAAGACTGATTTCTTTTTCAGGATTGAGGCCAATGCGTCTTTGATAGGGGGGCCAAGCGCTGGCGCTGCCGCCGCCGTGCTGGCAATAGCGGCCGCCGACAATGCCTCAATCGACCAGTCCGTGGCCGTGACAGGCACCATTAACTCAGGTGGTTTAATTGGCGAGGTCGGCGGGCTTAAGGAAAAGGTGGATGCCGCGGCATCATATGGATTGAATACTGTGCTGATTCCATTGGGCGAGCGCCATTTGAAGGCTTCGAACCAGACGGAAGCTGTTGACCTGGTGGCTTATGGCCGGTCAAGGGGCGTTAGGGTCATAGAGGTTGGCGACCTTAATGAAGCGCTGCTTTACATAACAGGCAGGAATTATTCAGCTGAGCATCAGGACATAGAGATTGACAAAAGCTATTCTGAGATAATGAACGAGCTGGCATCTGAGCTTTGTCAGAGAAGCCACGAGCTTGCCTCGCGCCTTGAAGGGAAAAATCTCAGTGCAATCCCTCGGGAAAGGCTGCCTTACGATGATGGCTTTGATGTCGCGTCAAGGATTCTTGACTCAGCCAGGAACCTTACTCGCGATGGCCTGGCTGAGCAGCAAAGCCGGAATTATTACTCAGCGGCCAGCTTTTGCTTTGGTGCAAACGTGAGGTATGGTTACTTGTCTCTGCTGGAAAGTAACTTGACTGGTGATGCGGCTATGCGCCAGCTGAATTCAACGCTTGATGAAATTGAAATGTTTGAGGAAGGGATTCCGGAAGCAGGCACGCTGTCCGCCCTTCAGGTTAGGGGAACGGTAAAGGAAAGGATTGATGAGGCAAGGCAGCTTTTGAGTGAAAGCGCCCTGGATCTTGAGCGGGGAATGGAAAGCGATGGGCTGTACAAGCTTGCCTTTGCAAGAGAGCGCCTTGGTAGTGCCGGTTCCTGGAACAGGTTTTTGGTTTCCTCAGGCGCTCGCAGTTCAAGCCCTGCTTCCTTGAGGGAAGGCTGTATGGTAAGGATTCAGGAGGCAGAGGAGCACATTCATTACCTTGAATTGTTCGTTCCGGGGTTGCTTAAGAGCACCGAGATGAGCCCTTCCTACGCCTATATGAGGGAAGGCGATTATTCCGCGTGTATTTTCAGGGCAAGCCTTTCCAAGGCAAAGGCGAACGCTATGCTAAGCGCCCTTGGCTCCGGTTCAGGCCTCACTGGAACAGTTCAGAGGAAGCTTGCGGCTGCACGCGAAAGCATAGTGCGGCAGACTGGCCGAGGCGAGTTCCCTCTTGTGAGTTATAGTTATTACGAGTACGCTGGCACTCTTTCCATTACAGACCAGCCCTCTGCCTTGCTTTTCGCAGAATATGCTTTGGAACTAAGCAATCTCCAGATTTACCTGAAGACTGATGAGCCCGGCTTGTCGCCTGAAAAGCAGGGTCAGGGGAGCGTTGCGCCGTTGTCGTTTTTCGCTGCCATATTGATTGGGTTTGCTGTTGGGGCAACAACCGCGCTTGCGGCTATTCTCGCGAAAAGGGCTTTGGGAAGAAAAAGGCAGGTCGTTGTGCTGAACAGGAAGTTGCCAAGAAAAAAACCAATTCGGCAAGCCTAAACCCTGGGCGGTCCCACCGCGAGGCAGGACCACCTGGGCAAAAAGAGGTGATCAAGATATGTTGTTTTCTACTCTGCAGTGGTATAGCTAATATTTAAGCTTTTCTATGATTGAGTATACTAAAGTAGTAACAACTTCCGGGCAATGAATTTTTATAATAAGTGCCCATTCGCGGATTATGGGGCAAAAAAGTTGCGAAAGGTGCCGTAAGAGGGCTGCGGTGGGGGGAATTTCCTGCTGCAGGGAATGCTTTTGTGAGATTATTGAAAAAAGGGTCTCTAGGTCTTTGGGTTCTTTTGCTAAGCGCTCCAGGGGGGAGGTTCTTGTTGCGTGCGGTGTCCGGACAAGAGTGGAGTCTGTGGTTGCCAGGCACATTGTTGCAAGGCTGAAGGCTGGGGCACGCGTTAAGCTTGTCGCTCGAGCCAGGGTGAAGCGGGACGTTGTCACAACTGAAAGCGCGGATGGGGTTGCCGCGATGTTCGTGGAAGCCCTTGCCGGGAAAAATGGGAAGTTTTCATCAGGCAGGAGCCTGTTTGAGTCTGTTTCTGAAATGGAGCTTGGATTGTATGCAAGCATGAAAAACCTTAAATATGAACCGGCCAAGAAGGGAATTGGCTTGGTTAAAAGCGGGCTGCAGGAGCTACAGGAGAAATATCCCGGCACAGTGGAGTCTTTGGTTAAGTCAGGCAGGAATCTCTGGATGTTGAAGGCAAGAAAATGAGGGATTTGACAAAGAGCAGGTTGAGGGTTTTTGTGATTGGAATACTGGTTGCGACTTTTGTTTCGGTGTTCATAACTTTCGCTTTCTTTGAAGCGGACATTGGCCACTTCGTGAGGAACATCATAATAACTAACCTGATTTTCATCGCGCTCAATCTTGTCTGGATAAGGCTGCACAGGAATTACGAGACAATTTATAAGTCCGGGTTTGAAGAAGTTGAAGAGAAGTAAGATTTTTCGGCAATTCTGAAAAATTGCCGGCAATTTGGTGCTTTTTGGCGTCTTTCTCCGGCCGTCTCCGAATGTGCTCCGCTTCTGCCGTTTTTGCTCCGGAAAATTTCCAGATAGGCATTAAAAGGCTGTTGCGATGGTATGTGCCATGAGAATGCTCGCAGCGGCAGTTGTTATTGCGCTCTTTGCACTTGCCGCATTCTTGCTGCTGCAAAAGGGCGTTGTCAAATCCGGGTTTCTTGTCGAGAGTTTTCCTGAAGAGGAATTTTTCAACCATAGTGTCCATTTCTGTGCCTGGGATGATTGCGGCGGGATTCTCTCCTCTGCGCTTGGTGCCGCAAAAGTCTCGGTAAAGTGCGCTTTCTATAGGGCAGACGCTTACGTGTTTGGCAACATATCGGCTGCAACAGGTGAGATTGTTCTCGATAAAAAAGCGAAAACTTCAGATTCGGGCAACGCCGTGGTTTACAAGGCAAATTCCAGGGGCATCATGCACAGCAAGTACTGTGTTATCGACAGCATCACTGTGATAACCGGCTCCTTCAACCCCACGAATAGTGCGAGGGGCGACTACAACAATCTGGTTATCATTAACTCCACCGTGCTTGCCGCTTTTTACGGCACCAATTTTGAATCACTGAAAGGAAGGAAGGCTGTTGCAGCCAGGAAAGGAGTGCTCCTGGACGATAGCCTTGTCGAGGTTTATTTCTGCCCTTATGATGACTGCGTTAAGGCGGTGAAGAGGGAAATAGCAATGGCCAATGGCAGCGTAATGTTCGCTTCTTACTCCTTCACCCATCCAGGCATTGCAAATGAGCTCATAATCAAGGCGGCTGAGAACGTCACCATAACCGGAGTTATGGAAAAGTCAGGCAGCGGCAGCGAATATTCGAAATACGCTGTTATGGCAGCGAACGGCATTAATGTCAGGCTTGAGCAGTCAAGGCGCTTGATGCATCACAAGTTCTTTGTCATAGACAACGAAACGGTCATTACCGGTAGCTTCAACCCGACAAGGAACGCCGCTGAGCGCAATGATGAGAATATCATCATAATAAGGAATGGTAACATTGCAGCCGAGTACGCTGAGGAGTTTTGGCGGGTATTTGAGTCTTCTGATTAATTTTTTATATAGGCGAACAAGTGCCGGTCTTATGGCAAGGCTTGTCATAGTGGGCTCCCTGGCCCTCGACACGGTAAAAACGCCTTTTGGCGAAGTAAAAGATGCTCTTGGGGGCGCTGCAACTTTCTCGAGCTATGCCGCCTCTTTTTTCTCAAGGCCGTCCATTGTTGGCGTTGTCGGCAATGATTTCCCACAGCAGCATTTGCGGCTTTTGCAACAGCGCGGCATAGACGTTTCGGGCGTAGCCATAGAAAAAGGCGGGAAAACTTTCAGGTGGTCCGGCTATTACGAGTACGACATGAATGAGGCAAAGACAGTGAGCACGGACTTGGGTGTTTTTGCCAGTTTTTCTCCGCGGCTTCCTGACGGTTACAAGGCTGCAGATTATGTTTTTCTCGCTAACATTGACCCGGAACTTCAGATGCAAGTCCTGAGTCAGATAAAAAAGCCAAAGCTTGCCCTTCTTGACACAATGAACTATTGGATAAACAACAAGCGGCGGCAGCTGCTGGAAGTCATCGGGAAAGTTGACATTCTTCTTCTCAACGACAGCGAAGCTCGGCAGCTGTTTGAGACACCCAATCTCGTGAAAGCAGCGGCGGCGGCCTTGAAGCTGGGCCCGAAACATATCATCATAAAGAAGGGAGAGCACGGCGCCCTTCTGTTCAGCAACGGCAGCCATTTCTCAGCGCCCAGTTATCCTTTGGAAACCATCCGTGACCCGACTGGCTGCGGGGACAGTTTTGCCGGCGCGTTGATTGGCTACCTGGCCGGCAAGGGCGGCAGCGGCGAGAAGGATTTGCGAAAGGCGATGATTTACGGCTCAGTGGTCGCATCATTCAACGCTGAGGATTTCGGCCTTGAAAGGATGAAAAGGCTGACAATGCCAGAGATTGAAAAGCGGTATGAGGAATTTGAGAGCATCAGGAAGTTTTGATCCTCAGCTTTTAGCAGTGATTGTTTCGTGACGAAATCTTGCCAGAAGCAAGGCGCACAATCCGCTTCCAATTATTGCTGATAAGGCTGCTGCTGTGAGTGTCAGGCTGATTGAGAAGTCCATTAGCGGCCCCAAAAGCGCTGCAAACACGCCATACGATATTTTCAGGGCCATGCCCTCCACTGAGAGCACAGTGGCTCTCCTGTCTGAGCTTGCTATTTCGTTTATTATTGTGTTGGCCGCCACTTGTATCATGCCATATGCCAATGCCGGCAGCAGGAGAAGCAGCAACGCCCAGGGAGATTTGAGGGCTGATAGGACTAGCAAGCTGGCTCCTGACGCTATTGCGAGGGCGAACAGTTGAAAGCTTATTGTCTTCTTGTTGTAAATTCTTGGTTCAATTAGCATTCCCAAGGCAATGGCCACTCCTCCCAGGCCAAATAGTATTCCCAGCATGCTCAGCGAAACTCCCAGGGGTAGTGCCAGTGCCTGCACCACAAGGAACAGGACTACGTTCATTCCAGTGAAAAAAACACCGTAAGCAGTAATCAGGAAAAATGGCTTGTTTTTAATTGCCTCCTTTGAAATTTTCATCAGGTTGTGAAGGTGGCCTTTTTCGATTAATGGCTTTTCCCTGTTTGGTTCCTTCAGCTTTAATATTATGAAAAGTGCGCCGGTGCTGGCAATGGCTGTCATTATGAATGGGAGGGAAAGGCTTATTCCTGCCGCGTAGCCTCCGATTAACGAGCTTATGGCAAAGGATGCCAGCATTATGAACGAAATTTTCCCCCATACTGAGGGGTATTTTTTTTCTTGCTTGGCTGTAAGCAGGGTATCATAAACGATTGCGGAGTCAGCCCCTGACCAGAACGCCACGCTTATTCCCCAGAACACCATTGACGCGAGGAAGTGCCAAAGTTGTGTGCCAAGCAGGAATACGGTTATGGCGGTTATCATGCACAAAATTGAGATAATAAGCGAATTTTTCCTGCCCTTGACGTCTGCAAAGTAGCCGGTGGGCACTTCAAGGATGACCGGGATGACTGCGTAAAACGCCTCAAGAAGCATTATTTCGGTGAAGCTAAATCCCTTGTTGTAGAGGTAGATGACATAGATTGGCATGAAGAAGTAAGCGCTTGTGAGGATGGCACTTGCATAAAACTTGGGGATATTGTCTGTTATCTTACCCATCAAGAGCTAAGGCCCCGCATTCTGTTATAAAACTTTTGCCAATCCATAACAAATAAAAGCATCAGCCACCTCTCAGTGTTCCATGACAGGGAAGATTGTTCTGGCTAGCCCTCGCGGATTCTGTGCTGGCGTTGAGCGTGCGATTGATGTTGTTGAGGAGGCGCTCGCAAAATACGGCAAGCCGGTTTATGTCAAGCACCAGATTGTCCATAACAGCCACGTGATTGATGACTTGAGCCAGAAGGGCGCTGTCTTTGTTGAGTCCGTTGATGATGTGCCGAATGGCAGTGTCGTTATTTTCAGCGCACACGGCGTCCCCCCGTCTGCCCATGCGGAGGCGGCAGCGCGCAACCTGCGCATTATAGATGCCACGTGTCCTCTTGTCACCAAGGTCCACTTAGAGGCAAAAAGGTATTCCAGGGAGGGTTATTCAATTCTTCTTGTCGGGCATCGCGGCCACGTTGAGGTGATTGGAACGAGTGGGGAGGCTCCTGAAGTGACTCAGCTCGTTGAGACAGTGGAGGATGCTAACAAAGTCATTGTCCCGAATCCTGACAAGGTCGTGTGCCTCACTCAGACAACTCTTAGCGTTGACGACACAAGGAAGATTGTTGAGGCGCTTAAGGCGCGCTTCCCAAGGCTTGTTTTCCCGCCAAAGGAGGACATCTGCTATGCCACGCAGAACAGGCAGAACGCGGTCAAGGAACTGGCAAAGGGTGTTGGGCTGGTGATTGTCGTTGGCTCGAAAAACAGTTCAAACTCCAACAGGCTTGTTGAGGTTGCCCGCGATTTAGGCGTTAAAGCTTATTTGGTGAACGAATTCAGCGAAATTGATCCAGTTTGGCTTGATAATGTAGACTCTGTTGGAATAACTTCGGGTGCGTCTGTACCGGATTACCTTGTGCAGGAAGTCATTAAGCGCCTTAAAGAGTCTGGCATATCCGAAGTAGCTGAGCTTTCGGTTCTTAAGGAAAACACGAAATTCTCTCTCCCGAGGATTTGAAATGGCCAGAGACAATAATGATATTGGGCGTGCCGTTCGTGTTTTTGGCGAAGCCAGTAGTCTTGCCAGCATTAGGCAAAGGGCCCTTACCGAAACAGAGGTTCTTGGGCTTCTGCTTCCAGGATATCTGAAGCCATTCGTTCCCTTTATCCAAGATAACGTCCAGCCAATCAGGGATTATTCATTGGAGTTCTTGCTGGGGCTGGAAGGGGAAGGGCGCCTTTCCGGCAGGTTTTCATCCCCTGAAGCAAGAAGGGCGGTTTTTGGTCATTACGGTGAAGTTCGCAGGGCAGTCTACAAGTTTTGTTTAATAAAGGACACTCCGGAAGTAGTTTTGATGCACGCTTACAACGCTGGAAACCGCGAATTGGCTCTGTGGGCCGGAGCCATGCTGAGTCTCGAAGATAGCACTGCTGAAGACAATCAAGAAGCTTTGATTCGTGCTGTGAACCTTGGCGTGGCGGATGCCGCGGCCGGTATGAGTGCCTGCAGGCTTTTCTCCTTGAGACAACAATACTTGAAAGGGCTGTTCTGATAATAACCTTTATATTTCAGCATTTAGCTGCCCTTAACCGATGAACGAAACTCAGGAATATTCTGTGAAAGACCTTTCCCTTGCCAGCCAGGGCCTCCTGAACATCGAGTTTGCTGAAAGGGAGATGGGCGCGCTGATGAAGGTCAGGGAGCGCTTTGCAAGGGAGAAGCCGCTCAAGGGCCTTCGCGTGGGTATGGCCTTGCACGTCACTAAGGAAACGGCAGTTCTCGTGAAGACGTTGGTGGCTGGGGGTGCTGATGTTGCAATTTGTGGCTGCAATCCTTTGTCAACTCAGGATGACGTTGCGGCTGCGCTTGCGAAGCTTGGCATCAAGGTTTTTGCCCACAAGGGCGAGTCCAAGGAGGATTACTACAGGTTCCTTAATGCGGTCATTGCCACGAAGCCGCACATTACCATTGACGACGGCTGCGACCTTGTTTCTGAGATTCACAGCAAGCATCCGCAGCTGATAAGGGACATCATTGGCGGTGCTGAGGAAACCTCAACCGGCGTTATCAGGCTCAAGGCTATGGAAAAGGACGGCGCTTTGAAATATTCAGTTATTGCTGTTAATGAGTCAAACACGAAGCATTTGATGGATAACATAAAGGGCACTGGCCAGTCAACGATTGATGGCATTCTGAGGGCTACCAACATCCTTCTTGCCGGCAGGAATTTTGTAGTTTGCGGCTATGGCGACTGTGGCAAGGGCCTGGCGAAGAGGGCTCAGGGGATGGATGCCCACGTCATTGTTACCGAGGTTGACCCATTCCGCGCCTTGCAGGCCGTGATGGATGGCTTCAGGGTTATGCCTATCAGGGAAGCTGCAAGGGTCGGTGATGTTTTCGTTACAGTTACTGGCAACAAGAACGTGGTTGATGTGGAGCATATGAAGCTGATGAAGGATGGGGTGATTCTTGCCAATTCGGGCCATTTTGACGCTGAAATCAACATCAATGGCCTTAGGAAGGTTGCCAAGGAGCGCAAGATAAGGCCGTTTATGGATGAGTTTTCATTTGATGGGAAGAAAATTTTCATTTTGGGAGAAGGCAGGCTGGTCAATCTCGCGGCCGCAGAGGGCCACCCTTCGGCAATAATGGCAATGTCGTTCTGCAACCAGGCCTTTGCCTGTGAGTTCCTTGTGAAGAACAAGGGCAGGCTAAATGCGGGTGTTCACGTTCTCCCTCCAGAGAAGGATGATGAGGTTGCGAGGCTTCAGCTTGCGGCAATGGGTGTCCAGTTTGATGAAATGACTGCCGAGCAGAAGAAGTATGTTGAGAGCTGGCAGGAAGGGACTTGAACAGCCGCTAGAGCGGGCACTATGGCAAAGAAGGATATTCACCTGGTTCTTGAGGCTGAGCGGACGAGCAAGGAGTATGCGGAGCATTATCACGATACTGAAGGCAGTATGAAGGGGCTTTTCGCCCTTGATGCAAGAGTTCTTGATTCAATGATTCAAAATGGAAGTGTCCTTGATGCCATGATGGGGCCTGGGCGACACGTAGTGCAGCTCGCAAGGCGCGGCATCCAAGTCCACGGCAATGATTTTAACAGGCATATGGTGGAAGTTGCCCGGCGCAACCTTAGGAAGGAGAGATTGCGTGCTGTGTTGACCAATTCTGATGTCAGGAAGCTGCCAATTAAGTCAGGAGCGTTTGATTATGTCATTTGCATGTATAATGCGCTCGGCTCCATTATGGGCTCTGGGAATCGCCAAATGGCGGTTGCGGAAATGGCGCGCGTCTGCAAAAAAGGCGGCTTGGTCATTCTGCACGCCCACAACCTGTTTGGCGACCTGACTCATTTTGGCTCGCTGTTGGCTATGGTTGAGGCCACCTTGCTGCGCAGGAACAGCCTTGAGTTCGGCGACCTCATATTTCACGATGATTACCTGAAGGATACTTACCAGCACCTTTTTTCTGCCAGGGAGCTTTCGGCAATGTTCACAGCTGCCGGCCTCAAAATTGAGAAGAAAATCTTTCTCCGCGGCTGCGCTCAGGCTTCAGTCGCAAAAGCCCCTTTCAAGGAATTTCTTAGCGGCGGGTTTATTTTCGTTGGGAGAAAAGTCAGCTGATGAGTTCGAATCTTGGAATTCTCCTGCCGTTGGCTTCCACGGTTTCCAGGAATATGGCTTTCGGCCTCACCCACAAGGCTCTTTCCCCGTAAAGTGCGCGGTAAACCACCAGTTCTTCCAGTGTTTCGCTATGCTTGGCCGTCCCGATGACTTCGTATTCGTTGCCTTTGTAATGGCGGTATTTGCCTGGCTTTACTTCCATTTCATTTCCTCAGCGCGTCGTAAAATATGTCATATATCGGCGTTGCCGTGGTCGCGACAAAGTAGTCTGCCTTGATGCCCGCGCATATCTTGCCTATGCGGGCCATATGCTGCTCGAGCTTGTTCTCGTACTCCGTAACAAGTTTTGGCCCTATGTAGGTGCGAAGCTCGTCTGATGACTCGGCGTCCTTGAGCTTGACGTCGCCTTCGACTTGAAGGTCTTTTTCAGTTACGTCAAGTACTTGGACGATTTTTATTTCGTGGTTGCCGGATGCGAGCGCGAGCAGTCCTTGCCGTATCTCTTCTATGTCGAAGAGGAAGTCTGAGGCTACGACTATGAATGCCCTGCTTGTCAGCAATTTCCTGTATTTTGCCATCATGTCAGCGAAGCGGGATTTTCCTTTTGGCTTTACGGAGTTCAAGTAGTCAATCATGCTTGCCAGGTGGCCCATTCCTCTTCTTGGCTGGAATACGTTGATGTCTTCCGAAAATGTTGAAAACTGGAATTTTTCGTTTTCGCGCAGTCCGAGATAGGCAAATCCAACCCCAAGCATTGCGCCGTATTCGAACTTTGTTATGGGCTGTCCGTAGTTCATGCTGGCGGAGCTGTCCACGAGGGCGTGCATGACAAGGTTACGCTCTTCCTCGTATCTTCTCACGTAGAGGTGGTCTGTCCTGGCGTAGATTTTCCAGTCTATGAGCCTCCAGTCGTCTCCCGGTGAGTATATCCTGTAGTCCTTTATGGTTGAGCCTGAGCCCGAGTAGAATGATTGCCTTCGTCCCATATAGCTGGATGTTACTTTTTTGTTTATGATGAGCCTGAGCCTGTCCAGGTTCTGCAAGAAGTCTGCTGTTATCATTTAATCTTGTCCAGAAGCATCTTTATTGCGCCGTCTGGTGTCAGCCCTTTTCTTTCAGCCTCGAAATTGAGAAGTATCCTGTGCCTTAATACGGGATATGCCATTGCCCTGATGTCTTCTATGCTCACGTGGTTCCTGCCTGAGACAAGTGCCCTTGCCTTTGATGAGAGCACAAGGCTGGTTGACGCCCTTGGCGATGCGCCGTATTCTATTATGTCTTTCCGGTTTCTTGTCTCGTTGACAAGCTTTACCACGAATTGCTTGAGGTCTGAGCTTATGGGCACTTGCTTTGTCAGGGCCTGCAAGTCGAGAAGCTGCTCCTTTGTGATTACGGGCTTTATTTTTCTTTCGCGGTCTTCTGCCGCATACCTGTTGACTATTTCCATTTCCTCGTCAAATGTCGGGTATGTTACTTTTATCTTGAGCATGAACCTGTCTTCCTGGGCTTCTGGAAGCTTGTACGTTCCTTCTTGCTCGATTGGGTTCATCGTCGCTAAAACAAAGAACGGAAGCTCGAGCTTGTAGGTTGTGTTTCCAACCGTGACTTGTTTTTCCTGCATTGCCTCGAGCATTGCGGATTGGGTTTTTGGCGTGGCCCTGTTTATTTCGTCAGCCAGGATGACATTGGCGAATATGGGCCCCGGGTGGAACTTGAACTCCCTTTTTCCGCCTGATTCCTCAAGGACGTATGTCCCTGTTATGTCTGAGGGCATCAAGTCTGGAGTGTTTTGGATTCTGCTGAACCTGAGGTCCATTGCCTTGGCCAGCGTCCTGACCGTCAAGGTTTTTGCCAGGCCAGGGTATCCTTCGAGAAGGGCGTTTCCGTCTGCCAGTATTGCTGAGAGCAGTTGTGTTACCATTTCTTCCTGGCCGACTATTACTTTTGCCACTTCGGCGAAGATGTCGTCAAATAGCTTCTTGTATGCGAGCATGGTTTTTTCCTCTTTTTTGCATCTTAATAAATCTTGCTTTTTATTTGCCAGACTCTACAACGCTCCTGAAGTATCTTCTTACGAGCTCCTGTTGCTCTTTTGGTATGCGTTCTTCCATGCTTTCTGCCGCTACAGGGACAATCTCGTCAGGGTATTGTTCGTTGAACTGCAGTTCTTCTGGTGGCTTGGCGTTGCTGCTGCCAAGTTCTGTCCCAGCTGGCCTGAATATGACTTCGAGCTCTTCTTTTCCGAGTTTTGCGACCGATGGCTGGCCGTAGATGTCTTTTTTTGATGCTTGGATTGCGATTGGGATGTCGCCTTTTTTCTTTTCGCTGCCAGGCTTGTAGTTTTTGTTTGCTTCTGTAACATCTTTGGCGCTGCCGGGGAAGAGGTCGGGCAGCGTGGCGTGAAAGAAGCTTAGTGATACTGGGGACAGCAGCAGTATTATGAAGCAGAGGACTACGGCGACTATTGATTTTGTGTATACCTTGCGCTCGCTCAGGAATGATGCTTCTTCTACTTTCCTGAGGTTCTTGAGGACTTCTGACTTGAGTTCGTTGACCACCCTGTTGTCAACTGATGCGTATTCTGCAGCGGTTGAGAGTTTTTCCTGCAGGTCCTTGTATTTTGTCTCAACAAGCTTTGTGGGTTTTATTTTTGTTTCCCTGTAAAAGGCGAAGGCCAGGTATCCCAGGCTCGGAAGGAGGGGCCATGCCCAGCCAAGCTTGAATAGCGAGCCAAGGATGTATGCCACGAGGAATATGAGTATCGCGTTCAGTATTTCCTCGAAAATGAATAGTTTTACTATGGATGTCTTGATTTCCTTTAGCGCGTCTGTGAACATTCCCATTTTCGTCAGCACGTTTTGCCCTGGGCTTTTTTCTCTTCGCAAAGTTGCGCTTTCAGGCTGTCTATTTCGGCATTCCTGCTTCTAATTGTGTCAAGCTGGTTTTGGACTTTTGCCCTAAGGTCCAGGAGTTCTGTTTCCTGGAGCAGGAGAGCGTATTTTGTGTCTGTCAGCTCTTTGTTTATTTGCTCTATGTCCGCGAGTGCTTTTGCCAGTTTGTCTTTTGTTGAGGTAAGTTCCAGGTCGAGTTGTTCCTTGGCGCTCAGCAGGTCTGTGTAGAGCTGGTCAAGCTTTTCCTTGTCCATGCTTTTGAGTTGGAGCTCGGTATACGTCTTGTTAAGCTCGCTTAGTTTTGTTGAAAAGTTGGTGTTTACTGACTGGAGTTGCTTTTCTGTTGTTTCAAGGTCTTCGGTGACTTCCTTGTATGTCGACTGGAAATAGGTTGTGATTGCTACCGTGCCTATCAGGACCGTGAGCACGAGAATCAAAAGCATGAAATTGACGTTTTTTCTCAGGTACATTGTGCCTCTTCGTTATGTTGTGGGTGTTTAAAAATTTTTCAGGCTTTTCCCGTGCCCAATCTTTCCCTGGCTTCAAAAGCCTTTCGGATGGCTATCTCAAGCAGGAATGCCATTAATGCTATTGCTATCGGTATCCAGGCAAGGCTTTTCTGGGTGGTCACGAGTCTCTTTGAGTCTTCCTTGACTTTTTCCAGGAGTTCGTTTAGCTGGTCTGGCCTGAAAGCCTGCCCTCCCGTTGTTTGGATGAGCGTGTTTAGCTCAGGGTCGATGCCGGTGTTCAGCAGCTCTATTTGGTAGTTTGCCGCGGCTGTCGCGTCCAGGAACGAGTACCAGCCTGTTATTTCGGGCTTGAATTCCGCAAAGTATGATCTTTCGCCGATTTTTGAGAATTCAAGCTTGTTTTGATGTGGCATTGAATCTGAGATTACCTCTATTTCGAAGCTTTGCCCCAAATGCGCGTCTCTTGCTGTCACGTCAAAGTTTTTGTTCCTGCTGAGGTCGCCAATGGCCCAGTTCACGGCCCTTGTTAGCAGGACTGAGTTTTGCTTGTTTACGAGCTCGGCTGCCCATCCAGTGCCGTCGTCGGTGGTTATGGCTGCTATCCTGCCAAGGCCGAATCTCCAGACAGTGAGGATTGGCCTGTTTTCGGCCGTGGCCACAAGCACATCAGCATTTGGCTTGGGCACAGCCTGGTTGAAGCCGAGGAGCTTTGCGCTGAGCTTGACGTTTCGTGTGATGAAATGGTTGTTGTTCAGTTTTTCAAGCTTTAGTTTGTCAGTTGGCGCTGCTTCTGACCTTCCGAAGATTATTTTCAGTTTTTGGGCTTCGGTTGGCTCAAGGTAGATGCCGTTGCCTTTCTCGGCTATGGCTTGCATGTGCTCGCTATTTGTGCCTTCGCCTACGCCGACAGCATATATTTTGATGCCCTGCTCGGCAGCGTATCTTGCTGCAACGAGGTCATCGCCCATGCTTCCTGACTTTCCATCTGAGAGGAGCACTATGTTTTTGCTGCCTTCGACATCCCGGAGCATCTGGCGTGCTCCTGCAATGCCTTCTCCTATGAGAGTGCTGCCTGTCCACCTGAGTCTTTGCACGTTGCCTATTAGCTGGTTCTTGTTTGCTGACAGTCTTTCCAGCTCTGTGACTGTGTGGGGCTCAACATTGAAAGCTATGACTCCGACCTTGTCTTCCGGCCTGAGGTCGTTTACTATTCCTATTGCGAGTGCCTTTTCGACTTCCTCCACTGTTGATGCGCTGCCTGTACCGAAGCCTGCTCCAGTGCTGCCTGATATGTCTATGAGCAGGACTACGTTAACGAATTTTTTCTCGCCTTCCTCTCCTGAGCCAACAGTCACTGGCAGGAGGTTCTCGATTGGCTTGCCCTTGTATTCGCCTTTATCGTATGAGCTTCTTCCTCCAAACACCACTACGCCATTGCCTTCGTCAATGAAGCCTGCGAGCTTTTCCGTGTCCACGGCCGAAGCTGGGATGTCGTTTAGCACTGTCGCAGAGTATCCTTCGAGTGCAGTTCCGCCCATTGACGGGACTGAAGTGAGGTCGTAAATTGGTGAGAAAAGCTGCTCAAGGGGGGTATTCTCGCCTGAGACAAGCAGCACTTTTGGCTTTTTTTCTACTTTTACTGTTTTCAGGAATGCGTTGTTTTCTGAGAAGTGGTCATCTACGTGGCTTGTGGAGAGTTCAGCTGCAATCCTGTGATATCCCTCTTCAAGCTTTCTGGTAAAGCGAAAGCCTGCAGGGCCTTCTCCTGATTCGTCGATGACCTCTTCGCCGTCAAGCTTTACGGAGATGTCATAGCCTATTGGTGGGGTTCCAGGCGGTGCTGTTTGGTCTATTCTCACCAGGAATTCGTTGTCAATGCCTACCGTGGTTACTCTTGGGCCTTCCACTCTTACTGAAATGTCGCTTTTTATGGGCTCAAGGTATAGTGAGTTTATGGTTGAGTTTATTGAGGCGGCCAGTATCATCACGTCGCCAAGGCTTCTTCCGTTCGTGACTCGTCCGTCGCTTACGAGGAGCAGGTTGTCATTGCCAAGCATTGCCGCCAGCAGTTCATCTCCGATTGCTGAGGAGTTTTGTGATGCGATGCTTCGAAGCTTCACTGGTATTGTCCCTTCAAGGTCTGTCTTGATTTTCTCTGCGGCTGCCCTGTCAAACAGGTCGAATGACCTTGATTCGTCAACCAGTATTGTGAGGGCCGGGTCTCCTTTTGAGAGCTCCTGGCTCAGCAGCATTGGGTTGGCCAGCGCTGCAATCAGCCCGGCAAGGGCTATGGAGCGGAGGCTGAAGACGAAGAGTCTCCTTCTTACTTTCGCTTTCTCGAGGAAGTTCCATCTTGCTCCTTTCAGCTTCACGAAGTCTTTCCGGATTATGATAAACAGGATTGCTATTGCAAGGGGTATCAGGAGGAGCGTTTTTGGGTTTTCAAAAATTACCATTACAGGTCGCCTCTCATCTTGATTATTAGAAGCTCCAGGAACAGCAGGGCTATCCCGGCGAATATTAGCTTGCTTTCAAGCTGCAATTCAGCTTTTGTTTGCACTGCTCCCAGTGAAAGCGTTGAGTCTGCCTTGCCTGTTTCTGCTGCATCGGCTGAGCGGATGTTTGACTCTTCCTTGCTTAGGAGGTTTGCGGCAACGGTTTTGGCTCCGTAGCTGTAAAATCCTGCGTCGTCAAAGAAAAGCCTTGCCGTTCTTATTTTTCCGTTGGGCGTCTCGACTTGCTGCTCGCTTATTCCTTCTATTTTTCCAGTCAGCACGTTGAAGCTGGCTATGTCATCGCTTTTGGTGAGGAATCCCATTAGGTTGTCCCAGAATATTGGATAAAAATACGAGCTCCTGAAGGAGCTGGCGTCATCAAGCAGTCCATAATAGGTGACTGCGCCGCTGCCTGAAGTGTATGTTGCAATCAGTGGGCTTTCGTCATCAGCTGCTACCAGTGTCGTGAATTGGCTTTCCTTGCTTTTGTTGCTTAGCGTGTAGTGTCTTGCGACAACTCCGAAGTCAATGCCTTTCGTGAGCCTGTTCTCAACTTTGGTGTTTGCCTTTGAAGTGTTGGCCATTCCTTTCGGCTCAATGGGCATGTTTAGCTGCTTTATGTACGTCGGCAGGCTTTCTTGTGCGGTTATCACGAGTCCTGTTCCGTTGGCGACTGCTTTGTTTATTTCCTTGTAGAAGCCGGGCAGCATGAACTGCGATGAAGCGTTATGGATGATTATCACATCGTAGCCGAAATGCTTTATGACTGGCGGGAATGCGACGTCAAGTTCGACACTTGGCGAGGACTTCAGTGCGGCCATTATGTAGCTTGTGTCTGAGTTTGTTATGAGCAATGCCTTGACTTTTTTTGTTGGCGAGTTTATGAAGAGGCTGTTGTCTGTTTCAAGGTCGTCATCCTGCTTTATCCTTAGCTGGGTTTTGCCGTTCAGGGTGTCAAAGCTTACTGGCTCAAGCGACCTTGGTTCGAGGACGAGATGCTCAGTTGAGACTTCCTTGCCATTGCTCAGGACTTCGATGTCTATTGCCCTTTCAGCGTCGTCATAGTTTTTTATGAGCGCTGTTGTCTGGAACTTGTTTATGTCTAGCTCGGCAAAGCCCACGTTGCTTAGCTCGTTGAGGGTTTCCTCGCTTAGCACGTTTGCAAGGACAACGTTTATTCCCCTTGCTGCAAGGGAGCGCTTGGCAACCAGCACGTCAGTTCCCTGGTTTTCCTGGAAGTCACTTATGACTACCACTTTGCTTTTCTTGGGGTCTTCCACTAGCTCTCCCGCTGCCAGCATCGCATCTCCGATGTGGGTTTCTGTTGCCTTTGCCTTGAGCGCTGAAAGGATTTTTCTTGCTTCCGAGGAAGAGCCTCTTTCAAGCATCACTACGGGGATGTTTGTTGCCAAAACAACTCCGGCGTCGCCTTCTATCAGTTCTCCTGCCTGGGCGGCGGCTTTTTCAAATCTCGTGGCAAGTTCTCCTGATAACCTTGCATTCATGCTTGCCGAGCCGTCTATGACGATAACGGTCTGTTTCGCTGTTGCCGCTTTTTCGCTGGTAAAGAACGGCGATGCTGCCGAGAACGCAACAGACAGTATTATGGCCAGCTGTACCAGGAAAAGCAGGTTTTGGAGTATCTGCTTGAAGAAGTTCGAGAATTTGGTGACGCCCTGTTCCCTCAGGAAGAACATCAGGCTGGGTATTGTCTTCTCCTTGGGCTTGGGCCTTCTCATATACAGGAGTATGAAGGGTATGAGCGCAAGGAGTGCGTACAAACCAAGAGGATTCTTGAAGGGCATGCGTATTACAGTCTTCCGCGGCATTTAAAAGTTTTACTTAAGCAGTTAGAAATAGTGCTTAATTTTGAATCCCTTTTGTTCTTCCAATGACAGTTACTAGTGGCGTCGTGTCACGCCTAACAGCCCACCATTCCGTATGATATGCCTGGCGCATCTCAAGTCCTGAAATATAATTGTCAAGGGCCCGCGTTATTTGCTGCCCCATCTGCGCTACCCAAATGCTATAATGTGGGTCTACAAGTCCGATGCCGCGGCCAAGGCTCTCATCAATGCCTGCTTTGATAAAGTCCCGAAGCGGATTTGCAGTTGCTGCTGCAGCCATAAGGCGTGTCACGCCATCCCTGAGCGTGGCAAAATAGCCTGTTACATTTCCTTGGCTGCTTTTAAGCGCCTGTGGCAGTTCACCGCTGAATTGCTCTTTTGGAAGAGATGAGTAAAACACGATATCTCTGCCAGGCATATTAAACTCAAGGCGCCTGGCTGGGGGCCTGTTGAAGCTCCACGTTGCCGTGACAGGTATTGCCTTCCCTCGAGCTGTCACTGCTTCGTACCTAACCGTGACATCTGTCGCGCAAAAATGCTCTGCGCCAGTTCCATCCGCATATTTGAGCAAGGTCCCATCCTTTCCTCTGTAAGGCGTTGCGTTGACCACGGAGAAGTTTTGGAATTGAATTTCTTCACCAACTATGTCTTCAAGCATTCTTTTTGGGGGCAGAAGATCGTGAGGTATTCCTTTCTCCCAAGTTGGGACAGCTCTTACTGCGATAAGCGCCCTGTTCACGGCTCCTGGGTTTTCCAAGTGTATTTGATTGTCAGAACGCTCTATGACCAAGTGTTCTGGCACAAGGTTCAGTTCCTTCATTTCCTGCGCCACTAGTGGTTTAACTGGGTCAAGCAGCTCGATGAGGTTTTCGTGAATGCCAATGCCGTTGCGGATTGCAGCGTTGACAATTGCCTCAGTAGTGGCAGGGTCAACAGTCATTGGCGTTTCTGCCAGTATTACTGGCTTGTATGGCCTTGCTTCTGTCCTTGCGGAGACTGACTGGATGATTGCATCCAGCCAAGGTAAATGGCCATCACGCATCGTTGTCCTGTCAATCATTGATGTGGAAACGATGAAAATGTCTGTTTTTGAAAGGCTTCTTAGGAATTCTTCATTAAACGTGTGCCGTCCGTTTCCGTATGCACCGATATTTTTATTTATGTCAAGGTTTTCCACTTTAACATCCACGCCCGCAGCCCTCCAAGAATCAATCTCTGCCGCGATTGCTGGGGCTGATACGCCACGAACATCAGCCCAGCGCCCAAAACGTTTATCTACCTCTCTGCCTACGAGCCTGACTTCTGAAATGGGCAGCTTATCCTCATTCCAAATCCAGTGGATGTTTTGCGTAAGAACTCTTGCCTACCTGCCTGTTTGCAGGATAGCGCCATCTAGGTCTCTTGGCCCTCCAAAGCCTACCGCCATAGCCGATAAACCATCGGTCATAATCAAGGAAGAAAGCAGTCAGGGCATATAAGCCTGACTATTTTCCAAACTTGTAGCTTCTTGCGCACTTTTCTGAGCAGAATCTGTAGTGTTTGCCTTTGAATTCGCGTTCAAGCGTCTTTTTCATTTCAAGGAGCGATTTCTTGCAGTTGCTGCACTCGGCCACGGTTTCTTCTTCCTCGTAGCCTTCCATAAACGCGTCTTCAGTTGGGGAAATCTGGTCGTCTTCCTCTTCCTTTTCGCGCTCTTCTTCCTCGTAAATGTCTTCTTCCTCTTCGGGCTCTGCCGGTTCAATTTCGTCCTCATCGTTCTTTGCCATGGCAACAGCAGGGATTCCCTCGCTTTTTAATTTTTTTGTTTAGAGGCGGAATTATAGCAAAATTGAAAAACTCTGCAGCCCGTGGAAAGCCTTTATGCTGAGAAAGATAATCCAGCTGGGGGATGAAACCCTTGTCGTGTCCCTGCCCAGCGGCTGGGCTAGGCAGCACAATCTCAGGAAAGGGGACGAGCTGGAAGCCGAGGAGCAGGGGCCGAAACTGGTTCTTTACCCGAAGTCAGAGCTTAAACAGGGCAGGGTTGTTGTTGATGTTTCAGGGACCGGACCAGTCACTAAGAGAGTAGTTGCTGCGCTTTATAAGGTGGGGTACGATGAAGTTGAGATATTGTTCGGGAGCCAAAAAGAACTTGATGTAGTTGAGAAAACAATACGGGATGAGTTCGTGGGATTTGAAATTGTCAGCAAAACAGGCAATTCTATTGTTGCAAGAGTTGTTTCACAGTCAATTCACGAAGAGTTTGAAATATTGTTAAGAAGGGTTTTCTCGCTCATTCTCGAAATGGGTAATGAATGCTTCAAGGTTATTGATTCAGGATCATTGGATGGCCTTCAAAAAGTGGCAGAAATTGATCGAGATGTCAACAGGTATGTTAATTTTTGCAGGAGAACGCTTAATGTTACAGGCCATAAGGTCACCAAAAGAGTGGCGCCGACTTACTACTTGGTTGAGCAACTCGAAAGGGTGGGTGACTGTTACAAGAATTTGTGTGCTGCCTTGTCCAAGAGCAAATCTATGCCTAGCACGAAGCTTAAGGACTCATTGACCGATGCCAACTTCATGGTAAGGAAGTTTTATGAACTATATTACAAGTTCAGCTTGCTTAATTTGAGCGAGTTCTGGAAGGAGAAGGAGAAGGTTCAGGGAAAGATTGCGGAAGTCTTAACTTCCACCAGGGAGGGTGAACTTCATCCAATGTTCATTCTGTCCGAAATTGTTAACAACGTCGTTGACGCCAATGGGCCATTGCTTACTCTGAAACTCTGACTTAGTGGGGCGGGGCTATGAGACTGTAGTTTGTGTCAGTTTCGTTTTGCTTCAGGTTTTTATGAGTGCCTTTTGACAGGTCTATTGCGGTCAGGAAAGGGGCGCACATTGATTCACCGCAACCGGCAGGATATGACACAACATAAACCTTTTCGCCATTCTGGGCATATATTGCCAGGCTTTCTGCCCTGTCAGGAGTAAGGGTTATTCTTTTTGTCAAGCCCGAACTTGCCTTAAATTCGCATATGTCTGAAGGCTCGCCGCAAAGGTAGAGAAGTTTGTCAGCATCTGCCGTGTCCAAAAGCGCTGACCCTTCAAGTCTGGTAAGTTGATCGGTTCTCAAATTCAGGATGGATACTGTACGCATAGTTTCTGGTTTACTGCCCGAAAGTATCGAGAGTAAAGCCAGATGAGTGTCGTCAACGAATTTGATGGCTTCTATTTCCTCATTGGCGTAACCAAGCGTATCTGTTCTTCCTGCAAAATAAACATCCCGCTGATTTTTAAACTGAAGGTCTGATAAATGGATGCGAGTTCTATCCTCGTCTACATACGCCAGCATATTGGCTGATATTGCTGTGGCTTGCTTTCCACGATTAGAGACTGCTATTCCTTCATAAGGTTTCATTTCTAAAAGGTCTAGAACTGTAACATAAAAGAATTTTCGTTCTTCCGAAGGGGAGTAGCTTCGGAAGATTAGTAAGTATCTTCCATCAGGCGATATCATGTTTCCGTGATAGTCCTTAATTCTTCTTACAAGATTAAAGTCGTACACATCTCTTGGGCGCACCCTTCTTAACCCAACATTTGGTTGAGCTTCTTGTCTACTTTCCGTGATTACCCAGGTTCCATCAGGCACCATTATTGGGTTTGTAAGACCATCATTTTGAGCTGTTGCAAATTCCCGCTTTACGAAATCATAAAGGGTAAGTTTTCCTTGCCTGACAAAAACCACTTTATCGCTAAATTTCGATAAACTGGCAACGCCATCAGCGTGTGTGAGGAAAGACACCTTATCGGTTTCTGCATCAATTACGTAATATTCAATACCAGTTGAATGTTGCGCTCCTAGTAAAATTCTCTCCCCTTGCCGAATAACAGGAAGGTTAGCCACAGGGATCAAGTTATTTTGAAAAGCAACTATGCCAAAGGTTGTTCCGAAGAGGATTGCTGGAACAGTTGCAGCTGCCGCAGCAATTTTTCCAACGCCAACAGGTGAGGTGTTTTGCTGAAGATGATTTTTTCTGTCTTCTTCAACAAGTTTTTCGAGCCTGATTTGCTCTTCTTGGTTGGGGAAAATTGGTCTTTTGAGCTCTTCTGCGGCTCTCAAAGCGGCGTTAAGTTGGTCGCCTGTGACATACCCCTTCCCTATGATTTGAGCAAGGCTTTCCCTTGCTCTTATTAGGTGCCAAACTTGGTCTTTCTTTTTTTCTTCACGCTGCTCAGGTGTTTTGGCGAGACGGGTCTCTCGAGGGGAGTAAATAAGACGTTCGTGATGCCATTGGAAAGCTGAATATGCTTGTATCATTTCGAATTCTTCCCTGTCAAGCCGATGGTTGTTGGCTTTTTCCTGCATTTTGAAATGTTCATTTTGGAGCCATAAAAGCTGTTCCGGGCTTAGATACGGCATTGATTCTGTTAGGTTTACGAAGTCCATTTGTGGCGGAAGAAGCCGTAAGCTCTGTGGCTCAAAATCAAGCACCTGCATAAGCCAGAAAATTGATTTTAGTATGTTTTTAGGACCATTATCTTTGTACATTGTAAGCAGTCTTGAACGAGATAGTACCAAATCAACAAAAGCAAGACCTGGCCCAAGCGCATCCTTGTAGCTCTGTGGCAATTTGACGCCATTAAATTGCTCTGTGCTGTCTATTGACTGCAACCTTCTGCGGGTAAAGTATAAAGTGCTCTCATCCGACCCGTTAATTCCAAGGATAGCCGTATCGAGTTTGAGTCTCCCCTCCTCATAAAGTTCTAACCCTGCATGTTGTACTTGAACTCCCAATTCCGCAGCCTGTACAAAGTCTTCTAGTCTTGCTCGCCTTTGCTTTATAAGAT
>JACPBZ010000007.1 GCA_016180105.1 Candidatus Woesearchaeota archaeon | reverse complement strand
AAAGAAGCTCTTTGGAGCAGAACACGTGAACGTCCAGCCTTATTCAGGCTCGCCTGCAAACCAAGCTGTATTCCGGGCACTTCTTAACAAGGGCGATGCATTCATGGGACTCGAACTGTCACACGGCGGGCATATAACTCACGGCCTAAAAATCAACTTTTCAGGAACAGACTATAACGCCGTGCCATACCGCGTGCGCAAGGACAATGAGCTTCTCGATTATGATGAAATAGAATCACTTGCAAAGCAGCACAATCCTAAAATGATTCTCTGCGGCTATACCGCATATACCCGCGTGATTGATTTCAGAAGGTTCCGCGAGATTGCCGATTCTGTCGGTGCTAAGCTGTTTGTAGACATGTCACATTTTGCAGGACTTGTTGCCGGTGGGGCTTATCCGTCACCGGTTCCGTATGCCGACATTGTAATGACGACAACGCACAAAACTCTTCGAGGCCCGCGCGGCGCCATGATACTCTGCAGGCAGGAATTTTCCGAGAAAATAGACAAAGCGATATTTCCCGGGCTGCAGGGCGGCCCCCATGAAAACGCCATAGCCGCCAAAGCCGTGTGCTTTGCCGAAGCAATGAAGCCGGGGTTCAAGGATTACGCCCGGCAGATAATAACCAACGCGAAAGCCCTTGCCAAGGCAGTCGAGATGCGGCTCGTTTCCGGCGGCACTGACTCGCATCTGCTACTCGCAGACCTTGAACAGAAAATAACGGGGAAAGATGCCGAATTGCTGCTTGAAAAGAACGGCATCTACGTCAACAAGAATACCGTTCCCTATGACCAGCGAAAGCCGTGGGATCCTTCAGGCATACGCTTCGGAACGCCTACGCTTACTTCGCGCGGCATGAAGGAAAAAGACATGCAGGAAGTCGGCTCCCTCATGAACCGCGCCATGAAAGGCGAGAATGTCCGCAAGGACGTGCAAGACCTGTGTTCCGGATTCCCGATATATCCGGAAGTATAAATTTTGAAAATTAGGTGTATTTTTGGCAAAATAAACAATTTGCCGCCTGCACGAGATGTCATACCTTAAGTATTTTCATTCAAGGAATAAAAACATGCTTGCCTACATACTCGGATTCCTTGATATCGCAACATCCTTCGTTCTTGGGACGTATGCGTTATGGGGCTGGTTCGACAACTCGGTAATATACTATCACGCGGCTTACGTCACAGGCAAGGGTGCGCTTTTTTCATCGCGAGCTTTTTTCGCGTCTCTTCCCGTATCTGAATAGTTGTAAGGTTCACTTTGACCACCTCAGCTATAATGGGAGTTATTGATAGTTATAGCTACTATATAAGTTTTTCTGTTGTTCACACCCCTGGCTGGGTTATGCCGCCAATTATCGTGGCCGCGATGATGTTGAACAGCATCGTGATCGTGAAGGCAACAACGCCATAAATTATGGTGCCCCTGATGAGGTTAGTGCCGAGAATATAGCGTTCCGCGACCTTGTCAGAGCCATTCTCAATGCCATTGATGAGAATCGTGAGTATTATCGTGACTTCTATTATGTAAAGCGCTATTATGACCTGGAAAAAGTACGTCGGGATGCCCTGGCCGAAAAGATTGAGCAAGCCAACCGGCACATCCCCACTGGAGCCGGAAAATTCAGAAATCGCGGTGAGCTGCTCAGTAAGCCTTCCGATTATCGTTATTATCATAGAGGTTATGCCAACCACTATGCCCGCAATTGCCGGGGCAAGGACGCCAACCTGCTGCTTCATGTCGCTAATGATATCCGCCATCAAGTCACGAAGCCTTTCATCCACCCTGTGAATGTCCTTGATGTACTGGGAAACATTAATCATGGCGGCAGAGGCAACTTTCGGACCCTTCCTTGCGCTTTCAACCAAAACCTTCATTGAGCTCTCAATCAAGGATGATGGAAAGACGAGGAGGGCGCCATTTCTCGAGTCAAAAATTGCCCTGTCAACAGACATCCCCTGCCTCACAATCTTCTGGCTCACGAGCTGGAAGAACTCGCCAGACCTAGTGCCTGGCATCATCTCGCTGACCTTTGCAATCGCCAGCTCAAGAGGCAGGCCATCGCCAATCCTGTTGCCAAGCTGGAACAATGCAGAGGAGAATTCCTCTTCCAGGGCTTTCGCATCCTCACGAAGCTTGAGGACATTCTTTGACCTTATCCGGAAATACAGGCCAAGGCCGATGCCTATCCCCATCGGGATGAAAAAGCTGAGAACAGTTGCGCCAAGGCCGTAAGGGCCAATAAGACCTGAGCCAAAAGGCCTATAGTCAAGCAACTTGAAGCCAAGAGCCTCGTCAAAAGTCCTTTCCTGCAAGAGGACCTCGTCAGGAACAATCGCGCCAAGGATAATGGGTATCAGCCCTATGAAAACCATCAAGGACATCACGCCAATCGTTAACCACAACGGGTTAATCATAACTACCTTCCCAGGAAGGCAAAGGATGAAGTTCCTCAGCTGCCTTACCTCAGCATTAACCTCTGAAATGTCCTGCTCGCCATAGCCAGTGGGCCTCTTGGAAAGCACCATCCTGCTCATGTAAAAAAGGACAAGCGGAAGAATCACGTTGTAAAGCAGCGCAATGTTGAAAGCAACCATCATCGGAGAGCTGTCAGAAGTAAGGAAGCTCGCAGCCATCGGAAGAATGACCAGCCCGAGGACAGGCAGGACAATGCCAAGCATGTAAAGCATAGTGACCGGGCTCTTAAGATCGTGACTGTACCTCAGCATCTTGTCGTAAGTTTCCTGAAGCATCACGTCAAGGCTCTTGTCAATCATGTTCAGCCTCCTGTCTTCAGACGGCTCATACAGCGAACCTTCAATCAGGTGGAAAGCCTCAATAAACTCAAGATTCCACTTCCTCCAGCTCTCAAGATAGCTGTCCAAGGACTCCTTGATTGAACCGAACCTCTCAGTTTCAACGTCCCAAAGAATTTTTTTCAAATCCAGGGCAAGAGGAGGCGTGAGGCGGTCAGCAGAGAACCTTATGGCAAGCTCAAGATTTGAAGTGTGCCTCATAAACGTCGCAACGTAAAAAATGCACTGCACCATCTGGTTTGAGGCGGCAAGGCGAAAATTATTCGCGAGGAATTCAGGCGCCTTCACCAAGGCAGCGTAGAAGAAAAGCGCCATACCGACAGCGTAAAGCACCATCAGCAGCGAGTCCGCAATCGCGAAAGCACCCAAGCCGCCAACGATAGCAACAACTGCCGCTATGAGAACGGCAAGGCTCATTGCCCCGGTTGGGGTTGAATCGAGATGGCAGAGAGTGATGTACTGCTGAAGTTCACCAGCCTGCTTCTTTCCAGGCCTGATTTTTATGACGCGCTCTGCCCTGTTGCAAAGCCTCTCATAAAAGCTGAGATGCCTCGGAAGGTTCTCCCTCTTGAAATCCCTGTAGTTGGAAGACTGAATGGGCTTAAGCTGCCTCGGCTTTGAGGCTTCTGCCTTCGCGGCAGCCTTGCCCTTCCCAAACCTGCCCTCGAAGGCGTCCTCAAGCACGCCTGAATACTTCTGGGCAATCGATTCCTCAGATAATGAAAGTCGTTTCATTTTAGGGCAGACAATCAGGCAAGCTCAATCTCCTTTCTCTTGATGGCCTTCTTGAGCCACTCGTTCCACTCAAAGAATATCCTCTTGTTGTCAAAGGCGCCGAGCTCCTCCTTGGTTTCCTCGGCTATGCGGTGAAACTCATCGTTCGCAAGGACAACGAATGGCGCCTCAAGAAGCTCGTCCTGGCCGCTCTTTTCAGCAGCTGTCACAATAGCTTCCTTTATTTGGCTTCTGAGGAGGATGTTGTCCCAGACAGCATCCCAGCTGCCAGCCCACTCCTTCACGTTCCCGGCAATGGACTTCAAAACATCGCTGTCGCCATTCAAGAGGTCAACCGTGGGCTCAAGCTGGTCATTCCTGGACTCGTACTTCATCAAGTCCTTGAAGCCCTTCTCAAGCAGCGGGTCATCCTCCCAGTACTTTCCAACCTCGGTTATCTGGGTCATCCTCCTCCACCGGTGCAGGCCGTCAGGGCTCCTGATTGGATTAGCAACGACAACGACATCTGTTGCCTTGAATGAAGTCCTTGGAACTTTCAGATCATTAACGACGCGGTCAAAAACCCCGTAAGGCGAATCGCCGTGAATCGTGCCGGCAACAACATTCGCCAAAGCACCCACCCGCATTGCCTCATAAAGCGCGCTGGCTTCCAGGGAGCGAATCTCACCAACAATCAACGCGGAATCACCCATCCTCAAAGTTGCCCTAATCCCCTCATCAGCGGAAATCTCAGTGGTGCCCTTAGTCAGGGAAGAGGCAACCCGCATTGGCTGAATGTTATAATTAAGCCCCCTAAGGGCGGAAACAGGAAGCTCCTGAGTGTCCTCAAGAGTGATGACACGGTACTTTCTCATTATCTCAACCATCACGGCTCCAAGAAGCGAAGTCTTGCCCGCTGACCTCGTGCCTGCTACCAGCATGGTGCGAGAGCCATCAATCAGGAAACTGAGGAGGCCCGCTGAAAGGGGAGTCATCATCTTTTGCTTGATGAACAACGGAAAAGTCCAGGGCTTGTCCCTATGCCTTCGGAAAGCGTAGGCAAGGCCGCTTGGATTCAACGGCTCACCAACCACAGATACCCTGGCCCTGGCCCCGGGAACGAGCAGCTCAGTGTCAAGTATCGGGTTAGCCTCGTCCAATGGCCTGCCTGACATCAGCCTCAGCTTGGTGGCCCAGGAATCCGCATCACTCACAGTAGGAACCACGTTGGTCATGCAGTCATCAAACTCCTGGTGAACAATGAAAAGCGGATGCCTGCCCATAGGGCTGTTGGCAGTTATGTCCTGAATCCTCTCATCCTTAAGAAGCACCTCAATGAGGCCAAAGCCAATAGTGTACCGCACAAGAATCTGCGCAAGGTCCTCTGTTTCCTTGGTGCGAAGCTTGAGCTGCCTCTGGCCTGCCAATTCCTCAATCAGGTCAGAGCCCACGTTGAAGAAAACCTGCCTCACCCTCTCAGGGTCAATGAACTCAGAGCGCGTTGGCTTGTGCTCTGAAATAATCCGTTTCGCGGCATCGAGAAGCTCATACTTGTCCTCTGAAAGCTTGAACTCCGGAGGAATTATGTGGTAAAGATACTGGACTGTGGAAGGCAGCTTGAAAACCGTGACATCAGTGCCCTCGACAGTGTAGCTGTCAATCTCCTCGCCATCCTGGGGAAAAGAAGCCATCAGCCGGGTGAACATAAAGTCAGGCTTCGCGAGCGGGCTGAAAATGAAATGATAAATCGCCCGGTCGCCCTCCTTGTAATCCTGAAGGTGAGGCCTTGCCTTCAGCATAAGCTCTGTTCTTTCAAAAGCGGTAAGGATTGACTCAAGCATCGCAACATAACGCTCAGCAGCAGGGTGCTTCTCAGAGCGCTCAAAAGCAACCCTCTCCTCCCTCACAAGCCTTCGCAGCTCAACGTAAGCTGCAACAGGGTCGTTGCGCAGCTTATTGTAAACTATGTTTCGCAGCTCGTAACTGCGCCTTTCACTAGCCCTGCCGGGAAAAATTCCTGACAGCGAAGAGAGAGAGTAAAGCACCTGCTGCTTGATGAGCTGGTTGCGAAGCTTGCCAACCTCAGCCAGCATCCTCACCTGGTCATAATCGTATTCGTAATCCCTTTTCTGGGAAAAAACCACCCGCGTTATTCCAGGACTCTCAATAAGCTTGTCAATGATAGCAGCCATGCACACAGCATTGCCCTCAATTGATGGAAAGAACGGAGCCTCCTCAGCATCCACTCTCAAGACTACCTCTTCGCCTTCCTTATAAGTTTCATAGCTGAAATATTCTCCCCTTTTTTCGGCCATCAAAAGCCCTCACTGAAGCTGCGCAGTTCGCAAAGCTATTTATATTACCCCCTCTTTATATAGTTTTATTGTTTGATGACAAAAAAGGTGCGTGAATGGATACTGGAGTTTTCTCAGGCAGCAAGAAAAACATCCCGGCAGGCACCACGATACCAAACCAGGGAATTGCCGAAATGGAAAGAAGGCTGCGCTCCCTTGAAGAAAAATATGCCAACCTTGAGCGAAGAAGCCAGGTTACAGAGGAAAACATGCTTTCCTCTGACAGGAAGATAAAAGCGGAAATCAAGCTCCTCAGCAGCGAATTTTCAGACCTCAAAGCCCAGGCGGCCGAGGCATCTGAAAAAGTGAAAGCCCTGATCAGGGAAATGGAGAGCTTTGCCAGGATTGAGGACGTCGATGTCATCAGGAAATACCTCAACCTGATTGAGCCCCTGGGATTCGTGACGCAGAACGAGGTTGAGCGAATGGTAAGGCAGGCGGTTGAGGAAGCAATCGCGGAGCAGCTTGCACAGGAAAAGGACAGCAAGAGCGAGTAGATGCCAAAACCTTTAAAAACAATATTCCGGCTTACAGAATAAAAAAAAAGTGGTGACGAATGGGGCTTTTTGACTTTGGAAAGAAAAAGGAAGCACCTCAGCAAGGGCCAAGGGCGCCTATAGAGGATGTTGTCCGGCTGAGAAGACAAGGACTTTCAAACAACCAAATAGTCCAGGCACTGCAGCGCAACGGCTACCAGACCCACCAGATATTCGAGGCATTCAGCCAAGCAGACTTGCGAGTGCCATCAGCAATCCAGGGCGGGCCGGGACAGCAGCATCCAGGGCCTGAAGGCGAGCTTGAAGACCTTCCTCCCCCGCCATTCGGAGGGGTGCCTGAGGACGAAACAATCACTGGGCCGCAAAGCCCATCTGAAATGACAAGCGACCTGCCGCCTGGCCAGAACATATTTCCCGAAGAGCCCAGAACACAAGGCTTTGGGCCCCAACCAGGCTATGGCGAGGCCAGGGAAAACGAAGCCTCTGCGAAAATAGAGGAAATCAGCGAGGCAATAATCGAGGAAAAATGGCAGGACCTGATGAAAGACTACGGCAAACTCACGGAATGGAAAGGCGCGGTCGAGCAGAGAATGGCCGCAGTGGAGCAAAGGCTTGCAGACCTGAAAAGCTCATTCGACACACTACAGAAAAGCGTTGTTGACAAGGTTTCCGATTACGACAAGAGCGTCAAGGACGTCGGCTCTGAAATGAAGGCGCTTGAGCAGGTATTCCAGAAAATAATACCCACATTGACCGAAAACGTCAACGAGCTGTCAAGAATCACGAAGGGAATGAAGCCTTCTGACAAGAAAAAGTAACTTCTTCCTAATGCCCGCCCGCAGGGCCGCCCCGCGCCATCATAGTAAGAGTCATAGCGCCTATAGCCATTATCAGAATCAAGCCAAGAACCTTTGGGTCAGTAAGAATGCCAAGGAAAGGCCTCTGCTCCCGGGGTGTATCAACAGCGATTTCCTCGCCCGTCACTGGGTCAACAACAACCTCGCTCTCAGGCCCCTGAGTCCAGGCAACAATCAATATGATGAGCAATGGTATGGCAAGAACCCACGTCCAGCCAGTCCCAAACACTGACACGATCTGCTTCTGCTCAAGGCCGGCAAACTGGCCCAGAAGAAGCAGGAAGAACATAAAAGCGGCTATGACTACAACCCAGGGAGCCATTGCAGCTATGATGTTTGTTCCGCCTCCGGTCAGGACAATCACTGCCGTGACGACAAAAGCGAAAAGCGCGTGCAGCCCCCTGTTCTTCAGCAGATTGGTGACTTCAAGGGCGCCATAAACTATGATAAAAACCAGAATCCAGACGAAAATGTCTGAAAAGCCCTTCAGAAGCCCCAAGTCAAGGATGGATGCCATTTTTTGCACTCATTTCCCTGTTAACAAGTTCCTGAAATTCCTCGCGGTGTCCATTGGCTTTTCGGAGGTAATGAGGAAAATCACCAGCGCAAAGACAAGCACGATAACCAGCACTGCCTGTATGTCGGGATTTGAAAGGAATGAAAGCCAGGTGACGCTCTGCCACCAGCCTGCGGAAAGCCCGAAAATGTAAATAATGGCTCCCACCGCAACGAAGCCAAAGAATCCTCCCTGCAGGAAAGACGTCTCACCAGGCTTCGTGAACAACCCCGTCATAATCAGTGCAGCTATGATTATCACAATGACAAGGGAAACATTAGGCAAAGCATTATTGATTATGTTCACAACATCCCTGCCGGGAGGGTACGTGCCGGTGATGTGCGGAATGACAACAAGCAATGCAAGAGACAAGGCCACTACCATATGGACGCTCTTGTTCTCCCCAAGAACTTTCGCTGTCTTTGACACAGTGAATACAATCGCGAAAATCAGTATGAAAGGAATCACTGCATCAAGCAGGCCAAACTGCTCAAGCTGGACAAGGAAGTCTGGCACGTTTCTCACGCCCGTGAATGTCTGAAACAAAATTGGCAGCATTTTTTTATCACCTACGTCTTGTGCTCAGCAGGCTTCGGGCCCGAGCCAACAATCACCCACATAAATGCAATCACAACACCAATGAGGATTATCGTGGCAACCGAAACGTTTGAGGAGAACTGGCCAAGCCAGCCAAATATCCACTCAAGCCAGGTGCGACCATCACTCACGGTCATTGCATTCAGGAATATCGCGAAAAGGCCGATAAACATAATAAGCACGAATATGGTATTCCAGGGCTTCTCAAGAAAGAACCCCTTCTCCTTCTCGCCTTGGAAGGAGCCGACAAGCATAAGGAAAAACACGGCCGCAAACAGCAGCACGACAACGTTTGCCGAAATCTGGGTAATCGCGTCAACAACCTTTGCCGAGGCAACCGCAAAAAAGGCAATTGCGAAAGCAGCAAGGGCATTAAGGCTTTTCTTCGTGTAAGTTTCACTCCCTACTTTCTCAGTGCCGAAAACCTTTGTCTTCTCAAGCATGGCAAAGACTATCGTGAAAATAAGCAAGAAAGGAAGGACAACATCAAAAACGCCAAGCTTTTCCAAAAAGCTCAGGCTTTCCCTAAACTGGCTTGATTCAACCATTTTTACGAGTGCACCTTTTTTAAACAACAGAATTCCACCAATCTATGGCGAGTGGGGTTCTGTGTGCTCAAAAACCACATATCGTGGAATTCTGAGTGTCAAAATAATGCCACCTGTCCCTGACCGGTGGTTTTTGACAACTCAAGCATCAAAATTTGCAAATTGCTTATATAAATGTTTCGGTAAACTTATGCGAACAAATTCTGGTAGTTGCTGAAGACTACGTTGGCAACTTCCTCTGGAACCATCCCCTTGACTGTGGCAATCCTGGCGATGGTGGCTGCAACGTGGGCGGGCTCACTGCTGCCCTCCCGGTGGATGGCAAGGTAGGGGGCATCGGTCTCTGTCAACAGGCGGGAAAGCGGGAGCGCCTTTGCAAATGCCTGGAAGTGGCTGCTCCTCGGAATGTTGGTTGGAATAGTAATGTAAAACCCGGCGCCTGCCGCCTTTTCGGCGAGCTTCAAGCTCCCGTGAAAAGCGTGCATAACCACCTTTTTACAGCCCAGGCGGATAAGCGTCTCAACAACCCCCTTTTCAGCCTGCCTTGAATGAACAATGACCGGCTTCCCAATATGGTTAGCAAGCTCAAGCTGCCTCTCAAACAAAACCTGCTGCTGCCGCCTGTCTTTCTCCAGCTTCGCTTCCTGGTAGTCAAGGCCAATCTCACCAAGGGCGGCAATCCTGTCCCTGCAGCTCCGGATAAAATTCAACTCGCCTTCAATGGCAGCTGCAGATAACCTTGAAGCTTCTGTCGGGTACAAGCCCAACGCGGCCTTGACAATGCCGAACCTCTGGTGAAGCTCAAGCGTTTTCCGCATGGATTTCGGGTCAACGCTATTGCTGATTATGGATTTAACACCTGCAGCAGCTGCCCTCTCAACGGCTGCGGCGATTTCCCTATCATTCCCGAGCAAATCAAGATGGGCGTGAACGTCTACGAGGAGCATTTCCAGCAGGAATCAATCACAACCTTTAAATATTTGCACCAGGCAGTCCGGACCTGGAAAAATGACAATAGCCGGATTGACATTCAGCAGGATGCTTGTCGAGAAAAAAGCCGCAAGCCGAGGGCAAGTGAGCATAAACACCAACATTGGCATTGTTTCTGCAGAAGAAATAGACTTCGTGATGGGCAACCAAAAACAAAAAGGAATCAAAATCGTGTTTGATTTCCGCAACACTTACACTCCAGACCTCGGACTGCTGATACTAAACGGCGATGTCCTTTACCTCTCAGACCAGAAAAAGCACGATGAGCTCATGAAGGAATGGAACAAGAGCAAGAAATTCCCTGACGAGATAATGGCACAGCTCTACGATGCAATCTCCATAAAGTCAATGCTCCAGGCAATCCAGCTAAGCAGCACAGTAGGACTGCCCCCGCCAATACCAATCCCAAGATTCAGCGCAGGCACCCACGCCGACAGCGGTCGACGGGGCCCCGTCGCAGGAGCGACGAGGGAGCCTCAGGCGGCAGGGCAGCAAAAGGAGCCCAAGCCCAAGAAGTGAGGCTTTCATTCTTTAGCATCTTTAGCGAAAACTTGATAAATGAAATTTGGTTACAACTTGAGATAGCGTAAAATGGCAGAATCAGAACTAAGGCTGAAGGTCGCGGAAGCAGTCCAGGACGACGTCAACAAGGGCATTGTCCGGATAGACACAACACTGATGCACGAAGTAGCCGTCAGGCCCGGCGACATAGTTGAGATAGAAGGCGGAAGGGCAACTGTAGGGATTGCAGACAGGGCCTACCCAGGAGACATAGGGCTCAGCATCATAAGGATGGACGGCATAATAAGAAGGAATGCCCGCTCAGGAATTGGGGAACTCGTGAAGATACGGAAGGCAGACATAAAAGGTGCCAAGAAAGTAATAATAGCCCCAGCCAGGAAAGGCGTGATGATACGGGCAAGCTCTGAAATATTCAAGCAAGGACTTCTCGGAAGGGCGGTTGTAAAAGGCGACATAGTAGCCCTTGGCGGAACCACAAGAAGAAGAACAACATTCGTCCACAGCGCATTCGAGGAAATATTCAAGATGCTCGATGAAGTTGACGAAGATGTAATGGGAATGGGATTCTCTGACATCAAGTTCATCGTTGTTGACACCCTGCCAAAAGGGGCCGTGATAATAACAGACATCACGGAAGTAGTCTTTAACCCTGAGGCGGCAGAGCTCGCGGAAGAGCCCCGGCTCGAAGTCACATACGAGGACATCGGCGGCCTCTCGGAAGAAATAAAGAAAGTCAGGGAAATGGTGGAGCTTCCACTGAAGCACCCAGAGATATTCGAAAGACTCGGGATAGACGCGCCGAAAGGAGTGCTGCTCCACGGCCCCCCCGGAACAGGCAAAACGCTGGTTGCCAAGGCAGTTGCCAACGAAACCAACGCATACTTCACTCACATAAACGGGCCGGAAGTAATGTCCAAATTTTATGGTCAGTCCCTGCCGCCGAATGAGAAAGTGACTATAGTCGAAAACGGCCAAATCAGGAGATTACCCATTGGTGAAGTTGTCGATAAAGGCATGGAACACATTAGCGTTGTCTGCTTCGATGAACAAGGCAAAATCAGCATCAACAAAGTAACCGGACTGATTAAGCATCCTTTGCGGTCAAAAATACTCAAAGTAAAGACAAGAAGTGGCAGGGAGATAAGAGTAACAGATTACCACTCGCTGTTCACCTTGACGAAAAATGGAATTGAAAGCATAAAAACTTCAGAGTTAAAGGCAGGAGAATCATATGTGGCAGTTCCCCAAAAAATTCCCTTTTCACCCGTGCAGATTTACAAGTTGAACCTTCTGCAGAAAATAAAATCAGAAGGCAAAGACTACGGCTTAAGGGTAAGGAACGTTCAAGGCCATGTAAGGACAGCTGTTGAGAGAATAGGTCACGATGCGGCTGCAGCGGTATTGGGCGTTAAAAGCAAGTACCTTTATGATGTCATAAACAAAAACGTGGGAATACACGCCAAGGACTTTATGCGCCTGATGGAAACTGCGCAAGTGCCTGTGCAGAATGAATTTGTGCAGCTATTCACTAAAGGAAAGCCAATCCAGTCTGAGATTGTGCTGACAGAGGACTTATGCACGTTCTTTGGATTGTGGATGGCTGAAGGCTCTTACTTTGCCGGCGGTGTGAGAATCTCCATCCACAGGAAGGAAGAAAAAGTCATGGCAGACTTGTGCGCCAAAATATTTGGGAACCTCACGATTTACAGGAAACCAAAATCACAAGGAAGCGATATTCTGGTATGCTCAACAGCGCTTAAAATTCTGATGAAAAACATTCTCGGCTTTAAAAGCGGCGCAAGGAACAAAGAAGTCCCGAACCTGATTTATAACCTGCCAAAAGCGCAAGTAGCTGCATTCCTCAGAGGCTTCACAACCGGCGACGGCTCGCTAAACACAAAAACACCCGCGCCAATGGTTGAGATAGCTACGGAAAGCCCCAAACTGGCTGATGACGTGGCTTACCTTTTCCTCATGTTCGGCATAGTCGTAAAGATTTACGGCAGAAAAGACAGGCCCCAAAAGCGATTATGCTTTGCAGACACCAAGAACCTCAATCTTTTCAGGCAGATAGGCTTCTTGGACTCTGACCGCAACTCAAAAATATTCGCATACCTGAACGGCAGGCAGATTTCAAGAAGGGACAAGATTCCAATGAGCGCATTAGACGCAACTCCTGGCCTTCACAGCTGGAAAGGACTCGCGTCCATAGGAGTTGAAGCTTTGCAAAAACAAATCGCTGTGACACCGCAACTTAAAGCCGTCTTGGGTGGCGACATTTACTGGGATAAAGTGGCAGAGGTAGCTGAAATTGATGAAAAACCGGAATATGTTTACGACATCTCTGTAGAGCCATCACAAAACTTCCTGGCCGGTTTTGGTGGTGTGTTTGCGCACAACAGCGAGCAAAACTTAAGGAAAAAGTTTGAGGAAGCCGAGAAAAATGCGCCCTCCATAGTTTTCATCGACGAGATAGACGCAATAGCCAGCAAAAGGGAAGAGCTGCACGGCGAAGTCGAAAGAAGAGTTGTCGCGCAACTTCTCGCATTAATGGACGGCCTGAAGGAAAGAGGCAAGGTTGTCGTAATTGCGGCAACAAACGTTCCCAATCTCCTCGACCCGGCACTCAGAAGGCCCGGAAGGTTCGACCGCGAAATAGAGATAGGCGTTCCATCAAAGGAAGGCAGGCTGGACATCCTGAAAATACACACCTGAAACATGCCCATAGGCAAGGAGCTTGGCAAGAGCAAGGATGAAAAAGACAAGGACCAGGCCAGAAACAAATACGTCCTCATTGAGGAAAGCGAGAGAAAAAGAATCCTGAATGACATAGCAGCCATAACCCACGGATTTGTGGGAGCAGACCTTGCAATGCTCTGCAAGGAAGCCGCAATGATAGTCCTTCGCCGAGTATTGCCAGAAATAATGGCAAAGGAAAAGCTAAGCGAGGAAGAGCCCATACCAGAGAACGTGCTTGAGCAGCTTATGGTAACAAGGAAAGACTTCCTCGAAGCGCTAAAGGCAGTAAGGCCATCGGCAATGAGAGAAGTCCTGGTTGAAGTGCCAACCGTGAAGTGGAAGGATATTGGCGGGCTTGAAGATGTCAAGCAACAGCTCATCGAGGCTGTCGAATGGCCAATAAAGAACCCAGAGTCATTCAGGAGACTTGGGGTAAGACCCCCAAAAGGAATACTGCTCTACGGCGCGCCCGGAACAGGCAAAACACTCCTGGCAAAAGCCGTCGCAACAGAATCAGAGGCAAACTTCATACTGGTAAAGGGACCGGAATTGCTGTCGAAGTGGGTTGGCGAGAGCGAGAAAGCAGTCCGGGAAGTATTCAAGAAAGCAAGGCAAACCTCCCCAACCATAATATTCTTTGATGAACTGGACTCGCTGACGCCAAAAAGAGGCCTGAGCTCAGACAGCCACGTCACAGAGAGAGTAGTCAACCAGCTGCTAACCGAAGTGGACGGACTCGAGGACTTGTACGACACAGTCATAATAGGCGCAACAAACAGGCCAGACATGATAGACCCGGCGCTGCTTCGCCCAGGACGCTTCGACAGGCTCATACTCACGCCAGTTCCCGACGTAAAGTCAAGACTGGAAATATTCAAGGTGCACACGAAAAACATGCCCCTGAAGAGCGTCAACCTTGAAAAGTTCGCACAGATTTCTGAAGGCTACGTAGGCGCGGACATCGAGGCAGTATGCAGGGAAGCGGCCATACTCGCGCTGAGGGAAGACCGAACTGCGAAGGTAGTTGAGGAAAGGCACTTTATGGAAGCCCTCAAGAAAGTTCGCGCTTCGGTCACTAAGGAAATAGAAAAAGCATACCAGGAAGTGCAGGAAAGCCTCAGCGTCGCAAGGGCGAAAGAGATAAAGGAAGAAAAGCCCCTGTACATGGGATGACTATTTCAAAAATTTTATAAACCGCTTCTGCAAAAGAAAGAGCCATGGCATTCCCCATACTCATAGCCGCGGCCGCTGTCGTGGGAGGCTTTGTCCTGCTTCGCATCCTTACCTCGGGCAGGAGCTCGCCGCAGTCAAGAAAAAATGCGGAAAAAGACTCACTGCACTCAATGTCCAAAATAAGGGCCTATGAGCAGCAGGTGGAAGCCCTTGGCCGAAGAATGAAGGCCGCCCCAGACAAACAACGCGAGCTCATGGCAAAAAGAATGGAGCTACTTCTGAAGCAAAAGGAACTGCTGAAGCACAAGACAGAACGGCTTGTGAAAAAGTCATAGCAAAAAATGGCAAACCCCAAACCCGGCGACTTCGTAGAGGTAATCACGACAGAAGAGAAAATTACTGGTACCCTTCTCCAATCACCCGAGCTGGACAAGAATATCATCATACTGAAGCTCAGCAGCGGATACAACATTGGGATTGACGAGAAAAAAATCAAGAAAATCTCCGTAACGCAACCAGCGCCAAAAGCCGCACCTGAAAAAGAAAAGCCCGCTGCAGCCCCGAAAGCTTCATCAATGCTCCCCAAAATCTCAATCCTCCATACTGGCGGCACTATTGCGAGCAAAGTTGACTACCGTACCGGCGGCGTGGTCGCCAAATTCACGCCTGAAGAAATTCTTGCCATGTTTCCAGAGCTAAAAGGCCTTGCCGCCATAGACTCTCGCTTGATTCGAAACATGTGGTCAGAAGATATGCGTTTTGCACACTACAACGTGATGGCCAAAGAAGTTGCCAAAGAGGCTGCTGGCGGCGCAGATGGCGTTATCATCACACACGGCACTGACGCCTTGCACTATAGCGCGGCCGCCCTCGCTTTTGCTTTGGAAAACGTCGGCATCCCCGTCATACTTGTCGGCTCGCAGCGCAGCTCTGACCGGGGCAGCACGGATTCTGCGCTCAACCTTGTAGCTGCCGCATACTTCATCACTCACAGCGACTTCGCAGGCGTGGCCATATGCATGCACGAAAACCTGAGCGACAACGCCGCGCTCATCCTGCCGCCACTGAAATCTAGAAAGATGCACACGAGCCGGCGTGATGCGTTCAGGCCCATCAACGTCCCTGCAATCGCCAGGGTTGACCCGGAACAAGGCACCGTATCGTTCCTCTCCGAAAAACACGCCAAAAAAAACAAGCGCAGCCCAGTGAAGCTCCGGCTCTTCAACGAAGCACTAAAAATTGGCATCCTCAAAACCCACCCTAACATGTACGCGGCAGAAGTTGCGGCATACACGCGCTTTGACGGACTTGTCCTGGAAGGCTACGCCCTCGGCCACGCGCCAATCAACGCCATTGACGAACATACGGGAGAGCACAAAAAAATACTGGCTGCCCTCGCCGCGCTCGCCAAAAAAATTCCCGTTGCCATGGCCTCGCAATGCATTTACGGGCGGCTGCAGATGAATGTTTACTCGACCGCGCGTGACCTGCAGGCAGCCGGCATAGTCGGCAACCTGAGCGACATGACACCCGAAACGACCTTCATCAAGCTTGCCTGGCTCCTGAGCAACTACAAGAAAAGCGAAGTCAAGGAGCTGATAACAAGGAACCTTCGCGGCGAGATAACGGAAAGGACAGAGCCGAATTCATTCTTAATCTAGTCAGTGTGCTCCTTGAGCACCACTTTCACCCTGTCAAAGACCATCTTGGCAAGCAACGCCAGGATTATGAGCATAAGGAAACGCAAGTCAAACGCGCCCACCTTGAGGAAGCCAGTAACGCTCCACAGCAAAACAGCCAAGGCAGTAAAAACAAAAACAATGACAACGGTTGCGGCAAGGAATATGGTTCCCATGGAAAAGCCACTGGCGTGAGCCTTTTTTATTGTTTATGCTCCTATCGCAAACTTTAATAACGCTCCTCGTTCTTTCCGTAACGATGACAACTGATTACGCGACTCTCGGCCTTAAAGCCGGCCTGGAAATCCACCAGCAGCTTGACACGAGATGCAAGCTTTTCTGCAACTGCCCAACTGCTGTTCGGGATGACAAGGCAGATGTTGTCGTGAAAAGGAGATTAAGGGCGTCTGCCGGCGAAACCGGCGAAATGGACGTGGCTGCCGCCTATGAGCAGCTGCGCGGCAAGTACTTTCTCTACCAGGCTTATAACGACACCGTGTGCGATGTTGAGCTTGACGAAGAGCCCGTCCACCAGATGAACAACGAAGCGCTCCAGGTTGCAATGCAAGTCTCTGAAATGCTAAAGGCAAAACCTGTTGACAGGATTCAAGTAATGAGAAAAACAGTCGTCGATGGCTCAAACACCTCAGGCTTCCAGAGGACAGCCCTGGTTGCGAGGAATGGCAGCATTTCAGCTTCAGGCAAGACCATAGGCGTAAGCACGGTTTGCATTGAAGAAGAATCAGCAAAAATCGCGGAAAGGAAGCCGGACTGCGACACTTACAATCTCTCAAGGCTGGGAATACCGCTTGTTGAAATTGCAACTTCAGCGGACATTAAGTCGCCCGAGGAAGCCAAAGATGTGGCAGAATACCTGGGAATGATACTGAGGAGCACCGGAAAAGTAAAACGCGGACTGGGCACGATAAGGCAGGACGTAAACGTGTCCATTCGCGATGGGGCAAGGGTGGAAATAAAGGGAGTGCAGGAACTCCGGTTGCTGCCAAAGCTTGTGGAATACGAGGCAATGCGGCAAAAGGGGCTGGTTGAACTTGCTGCGGAGTTGAAGGCCGGGAATGCCAGTGCCAATGGGAAAATTGAGGACGTGACAGAACTCCTTGGCAGCTGCAACTCTGAAATAACCAAGTCAGTAATCGCAAAAGGGGGAATTGCTGTTGCCGCGAAGCTTGCCGGATTCAAGGGACTGATTGGAAAGGAATTTGCCGGAGTGCCAGGAAGAAGGCTTGGCAAAGAGCTTAGCGAGCACGCAAGGGCTTATGCTGGCGTAGGAGGAGTTTTGCATACTGACGAGCTTCCAAAGTATGGCATTACGGAAGGCGATATTGACAAAATCAACAAAGCCCTGGGCTGCGGCAGCAATGACGCATTTGTCCTTGTAGCCGCCGAAAAAGAAAAAGCAGAAGCCGCCATCAAAGTCGTCATTGAAAGGGCAAGGCAGGCAATTAAGGGAGTCGCTTCCGAAGTCAGGAATGCAAACGAGGATGGCACGACAACATTCCTGAGGCCGATGCCTGGCAGCGCGAGAATGTATCCGGAAACAGACATTCCCCTTGTCAACCCAGGGCAGCTTGGAAAGATAAGGCTGCCCGTGCTGCTCATAGAAAAGGCAGCTGACTACCAGAACCTTGGCCTCACAGCTGACATTGCAAGGGCAATAGCTTACAGCGACCACGCACTGCTCTTTGAAAGCCTGTCAAAGGCGTGCAAAAAACTCAACGCTGCATACATTGCAGACATCCTTTTGAGCTACAGGAAGCAGCTCCTTGCCGAGGGCGTTCCAGCTGGCGATGCGGACAAAATCGGGGAAGAAGAACTGAACGAAACAATTCTGGCTGTCGAAAGGGGGAAAATTGCAAAAGAGTCCGTTGTCAAGGTGCTGGCAGAGGCAGCGCAAAGCGGAAAGCTCGACATTTCAAGGCATTCCCTGATGACGGATTCTGAACTTGAGCAAGAGCTCAAGGCAATAGTTGCCGAAAACAAGGCAATGCCGCTAAACGCGCTCATAGGAAAGGCAATGGAAAGGCTGCGCGGCAAGGCTCCAGGCCAGAAAATCGTGGAAAAGCTTAAATCACTGGCTAAATAAGATTCAATAAAAGAGGTTGTGAATGCTGCTTTACAATGCAGTTGGCTTTGCAATAGCTGCAATAGTGATGGTAAGGGCGGGAAGCTACGCCGTGAAATACGTCTCCAGCATAGCCAAGGCTGACAGGATAAGCGCTTTCCTCACAAGCTTCCTTCTGGTCGGAATAGTCTCATCATTCCCTGAAACATTTGTCTCGGTTGTTTCGGCAATAAAAAACGAGCCATCCCTTGGGCTGGGCACGCTGCTCGGCGGTAACATCGCAGACCTCACCCTCGTCATCGGGCTGGTTGGGGTTGCCGCGGGCAGCATAAAAATCCGAAGCAAGGAATTCGCGCACGAATTCTGGCTAGTTGGCCTCCTGATGCTGCCCATCCTGTTCAGCCTTGACGGCTCAATTGGAAGAATAGAAGGATTGGCGCTGATACTATCCTGCCTGATGTTCATTTTCGGAATGCTCAGGGAAAACAACGTGCTTTCCAAGCTTTCAAGCCACTCAAGAAAGGACGTTGCCAAGAACATTGCACTTTTCCTCTTGAGCAGCGCGGTAGTCCTCACGGCAGCAAACTTCGTGGTCAAGTTTGCAGAGGGGCTGGCACTCGACTTCAAGATGCCCATAGCGCTCGTGGGAATAGTCTTCATCGGAGCCGTGACAACGCTCCCAGAGCTGATGTTCTCACTGGCGTCAGTAGCGAAGCACATTGACGGACTGGCCCTGGGAGACATCTTCGGCACGGTAATAATTGACGCCACCCTCATAGTTGGCATAACCGCGCTTATCAGCCCGATAACAATCGTTGGCGTGAACATAATGAACCTTGCAGCCTTCACGGCGCTTTCAGTCTCAACAACAATTTACTTTCTCAAGCCGGGCAGGACATTCACCAGGAACGAGGCGCTGCTGCTCATCCTGCTATACGTGATATTCGTGGCCACGCAGCTCACAACCTCGCTGCAATAAGCAACTTTTAAATAGCGGCAGCAGACACTTCATCATACGCCTCTGTAGCACAGTAGCTAGTGCGTCTGACTTGTAAACTGATTGCATCAGGCAGCTTCAGAAGGTCGCGAGTGCAAGTCTCGCCAGAGGCTTTAATTGATGAAAATGCAAAACAGACATTACTCCTTGTGGCTTACGGGAATAATCGTTGCCGTGTTCATCCTGCAGCTCGCTTACCTCCCCTTGACTGACTCATTCAAGCTTGTCTCTTCAGATGCCCTGGCAAGGCCGTGGATACTGGTCACGGCAATATTCCTGCACGCTGGATTTGCCCACTTGCTATTCAATGGCCTTGGGCTTGCAATGTTCGGAAGCATCCTCGAGGAAGTTGTCGGGTCAACGCGGTTCCTTGCAATCTTCATTGCCGCAGGGATTTTTTCGAGCATCGTATCAGCCTTTTTCTACCCATCAGTCCTGGGAGCTTCTGGCGCCATATTCGGCGTGATTGGGGCACTCACTGTGTTAAGGCCGACCATCACGGTCTGGGTTTATTACATCCCAATGCCTCTTTACGTGGCAGCGATAGTTTGGGCCGCCGCTGATTTTTTTGGCTTCATAATGCCAACAGGAGTCGCGAACGCCGGCCACCTTTCAGGCCTGGCAGCAGGCATAGCGGCCGGATTCCTGCTGAGGGGCAAGCAGCCAATCTCCATTGGCTTTGGAAAGAAAACGCATCCTATCCTCACAGCAGAGGAATTCGACAAGTGGGAAAAGGAGCACATGGGCAAGAAGTGAACCAACCAAAAGGTTTTTATAGCCGCTGGCCAATGGTAGACTGATTTAAAGAGAGGTGATGCTTAATGGCGAATATTGAGGTAATCGCAACAAACCTGCTTACTGCAGCGGCTTATGGCGTGGGCGCTTACCTGGCAGTTGAGTATGTCCTGCCAAGAGTGAAAGTGATTGCCGCGGAAGTCCTGAGATACCCCAAGACCGCTGAGGCGCTTGTTTTCCTCCTGTCCGTGCTCGTATACCTGGTTGCAGCAGAGGGGATAATAACAAGCCTGGTCGCAATGGGATTGCCCGTGCTCAACTATGTCAATGTCCTAAGCCCGGCAATCGTGAAATTCAGCGATGAGGTCGTGCCAACATTGAGGCTGTTGCTGATAGGCATAGGAGCAGTCATTCTCGTTGAAAGAATAAGGCTCAGGGCCTGAGCCTTATTTTCCTTTTTTTTTGAAAAGTTTTTTAAGCGCTTCCCTCCTCGCGAGCCATATGGCTGCCAAAAGCGCGAAGAAAAAATATGACCTTCTGATGAAAAAGCACAAGCTTCCACAGCTTGAGGAGCTGGACGCCTGCTTTGAGCTGGGAAACCTGGAAGAAGAAGGAAACCACCTCAGGGAGATCAGGAGAAGGATTGCCGAAAAGCTTCACGATGCGATTTCGATTGCCGAACAAGTGCTGCAGCCCGACACTAACCTGAGCGAGCTTTACGAGAGCAGGGTCCTGGATGAGGAAGAGAAAAAGCGGCTTTTTGAGCTCTACAAGAAACTGATGGCCGCGGCAAGAAAGGCTGCAGAGCTTTCCATCGTGAGCAACGCGAGCCAAGATGCAGAATTCATAAAATCAATATACCCTGAATGGAAAAGCATCGCTCCTGAACTGGCGCGGTTCATCCGCAAGCTTCGGGCGGCGTGGGAAACAGACTCCGAAGAAGGAGAGCGGGCAGCGTACCTCGGCTAGCGATTTCTAAGCCAGTACATCGAGAAGCCAGGGCGCGACCTTAGCAAACAAAAACACGTTAAACAACAGGTTCGTGCCCTCATAGGGAATGTTCCAGGCAAGGTCCCCTCCCAAAAGCTGGCTGATCGTCAACATCGCGACATTATACGCTATGATGATTGCAATCCCTGCAGTTGCGACGTTTCCTGGAGTCACAACCAGCGAGGCCGCAAGAGCAGTGGCGGCGATCACGAGCATGGAGAGCGGGAGCTTGTCGTCAATCCTGCCAATCAGGACCTTCCCGAAGAAAGTTGAGGCAACACCAACGCTCAGCCCTGGAAGAAAGCCATATGCCGCGGAAACCAAAACCGTGAAAAGCTTGACAAGCTCGAAATTGACCGGCACGGTAACGTAATTGAAATAAAAAGTCGAAAAAGAGGCAACCAGGATGAGCAGGGGAATCAGGACCACGGCCTTTATTGAGACATTAAACACCAGGGAAAAAAGCAGCAAGAAGCCCAGGGCAACGGCTATCCTCTTCAGGTTCCTCCTGATGAATTCGCCAACAGCCTTGCCGCCCGCAGCCATCCCCTGTTGGGCTTTTGCAAAACTTTATTAACCTTTGCCAAACATCCCAGCAGAGCATTGTGCCTGTAGCTCAGCCCGGAACAGAGCGAGAGGTTCCTAACCTCTAGGTCCAGGGTTCAAAGCAACAAAGGAAACCTTCATTTTCGTTGTTGTGAAAGTCCCTGCAGGCACGCTGCACCTTAAAAGAGGAGCTTCATGAAAATAAACCGCAACAAGATTGCTGCCGAGCTCATTTCCGTGCTTATCGGAGTCGTCATCTTCACGCTCGTTCTGAAAATTGCCGGCTTTGGAAACATCATAGGCTCCATAAAGAGCTTCTCCCCATTGTACCTGGTAGCATACATCCTGGTCGCATTGGCAACAACACATTGGGCAGCTGCATTCAGGTGGAAGTTCGTGCTTCTCAGCGAGGGAGTAAACGTACCAGTATGGACATTGTTTAAGTACAAGGCAATAATCTTTGGCCTGAACTACCTCACCCCTGTTGCGAGAATCGGCGGAGAACCCCTAAAAGTGCTCCTGCTAAAAAGGCAACACATAAGGACATCAAAATCAATAGCCTCTGTCGTAATTGACAACTTCCTTGGAATGGGCATCGACGTCCTGCTCGCAGGCGTAATCCTCCTGGCGCTTGTCTTTACGGCGGCGACCCTCTCAAGCCACCTCAAAGGCGTATTCCTGGCGGCTGGGCTCACGTTCCCAATCCTTGTAACGCTCGTTTTCCTCCTCTTGAAAAAGAAAAAAGGGCCGTTCTCATCGTTGCTTAGAGCCATAGGCGCATTCGCCAACGCAAGCAAAAAACCTTCATTCGTAAGGCTCAGCAGGAAAATCGCGAGGTCAGAGTATTATATGCGAACTCTGCTTGTCAAGAGGCCGAGAAACATGCTTTTTGCCTGCATCTATGCGGCAATGAGCTGGCCATTGACCGTGATACAATACAAGCTAGCCCTGCTGATGCTAGGCATCGACGCATCCCTGATACAGCTGCTCATAAGCGTGATGATGATAAACATAACGCTCCTGGTGCCCATACCAGGCGCCCTTGGAATCCAGGAAGCCGGCCAGTTCTCAATTTTCAGGCTGCTGTCAGGAAACCCGCACGCTGGCATTGCCCTCTCACTAGTTCTCAGATTCAAGGACCTGATACTGCTCCTCATATCCTTCATTCTCGTATCAATGGAGGGCGCAAGCCTTTACAAGCTTTTCAGCAAAAAGGCGTCTGCCCTGCTTGGAAAGGAGAAACAAAAATAATCATATGAACTCGAACTTCTCGTGGAAGACATCCTCCTTCGGCAGGAATGACTTGAGCTCAAGATACTTCTTGATGGTATTCTGCAACCTATAAGCATCCTGGTACAGCACCTTGCGGTTCTCCTCAAGATTCTTCTTGATGAGTCTCGTAAGGAACCACTGGTTGAAGTACTTAATCAAGGGAGTGCCCTCCATATCCCTAACTTCAATGTGTGGCATTATGAGAATCCTGATCTCGCCAGACTGAACCTTTTTCTTCTGGCCATCCACCATTATCTCCTTGTCAATCCAGTTTATGACATTCCAGTCAATATCAATATGGTGCGTGTAATAGCCCGAGCCGAAAGTCCCCCCAGGCACGCCCTTTTTTTTCGTGCGCCACCAAATCCTCAATTCCTTCTCATGCGGGTTAATGTGATTACCCTCCCTCCACCAGTAAAGAATCTCCATATTTGACTCAAGGGCGGCATCCCCGGCATTATCAGTGTACTCGTTTTCCATAAGCCACTGCCTTGTCATCCTGTAGAGCGGCTGCATGACAAACATTTCCTTGTAGACCACTTCAAGATTCGGCAAGCGAATTGTCGGCATAATATCCCCTTTTTCTCGTATAGGTTTTAATATACTGGAATACCTTTCTTTCTACTTGTTCTATAAAAGCTTTTTGGACAAAAGACTTTAAAAAAGAAGCAGAATTGCCATTCGGAATGCTACTTGGACTAGTCGGAAAGCCCTCGTGCGGCAAGAGCACATTCTTCAAGGCGCTCACCCTGGCAGACGTGGCCATAGCCTCATACCCCTTCACAACGATAAAGCCCAACAGGGGAGCCGGCCACGTCAAAATAAAATGCGTTGACACAGACTTTAACACGCAATGCAACCCAAGGGAAGGCTACTGCACTGAGCATAACAGGTTCGTGCCAGTTGAAGTGCTTGACGTTGCCGGACTAGTGCCGGGCGCGCACGAAGGCAAGGGCCTCGGAAACCAGTTCCTTGATGACTTAAGACAGGCCGATGCACTCATTCACGTTGTTGACGCGTCCGGAAGCGCGAACGAAAAAGGCGAAATTGACAAGCCCGGAAGCCACGACCCGGCAAATGACATTCGCTTCCTCGAAGAAGAGATAGACCTGTGGTACTTTGGAATCCTGAAAAAATCCTGGGAAAAATTTGCCAAAGTCGCCTTCCTTGAGCACAAAAAGCTGGCAGAGGCCGTCGCAAAGCAGTTCTCCGGCCTTGGAGTGAACGAGGCAATGGCTGACAAACTAATCGGGGAACTCAAGCTGGACGCCGAAAACCCGCTCAAATGGTCAGATGAAGAGCTCAGGATGTTCGCGACCGCGCTGCGCAGAAAAACAAAGCCAATGGTAATAGCTGCCAACAAGTGCGACATTCCCGAGGCAGCCGGGAACATCATAAGGCTGCAAAAGCAATTTCCAGACTACAAGATAATACCTTGCAGCGCCGACTCAGAACTGACCCTGAAAATGGCAGCGAAGGCAGGGCTCATAAGGTACATCCCAGGCGATAGCTCATTTACCGCTGTCAGCGAATCGCTATCGCAGCAGCAGAAAGACGCGCTGAATTTCATAAAAGCAAACGTCCTTGACCCGCACGGAAACACCGGAGTGCAGCAGGCAATAAACAGCGCAGTTTTCGACCTGCTTGGATACTCTGCCATATTCCCCGGGGGAGTGAACAAGCTCTCAGACCAGTTCGGGAGAGTGCTGCCCGACTGCTTCCTGATGCCGCCAAAAACCACAGCGCTTGACTTCGCATTCAAGCTGCACACTGACTTCAGCAAGAATTTTATACGCGCCATAGATGTCAAGAAGAAACTGCCTGTCGGAAAAGAGCACATACTCCAAAACAGGGACGTGGTGGAAATCGTGAGCGGGAAATGAAACCGGAGCTTCTGGCAATCGAGCCTTTCGTTGGTGGGCTTGTAAGTCGCCTTGCCACGCAAAGCAACATTGACACACCCCAGGCAAGGCACATTGTGCTGAACGAATGGCACAACCGCCCAAATCCCGGCTTAATAAACACCCCTGAAGCCCACCAAGCAGCGGACAAAATGCTCGAGGAAGCAATCGCTACTGCGCCAGCTTTCTCTCAGAGGTACTCAACATTTCATCATATGCAGCTTGTGCTACTTAGTGAGAAACAGCTTTATGGCAGGTGGCCAGCAAACGAAATACTCCCCGACGGGATTAACCTGGGAGCAATGGCTTACGTATCAACAAATAACATCTCCTTGGCAGCAGCCTTCACAGTCATCGGGTTAATCGCAGCCACAAAAAAAGCCACGGCCAATCCACTATTCGGCACTTTCTGGTACCTTGCGTCTAACATCAGGAATTATCAACGCGCAATGGACCACGAAATAGTGCGATTCACCATCCATCTGGGAATGACTTATCTGGCAGCAAGACAAGAAATCATTTCTTCGCGCCAGCCGCAAAGCTCTTTATGATGTCAACAAACAAAATAGCGACAACTTTAAAATGGATTCCTTTCCATAACTGTTCCTGATGTACAAACTTACAACACGCAGCAAAAAAACTGAAAAGCAGTTCCACGAAGCCATTAATTATAGAAATGACATCCCTCCAAAATTGCAGAAGCTGATGGAAAATCCAAGAACTGAGCTGGATGCACATAAACTAAAAGGCAAGCTGGAAGGGAAATGGAGCTGCTCCTTAGGCTATGACCTTCGGATGATTTACGAGATTGATGATGATGCAAAAGAAATAATTGTCGTCGCTGTAGGCTCGCACAAGGTTTATGGCTAAACCTTTAGTTCCCAGGTCTTGACGCCCTTCTTCTTCGCTTCGTCGCTTTCCTTGATTGCAGCCATAATTTCGGGATTCCTGAGTATCCCTATCTCTTCAAGAAGAGCTTCATACTCCTTTTTCGGTATCTGCACCATTTCCTGATTCATATGCCTTCAGAAGGGCATATGCATTTTTAAAACTTGTTATTTCTTCGCGCCAGCCGCAAAGCTCTTTATGATGTCCACGACGTACTTGCCCTCATCAAGCTTGTAGATGACAGGGTCGCCCTTGAAGAGGTGCACGAGGTCTATCTCATACTTGCCGGGCCTGACGACCTTTATGGACTCCAGGTCCAGAATCACCGGCTCGTCGTCCTGCTGCTGACCCACAATGTCAAGAACGTCCTGCTCAATCTGGGTCTTTTCCTTGTCAGAAAGGTTAGTGACCATCTGCTTGGCCTTGCTCAGGCTTTCCTTCTTGATGTAGAAAAACAGCTTCCCGCCGCAGCTGCAGCCCTTGAGCAACTCCTGCGAGAGCTCGTCATAGAACGTGTTGCATCTGACGCACTGGTGGGGCATGGTATCCTTTACTTTCGCTTCTTTTTCTTCTTTTCCTGCGTGAACAGCTGTATCTTGTCGGGATCCTTCCTTATCTCTTTTATCAGCGATGCGGGGCCTAGAACAGTAAGGCCCTGGCGCTGGCCCAGGAGCATATCAGCAATGTTGTTTTTCAGCTTCTTCCCAAAAGCAGCCCTTTTCCTCTCAGGATAAACAACTGAAAGCTCAATCCCCTTGAACCGTTCGGATATCTCTTCCATCGTCCTCCTGATTAGTTCAGCCTCCTCTTCCTTCCTGAGGCGGCCTTCAAGAACGACAATCTTCTCGTCTTTCACCATGCCGAGGAGCTTCTTGATGCGCTCCTCAGAGCCGAGGCCGTCTATTTCCTCATAAGGCACAAACTGCAGGGTTAACATTTCATTTTCACCTTACACAATCTCAAAGAGCGCCTTGTAAAAGTCTTCCATATGCTTGCCATACTTGGCCGAAATCCCAACAACAGGGTATTGAGGGAACGCAGCCTCGATTTTCTTTATGTCGGACTTCTTCAGGTCAACCTTATTGGCGACTATCAAAACAGGGATGTTCCTTGCCTGCAAATTGCCTATTATGGTAATGTTCACCTGCGAATAAGGATCATAAGTCGAGTCGAGGACAACAATCACGGAGTCCATATCGTCCAGCCACTTGATTGCATCAATTACGCCCTTGGTGGCTTCCTTGGCGCGCTCCTTTGCCTTCTTGACGCTCAGGCCGTGCTTGACAAAATCCTCATAATCAATCTTCGTTGCGATTCCTGGAGTGTCAACAAGATTGAAGGAAAGCTCTTTCTTGCCGGACTTCACCGTTATCTGCTCCTTAATCCTGACCTCCCTTGTCTCGTGCGGAATCGAGCTGACAATGCCCATTTCCTCGCCAAGCCAGTCCTGGCAAATGCGGTTCGCGAGCGTTGTCTTGCCACCATTAGGAGGACCATAAAGGCCAAGCTTCAGGTGCTTTTTCTTCTTGAACAAGTCCTTCAGAACCTTATTGATGAACTTCTGGATAACGTTAATCATAGTACCCTTTACTCCTTTAAACACCTTTTTACTTTTTCGCTGACTGCAGGCTGGAAATACATATAAAAAGGTTTTGCTTTAGGCCTGGCGCGGTAGCAGCAAAGATTTATTAATTCTCATAACAGCCTGAGACCAATGGAAGAGGTTGTGCGGCAGGACATTCTTGAAGTACTGAAGCAGGGCGTGCAGGCCATCCGGCAGGATGACTCGTTCAGGGTCAAGGAGCTGAGCAACCACGTCATACACAACGCCTCCATCTTCCAAGATGAGGACTCATTGGGCGTGGCAGTGCTTATGTACGCACTTTCGAAGGTTATGGAACGGGGCAGGCTTGACATGGAAGAAGTCTCGCGGCTTCTTGAGCGAGCATCAGCAGCCCTTGACACATACAACGATGAAGGATACCGCATAGCCGTCAAGTTTGCAATAAGAAGGGTGTCTGAAGCCGACTCACGGCTGAAAATCTTCGTTAACAGCGTGATTGACCAAGCACAGCTCAAGAAAGGAAGCAAGATAGTAATGCACGGAGTTTCAGCTGCCCGGGCGGCAAACATCCTTGGAATCTCAAGGTGGGAGCTGATGCAGTACCTCGGCCATACGACATTTCACGAGGAAAATCCCGAAACGGTGAGCGCCGTGGACAGGCTTGCGCTTGCCAGGAAGGTATTTGGAAAATGACCAAGGGCCACGAATACTTCATCGGGGAAAGCTACGTGCGAAAACTCTCAGAGCTTTCAGGCTCCAGGGCAATAGTCTTCGATGCTGGCCCACTCATAAGCATGACCACAAACAACCTGCTAAGCACGCTTGAAAGGCTGAAGGAGACTTACCCGGGAAAGTTCATACTGCCAGAAGCTGTCAAGCACGAGCTCGTTGACGAGCCATTAAAAACAAAGAAATTCATGTTCGAGGCCCTCCAAATCCAGCGCCTGATAAGTATGGGAATACTTGAGATAATGGAGGATTCGGACACGAAAGAATTGACCCTGGAGCTCTTGCACCTAGCGAACAACTGCTTCGCGGCCAAGGGAAAAGCCATACAAATCGTGCACTACGGGGAAATGGCCGCAATAGCAGCCGCGAAAATGCTTGAGGCCGAAGCATTAGTAATAGACGAGAGGATAACCAGGGAGCTGGTCGAGCACCCAAAACACCTTGCTGAAATAATGGAAAAAAGGCTGCACACAGGCATTTTTGTCGACAACCAGAATGTCTCGCTCCTGCAAAAATACGCTGCCAAAGCCAAGGTAATAAGGTCCATTGAAATCCTGACAGTTGCTTTCGAGACAGGCTTGCTGGACAGGTATATTGCCGCGGGAGAAGAAAAAGTCATACCAGAAGTAAGGAAAAAACTCCTGGAAAGCGTGCTGTGGGGACTGAAAATGAACGGGTGCGCCGTAAGCAGCACTGAAATTGAGCAGATTATTGCTTCAGAATCCTAGCCACGAAAAATCCTTCCGTGTTGTTGTCCTGGGGCCAGATTCGCAGGCACTTACTTATCTCCTGATTGTACTCGCTTTTTTCAAAGCTCAATACGGGGCTGCTGCGGTTAATGTCAAGACTTATCTCATCAAGCTTCGCGTCACTGCGCTGCTGCAGCAGCCAGTCGATGACCCCCTCATTTTCCTCAGGCTCGACAGAGCACGTTGAATACACAAGCGTGCCACCCTCCCTCAACAGGGCAAATGCCGTGCTTACTAGTGATTTCTGCTGCAGGCCCAGCCGCCTTACCATAAGGGGATTCCAAATTTTCAGCGTGTCAGGGCTTTTCCTTATGGTGCCAGTTCCGGAGCAAGGCGCGTCAACAAGAACCCTGTCAAATCTTGTTGACAATCTTTGAAGCTGCTGGCCCTTACCATAATTCTCAACAACATTCAAAGCGCCGACTCTCTGGAGATTGATGCCAAGGGGCTTCATCCTGTCCCCGGATATGTCATTTGCAACTACAATGCCCTGGTTTTCCATCATCGCCGCAATTTGAGTTGTCTTGGAGCCTGGGCTGGCGCACATATCCAGCACGACCTCGCCAGGCTTAGGATTAAGGACAACTGCTGGAATCATGGAAGCGGCTTCCTGAATGTAAAAATATCCAAGGGCATGCTCAACAAGATTTCCGAAATCAGTCCTGTCGCCTTTCATCCAGAAGCCCTCCTTGCACCAAGGCACAGGGTAAAGGGTGAACTTTTGCTGCTGCAGCCGCTCATTCAATTCAGCCACTCCGATTTTCAGCGTGTTGGCACGAATGCCCTTGTTCAGGTAAGAAAGCGAGTGCTTCAGGAAGCTCTCGTAAGCTTCATCGCTGCCCAAGAGCTGCCTGTAGCGTGCCTCAAAATCCTTCTTTATCGTAGCGCGAGCCTTGTCTGCATCAGCGAGGGAAGTGAGCTGCCTGAGCTGCGGTGGGATTGCCATTGACAAAGGGGAAAAGGCAGTGTTAATAAACGTTGCTTCTACTTGGCAAAAAACGCAATCTTTAAATAGTATACAAAGTATTATATTGAATACGATGGCAACTACAATATCAGTGAGACTGGCCAAGGACATCTTGAAGGAGCTGTCCGGCGTTGAGAAGAAATGGCAGGCTGACCGGAGCGAAGCAGTCAGGAGGCTGCTAATGAGTGCATTGCACCAGGAAAGAATAAACGCAGCCATGGATAATCTGGCCAATCATAAAATCTCTTTGGGAAAAGCTGCCGAACTGTGCGGTATGAGCCTATGGGAGATGCTTGACTTGCTTAAGCAAAGAAACATCGACTGGACAGGTTATTCTGAGGAAGACCTTGAAAGGGACTTAAAGCTGCTCAAATGATTTCAAATTCAACGCCCTTAATCTGCCTGGCGAAAATTGGCCAGTTACGGCTGCTGAAAACACTTTTCGGCGGCGTTACAGTAACAGATGCTGTTAAGGGAGAGGTTCTGGTCGAAGGAAAGCCAGGATATTCTTTGGTAGCTGATGCATTTAGCGAAGGGTGGATAAGAGTTTCCAATCCTAAGCAACTAGCTGAACTTGGGCTTGGCAAAGGCGAGAATTCGGCACTCAGCCTCGCAAAGGAAAACAACGATACTCTTCTGATTGATGATGCAGCCGCAATAACTGCAGCCAGGGCACTTGGTGTAGACTTCCTGAGAACAACAACTGTAATTTTTACGGCTGTTAAAAAGAAAATGATAAATAAAAAACAAGCTGCTGTCTTAATAAGACAGCTTGTCAAAGCAGGTTATTACATCAGCCCGAGGTTTCTTGCAGAAATCCTCGCAAAGCTTACAGAGTAGAAGGCTATCGCTTGCGACAGCTCGCATTTCATCTCAAGATATTGCCTTGGCGTGAGTTTGGCATTCACAGCTTTTTTCCCATGTAAGGCCCATCATAATCATAGTCCAACTTCTTATAATATTCGCGAGTGCCGACTCCGGCAATGACCAACATCTTTTTCATCCCGTTGTTCTTCGCAATTTGTTCTGCTTTTGCCATCAATTTCTTCCCAAAGCCCTTATGCTGAAGCTTTTCCCCTGCGGATTCAGTGTTTTCCCCGACGGCTGCTGCGGCAGCATAGACGTGCAGCTCGCGTATAATCGCCGTTGCCGGAGTGAACTCCTTTCTCAGCTGCTGCGACGGGAATCGCATCCTGCAAAAGCCGATGATTGAATCGCTAACTGGGTCTTCTGCGGCTATGAAAAACTCCCTTGCCCCGCTGCCCTCATATTCGGTCACTGTGATTTCGCTTTTGCCGCTCCAGCCCTTCCTTCCTATTTCGCGGCAACGAATGCAATTGCAAATTACCCCCTTTTGCTGCTGCAGCTGCAAAACATACTGGCGAAGATTTGTCCTGTCAATGCCCGCGGACGTAACATAAGTCGGAATATCCCTATTGACCCTCATTATGCGGCACCACTTTGGAACAAAGCGCTTGAACTCACTGATAATTTCCGCAGCTTCTGCGGTTGTCATTGGCTTAAACTGCCCCTTCTCCCAT
>JACPBZ010000006.1 GCA_016180105.1 Candidatus Woesearchaeota archaeon | reverse complement strand
ACGTTTTGGAGCTGATTTGGAAAGTTTTGCGCAACCATGCTTGCAAGGTGCGCGGCAAGGGAATGCCCCTAGGCAATCTCACAAGCCAGTTCTTCGCAAACATTTACCTTAACGAGCTTGACCAGTTCGTAAAGCACACGCTTAAAGCAAGATTCTACATCAGGTATGTTGACGATTTCGTCATCCTGCACAATTCCGCAAAACAGTTGGCGGAATGGAAGCTTGAGGTTAACAAGTTTCTTCAGAGAGAGCTTCTGCTTGCTCTTCATCCGCAAAAGTCACGCATTACGCCGTTTGGTCGCGGTGTTGATTTTCTCGGCTTCAGGTGCTTCTACTATTTTCGCCTTTTGAGAAAGAAGAACGTAAGGAAAGCGTTGCGGCGTTTGGATAACTTTGCCACGCTGCTCAAAGAGGGCAAAGCAGAACCGGCTGCTGTGCTGGAAAGCCTGCGAGGATGGAATGCCTATGCCACGCACGCTAGCACATACAAGCTGCGGCGGGTGCTTACGAGTAAAGTTGTTGCGTTGATTCAGAAGCCTTCAGTTATTTTAAGCGCGGATAAGTTCCTTCCTTCATGAATACTGCTTCGGGCTTTGCGGCAAGGCCTTTTTCGTCCTTTAGGATTTTTTCAGAGTCTTCTGTTGCCTTTCCATAGGCAATCAGCTCATCCTTCAGCGACATTATGGCAATGGTATCGCCTTTCCTTATGCCGCTTTCAAGCTTTGCGATGCCCGGCACGTGCAGCGGCGCGCCGTGGCACAGGCTCTCGATAGTTGAGTCCATTACCCAGATTTTGGGGATGTGGGCAACTGCATTCTCAACTGGCTGGATTATGCGCCTGATTAGCTTGTCGTTTCCTTCGTTTTTGTAGTAGTGGTATGCGTCAGAAACGTCTTGAAGTGTTGCCACGGTTCCGCCTGTTTCGTTGAATGGCCCTGCCTTTGTCCTTCGCAGTTCCACCATGTGCGCCCCGCCTACTTTCCCGCCAATGTCAGAGACGAGCTTTCTGATGTATGTCCCGGCCTGCGTGCCGACTTTGAAGAGCACATCCTTGCCGTCTATTTCCAGGACTTCAAAGTAATAAACCGTTCTTTCCCGTAGCTGCCTTTTTACTGAGCTTCTGACGGGTGGCAGCTGCTTTATCTTCCCGGTGAATTCCGCAATGACTTGCCGAAGCCTTTCCTCTGGCACTTCTTTGTGAATGTGCATGAGGCAGATGTATTCCTTTCCGGCAGTCAGTAATAGCTGGACTATTCGGGTGGCCCTTCCGACTGCGATTGGGAGGATTCCTGTGACGTTTGGGTCGAGTGTTCCGCTGTGCCCGCATTTTTTCACTCCGAGTATGTCCCTGACGTATGATGTTACCTGGTGTGATGTGGGGCCTGCGGGCTTGTCGAGGTTTATTATGCCATAGCTGACCAGGTCTTCAGTTTGCCTCTCATTGGGGCTGCAGCCGTGGTCTGTCGATGTGGCCGCATCTCGTTTCTTGATTAGGGTTTCCCTTTTTACTTTCTCGAAGGGCAGGGAATCGTGTTTTTCCATGGGTTGCGGGCAAATAGGGAAGTATTAAATAACTTTGCTATGCCCTCAGGGCTTATGTTGCAGCGCGTGCAGAAAATACTTTCGGCAGCCGGGGTGGCTTCCAGGCGAAAGTCTGAGGAGCTTATCCTTCAGGGCAGGGTAAGGGTCAATGGCAAGGTTGCGGTTATAGGCCAGCAGGCAGAGCTGGGCAGTGATGAAATTACTGTTGATGGAAAGAGGGTGGCTGCTGAAAGGAAGCGTTACATTTTGCTTTACAAGCCTTCAGGCTACGTGACCACGACTGCGGACAAGTTTGCCACGAAGCTGGTTACGGACCTGGTTGATGTTCCTGAGACGGTTTATCCTGTTGGGAGGTTGGATGTTGACGCTGAGGGCTTGCTTATCCTGACCAACGATGGTGAGTTCGCAAACCGGGTTATGCACCCAAGGTTTGAGGTCGAGAAGACTTATGTCGTCAAGCTGAAGGATAAGCTCAGGCCTGAAGATGTCTCTGCCATAACGAGGGGCATTTATGTTGACAACAGGCGGGTTTCCGCCAAGATCAGGCAAATTGAAAAGAACATTGCCGAGGTGGTTGTTCACGAGGGCAGGCACAAGGTTGTCAAGAGGCTGTTCAAGGCGGTCGGGAATTACGTTCACAGGATTACCCGAAGCAGGATAGGGCCGATCGGGGTTGGCAAGCTTAAGCCTGGCCTGTGGCGCGACTTGACTGGAGAGGAGGTTGAGCTTCTTTTGTCTGGGAACAAGGTAAGGCAGTCTGTGGACATAGTTGTTCGGCGTGATGGCAACATTCTTCTTGGCAAGATTGCCGAAAAATGGAGCGGTGGTGGTAAGTACTTATGGGGCCTGCCCGGCAGGGAAATTTCTAATTTTGGCGAATCGGCAGTTCGAAAGCAGCTGCTTGATGAGACTGGACTGAGCCTTGAGGCTTTTTCAGTTTTCTGCAAAAACGAAGTTACTGGCTTGGGAAAGAAGTATTTGGTTACGGGTATTGTCGCGACTGCTTCTGGCAATCCCAGGGTCACTAAGCCAGCGGATTGGGAGTCCTGGCAGTGGTTTCCCGCAAATAAGCTTCCATCTTCCCTTTTTCCCTCTGCGGCTAAAACTCTTCACAGTTTCCTGTCACGCAAAGAACCCGGCAAACACGCTGGTGCCTATTTTCATCGCGACAGCGTAGACAAATTGCGAGCCAAGGAACATTAGGGGGATGAATTTTACTCCTCCTTTTATGCTGCCCTTGCTTATGAGCGAGATTATCATGCTTGCAAATACTGATATTACCATCAATGCGTATCTTGAGAACTCCTTGAATTTTTCAGGCTCTACTGAGACGCTTCCAAAGTTTATTGGCATGCCAGCTCCAGCTTGCTGGGCTCCTGAGGAGGATATCCTTTCGCCAAGGCCTTGCAGTATGGTTAGGAATTGGAAGGAGAGGGTGAACAATCCCGGGGCAACTACGACGACTATGACTACCACGAAAATCATGTAGGACAGGTTGGTCGCTGACATTTCCGCCTTGAGTTCCCTTGTTTCCTCAATGGTGTCTATGACCCTGTCGATGACGTCTGCTATTTTTCCGCCGCCTTTCATTCCTTCAAGTATCAGGTCAAACGACCTGCGCAGCATCGGTGAGTCGTATTTTGACGTGAACTCGATTATCGCTTCGTCCACGTCCGTGCCCGTCATTACCTTTTTGGCTGCCAGCCTTACCTCCTGGCCCAGTATGCCGAATTCAGGCTTTATCGCGCTCCATAGCGACCTTTCGAATGGCATGCCGCCCTTGAGGTTTTCTGAAACCAGCCTGAGGAAGTCTGGCAGGACTTCTTCCATTTTTTTTGTTCTGTTGAATATTTTCAGGTCAAGGTAGACGTATGCCGCAATTGCTATTGCAGCCAGGATCCCGAGGTGGACTATTGACCAGGCTATGACTGCGAGGAAGAATTGGATTATGGGGCTTGAGCTTTTCTCCAGGATTTTTTCCCATATGTAGTATATGAACAGGTATGCGACTGGTATTATGCTTATCCAGAAAAAGGAGCCTATAAGGAAGTATGGCACTTCCGCGATGCCTGCCTTGGAGAGGTAGCTTTTGAGCTTGGGCCTCAGTCTCTGGAATATGAATGCCTTTCCTACGCCTTCAAAAAGCTCGTTGGCGAATCCCATTTTACAGCTCCACCATGGGCCTGGCTGCCTTGATTAGCAATAGGAAGAAGCCTTGCACTACGGCAAGGAAGAACAGTATCATGAACAATACTGAATTGCTTATTTCGAGGCTGATGAAGCTTCCTATGATGAGGAACATTGCCAACCCAAGCGAGGGGGCAACGCACGCCACGACCATGTAGAATAGCATCAGGGAATTCAGCTTTTTCCCGTATTCCTTTATTTCTATTACCTGCTCGTTTGCTATTGATGCGAGTGTTGCCTTTAGCGGCCCGGTCACGTTGGTTCCTGTTTTGAGTGTGACCACAAGCTGCCAAAGGACTTTCCTGAACTTGTCTGATGAGCTGTAAGTCCTTGCTGACTCGAGCGCGTCCTCAACCGGAACTCCCGTGTTTATCTCGTCCACTATCTCCTTGAAGTATTTGGCGGCTATGCCATATCCCTTGGAGGCGTCAGCGAGGGTGTTGACTATTGGCGCTCCTGACTCGAGTTTCATCAGGATGTAGCGCCCTGCGAAAAGCACGTCCTTGTCTATTTCGCGCTGCCTTTTCTTTATTGTGCCTTTTGGGGCGCTTATCAGGAAAAAGAAAATGAGGAGTGGGGAGCAGGTAAACACTGCGAGAATCAGCACGATTACTTTTTCCATTGGCAGCATTTTCGCAGTCAGGAAAAAGGCGGACGCGGTCAGTGCCAGGGCGGCGTACATTGTCAGACGCACTGTTTTTTTCACGTACTGCTCTGGCGTTTGCTTGCTGTGCGCCATCCTGAGGGTTTTTTTCAGCCCGTGCAGTTTTCTTGTGAGTATGCTTTCTATCTGTGCCATTTATTTTCCTTCCGTGCCATTCTGCAGTTCCTCAGGCTCGTAGCTTTCCGGAGTAGTATTTTGACATTATTAGCCCGATTTGGTGCACGTCGCTTATGTTTTGGCCGACAAGCCACTTGAGCAGTTTGGCTTTTTCCTGCAGGTCCTTGCTTATTTCTTCCGGTGTTAGCCCTGTGTAAAGGCCCAGCGTGTCAAGCAGCCTTGAGGGGGCTGCTATTTGGGAAAGCTTGTCTTTTGCAACGTCGAGCTGGATGATTGGCTTTGCGCTCCCGTCTTGTTCAATCTCGGCAAATTGGAGTGTTCGCCTCAAGCCCGTGCGCCTGTTCCTGTTCTGCACGAGTATTGCTGATAGCGACGAGAGTACTGTTCTTGGCACTTCTATGGGCGGGTTGGTCAGTCGGGTTATTGTTTCCTCGGCGCTGTTTGCGTGCAGGGTGCCGTAAACGCTGTGCCCTGTGTGCATTGCCTCGAACAGCACTTCGGCCTCGGCCTTTCTTCTTATTTCGCCCATTATTATCCTGTCCGGTCTCATTCTTAGCGAATTGACTACCAGGTCGAGCATGGTGATTTCGCCCTTGCCTTCGGGGTTGGCCAGCCTTGTTGCCAGGGGCACCCAGTGGAGCGTGTTGGGCAGTGTGAGTTCACGCGTGTCCTCAATTGAGATTATCCTTTGGTTTGGCGGGAAAAAGTTTGCTATCGCGTTCAGCGCGGATGTCTTGCCAGAGCCTGTTCCTCCTGCTATGATTGTTGAGAGCTCGTGCTGTACGCACAGCCAAATCCAGGCTGCGGTTTCAAGGTCCATTGTGCCTCCAAGTATGAGGTCTGTTATTGACCAGGGCTTTTCTGAGAACTTCCTTATTGTTATCGTGTTTCCCTTGCTTGAAATTGGGCTTAGTGTGGCATTTACCCTGTCTCCTGACTTCAGGTTGGCGTCCATCAGGGGCTGGAGTAGCGTTATTTCCTTTCCTATGTCCCTTCCAATGGTGGTCGCGTAGTGCCTTATCCTTGCCTCGTTAGGTATTGTTATGTTTGTCTTGAGCCAGCCGTGCCTCTTGTGGTATACCCACACCGGCTCGGCTGCGTTGTTAATCACGATTTCTTCAAGGTTTTTGTCTTTGAGCAGGATTTCGATGTTTCCCAGGCCAACATTCTGCTGCATTACGTGGCTGACCAGCAGGTTGGTTGTGTCGTTGTCTATTCCGGGAAAGTATTTCTTGATGAGAATCCGTATTTCTCCCTCGAATTTTTGCCTTATGTTGGCTCCGGACTCTTCGTCAAGCTGTATTGTCCCGATGACGACTTTTGAGAGGAATTCGTCTCTTAGCTTGTTCAGTATCCTCAGGGTGGCGTCGCTTATGTTCAGGAATGATATTGAGTATATGGGAACTGGCTCCTGCTCTGTTGAGAAGACTTTTATGTTGACTATGACTCCGCCTATCTCGAGCTTGTATGAGTCTATAAGCTGCTTGGCGCTCTCTGGGTCGGGCCCTCCTGCTTGTTTCATCAATCAACCTCTTTTGGTATCCTTTGGAATTAGCCCTATGCGGGCTGCCCTGTTTTTGGGTACTTAACCGTGGCTTTGCTTATGCTCTTGAGCTGTTCTATCTTTTCCTCAATGTCGTCTATTTCCTCATCAATCCTTTTAATGTCTTCTGTTTCTGGGATTGCTGGTGATTTCTTCATTGGGTTCATACCCCGCACCTCTGGTGCGGTATCATTTCCCAGTGAAGGACCAAACACCCTATCATACCTCACAGCTTGCTGTGGTTGGGTGTTTGATTGCACGGCGTTGTCTGCCTCTTCTTGCGGCGTTGCTGGCGCGCTTAATTCGCTTGTTTGCGTTTTTTCCTCCGTGGTTTCGGGGATTGTGTCCTGCTGTCCGTCCTTTCCGGTCACAAGCTCCTCTATTTCCTCCTTGCCGGCTTCAATGGCCTCTCCGATTTCGTCAGGCAATCGCATTTGCAACATTTCCTTGGCTTCCTTTCCTATTTCAGCAGGCACGTTTGCCAGGCTTTTCAGCGCGTTTGGGCGATGCTCCTCGACTGGTGTTGAAAGCAGTGCTTTGTAAGTGTGGAGCATTTTTTCCCTGGTTTCCTTTTTCTGGGCCACGAATCCTGATGGTAGTGTGTCGTAAAGCTTTACCATTTCAAGGTAGGCGTCATTTGCTGTCTTATGGTCTCTTGCTTTTAGGGCTGCTTCTGCTTTTTGTACCAGGGCCGTTACCCTTGAAAGGGTTTTCTGCGTTTGAGCGGATTCTGTGTGTTTTGCCTTTTCCAGGTACCGCTCGTAGGCTTCCACTATCTGGTTTTGCAGCTCTGTTTCCTCGTGCAGGAAGCCCTTTGGCATTTCCCTGTAGAGCTGCCTTATTTTTCCATAATTCGCCTCAGCTTCTTTCAGCTCGTTTTTGTCAGTGGCTGTGTTCATCTTTGCGAGAAGGCTCAGTATTTCCCCAGACCTTTCCTTCAGCTTGCCAAGAGATTCCTTGGTGTACCTTGATGCTATGGCCGTGTGAAGTGGCAGGATTTTTTCCTGAAGCTCGGATTTTTCCTTCATGAAGCCTGCCGGCAGGCTTTGGAAGGCAATTCCGATTTCCTTGTATGCCCTGACGGCCTCTTCCACTTTGTATTCCTTGAGCATTTCCTGGGCTTGGCTGATGAGCGAGCTGATTTGTTTTGCGAGGGCGTCGAACTTGGTTTTGATGCCTTTTTCCCTTTTTTTTGCCAGTGCGCTGTAGAATGCGAGGATGCTTTGTTGGAGTGTTTTTTTCTCTTCCACGAATCCCGGCGGTAGTGCTTCGTATTCGTGTTTTATTGCAAGGTAGTATGACTCTGCTATGTCGAACTCGTCCTTTTTCAGGAACCTGGTTCCCGCGTGCAGGAGGGTTGTTATTCTTCCCTTGATTCTCAGGAGCTTTTCCTGGTTGGCTTGGTCTATGCTTTTTGCAAGGTCGTTGTTGAACTTCACGAGGTCATCTTCCATTTGCCTTTTTCTTTCCCTGAAGTCCTTTGCGAGGTTTTCGTGCACGAATTTTAGCCTGTCGTAGAGCTCGTTGGCTTCCTCGACCTTGCCTTCGTTCATCAGCTGGTAGGCCTTTGCCAGTATGTCCTTGTAGTCTTTTGTTTGTTCAATGGCGTGAAGGGCAGAGGTCTGCTCGTTTATCTTGTTGAGTTCCTCGCTTAGTGTTTGGGCCTGCTGGTAAAGCCTTGTGTAGGAGATGTTTGCATCATCGAATTTTCCTGCGCGGGCTTGCGTTTCGGCTTCCTTTAACGTGGTGTCAGCGGCTTTTATGAGGTCTATCAGCCAGGCTTTCTTCTGCGGGCTTACCTCTGCCTTCTCTATAAGGCTGTCGTTGACTGCCCTAAGGCGTGCTATGAGCGCTGAGTAAGTCTGCATAAGCATGCCGAATTCGCCTGCCTGCTTTTCTTCAGCTGCCTTGTCAAGGGTTTCCCTCATCCCTTCAAGGTTGGCGCTTACTTCGGTAAGTTCCAATTCCTCGCTGTGCGGGGTTTCCCTCTTCCATTTTTTGGCTTCAGCTTGTTCAGGGACTGCAATGTAGGGAGTTGTGAACTTGTACTTGAGCGAGACAAGCCCGTCTTCCTCAAGGAAGGTTGCCCACGCTTCAACGGTTGCAGGGCTGACGCCAAGCTTTTTTGCCGCTTCCGCAAGCGCTACCTCCTTGGATGCCCTTACAAGCTCAAGAAGCCTGTCCGCGCCGGTTTTTACTTCGGGTTTGGACTCTTCAATCGTTTCAGCCATATTTAAACCACTTTTTTTTGATAGCCTTGTGGCTAGCACCGGGTTTTTTTGATTGTGGGCTTTAAGAAGATTTTTAACCACTAAGAAATTAGTATTAAGCAGGCACCACAGTGTCTGTTTTTTCCTGGATGGCTTCGGTTTGGCCCTGTTCTGCGCTTTGTTGCGCTTCGGCGGCTGAACTGGTGGCAAGCTCCAGTGATTTTATCTCCACGGCCTTGACAGGATAGACTTTCTTGAGGTCTGTCTTCACTGCCATTTGCAGCTTTGAGGTGATTACCTCGTTGATGAGCGACTCGAATGTGTGCTTGCTTACATACTTCACGACGCTGCCCACCATCAGCTTCCTGATTGAGTGGTGGACTGCGCTGTTCGAGGTTGTCTTTGTTATTACCATTGGCTTTACCACTACCTTTTGGCCGTCGCTCGTGGTGCAGGAGAACGACTCATCAAGCCTGTCCGAGCCCCTTCTTACTATGCGCCTTATTGCAGGTGGTGCCATTTCGTAGCCTTTGACGTCAGCTACGCCTGATTCCCCGTCGAGGGAGTTTATCACGAATTTGAGAGTGACGGATTGCTGCCTTATGTCTCCTGTGAGGTTTGCAAGGTTTGCTGTTACTGTCCTGCCCACGAGCTTGTCTGAGCCTGTGACGTAGCATTCACCCAGTGGCTCGCTGTCAAAGAACTTGCTTGCCTTTATTGGAAGCCACTTTTTCTTTATGATTTTTAATTTTGCCTCAGCCATGCCCGTCAGAACTTATTGGTTGTTTAAAAAGCTTGCGTTGCTGCCTATTGGCTGTGGCTTCCGCTGCTGCGGTGGCTGCCATAGCCCTGCCTGCCTCGGCCTCCGCGCCTTTCGCTGCCGCCTCCTTCGCTTCTTTCGCTGTATCTTTGGCCGTAGCTTCCTCCCTGGCTTCTTGGCCTGCCGTAGCTACCCTCTCCCCTGCTGCTTCCGTAAGAGGAGCGATGGCCATAGCCACCTTGTTGGCCGTATTGCCTGTGGGGCCTTTCGAAGCTGTGTCGCACTTCCCTTACGAATTGCATTTTTTCGAATTGTGGCAGGTCTGCCTTTCGTATGTCAAGGCTCCTGTCCCTGAGGACGCTGTTGAAGTTTTCATAGTCCCTTTCCGCCAGAAGTGTGACTGCATCGCCTGCTTCTCCTGCCCGCGCAGTCCTTCCTATCCTGTGGACATATTCTTCCGATGTTTTAGGCACGTCGTAATTGTAGACGTGGCTGACATCGCGAATGTCCAGTCCCCTTGCTGCGACATCAGTTGCCACAAGCACTGATATGTGGCCTCTCTTGAGTGAGTCAAGCGCGTGGAGCCTCCTGCTTTGGGTCAGCCCGCCGTGGATTGCCATCACGTTTAGCCCCTGCATTTTGAGGTTCTTGTTTAGGGTGTCAACTTCCCTTCTTGTCGCGCAGAATATCAGGGCAAGCCCCGGGGTTGCTTTTTTCAGGAGATGCACCAGCAGGGAGAACTTGTCATACGATTTTACGTCGTAATAGACCTGCTTCAGCAGGGTCTTGTCAACGTGAGTTTCGCCTTTTATTGATATTGGCGCGTTCATGTGCTTCCTTACGAGGTCGTGGATTGTGGATGAGAATGTTGCGCTGAAAAGCAGCGTCTGCCTTTGCCTTGGCACTTGGCTGATTATTCGCTCAACTGCTTCCACGAAGCCCATGTCAAACATCTTGTCTGCCTCGTCAAGGACCAGGAATCTTATGTTGCCGAATGAGATTGTTCTCCTTTCAAGGTGGTCCAGTATCCTTCCTGGCGTGCCAACCACTATGTCGGCCGTTGTTATTGCCTTCATCTGGGGCTCTATGCCTACTCCTCCATATACGCTGGTTGCCCTTACGTTGAGGTATCTCCCGAATTCCCTCAATGCCTCGGTTACCTGTACGCACAGTTCCCTTGTCGGTGTCAGTATGAGTGCCTGAAGCCCTTTTCCCGGCTGTATTTTTTCGAGTATTGGGAGCCCGAATGCGGCTGTCTTTCCCGAGCCTGTGCTTGAATGGCCCACGACATCCTTGCCCTGCCTTATTGGTGGTATGCACTTTTCCTGTATGGGCGTTGCATCCTCAAATCCCATTCCCTTCACTGCTTTCAGCAGTGCGGGATGCAAATCTAGCTCTTCAAATTTCATTTTATTTCCTCTTCGCGCATTCAATAAATGTGAGAACAATAGCGTTTGGTGCCGGTTTTTGCTCTGTTCTCTTCCAATCTCTTGGCTTCCCGGCGGAGCCTTTGTTAATACGCGTTAAGCGAGAAGGAAAAAGTCCACCTATTTAAATCCTTGCTGTTTGTCAAGGATCATGTCCGCAACAAGAGTGCTCCACCCAAACTGCTTCGCGCCAATGCCTGCGCCGGTTATTGGGTTGTAGTATTCGCGAAAGCCGCTCTTCTTCACGGCAGCGACGGTTTTTTCAAGCAGCTCGGCAGCGACGGTTTTGAACCCGTACCTTAGCAGCCCCCTGTGCAGCATCCAGTTTATGTTAATCCACATTGGGCCCCTCCAGTATCCTCCTGCCGAGAATTTTCGTTCGCTGATTGAAACTGTTGGAATGGCGTAAGGAGTCCAAAATTCCTTTTCGTTAACCAGGTGGTCTTCCACGCAGGTTTTTGCCTCTTTCCTTGTGAATGTGCCTGAGAAAAGAGGTGCGAATATGGAGTTGGTCTTGTATGTTATGTGCTTGTTTCTCATTGTCGTGCTGTAAAGCAGCCCGTCTTCCGCCCTGAATAGTTTTCGCATTGCGGCAGTAATGGCTCTTTTTCTCTTGTCATAAGCCCTTGCTGCCTTAAGCTGCCCAACCGCCCTTGATATTTGCGCCATGCAGTCGACAGCATCAGCATAAATCGAGGTTGCTTTTGCGCTTTTTATGATTGCCCATTGGGGAAACATTGGAACATAGGTTGCAAACCACCTGAGATATGTGAACTTGTGTATTGGAATCTTGTAGATGTCATCCCACAGGACAGAATTGTCCTCTCCGCTCTCGTCAGACTCCACCACCTTAAGGACATTGCCTTCTTCGCGGTGCTTCCTGAGCCAGTTATGGTACGCTTCCAGCTTTGGAAAGATTTCCTTCAGGAACTCCTTGTTCTTTCCCTTGCTGTAAACATCCCAGGCAGCCCTGGCCGCGAATGGAGGTTGTGTTACCCTGCTGGTAAACGGCAAAAGCGTGCCAAAAAGGCTGTACTTGCTCTCGTGCGGGATCATCCCGTCCCTGTGCTGCGATGCCAGAAGGCTTTTCAGCTCCCCTTCTGCCGCATTGATGTCGAAATGCCTTAGGACTATTGCGTGGAAGCAGCTGTCCCAGAGCCACTGGTGCCTGTACTCGTACGGCGACGGTATCGTGAACGTATGTCCGGCTACAGTCCTCCTGTTTGCCAGAAGAAGCTTTTTTGCGGCTTCCGCTATTGCCTCTTTTTCATTTCGCATTTTATTTCTCCATTTCAAGTTCCAGGCGTATCTTGTCAAGCAATCCTTTTGTCCGAGTTTTCAGGAATTTAAATTCTTCTTCTGCCAGGCTGGTCTGTGTGGAGTACTGCATCCTTTCCCTGACGTCCAGGATTTTTGGGCTGTGTTCGAGATTTTCTGTGGTTTCCTTGTCAAAGATCTCTTTAATGTCAGCAAACGTCAAATAGCTGACTTCGCCCTTTGTTATCAAATCTTCAATTAGCGCGAAGGTGCACGATTGGTTTCTGGACTCGTAGCCGTGCTGGGCGAGAATCGCTAAAAGGCCGTGGTAAAGGGTATAGAAAGCCGCGCTCGCTGCCCAATCGCTATAAAGCAAGTCGTGAAAATCATTCATCGCCCGGAAATTATGCAATGCTTTTGCTAAATGTTCCTTTGCCGCTTTTTTGTTAGGCTCCGTCTCTCTTATGCCCTGATGGCGTTCGCCGCGTTTTTTCCCTTCATCAAGGCACTTCGCTAGCTTATCCTTATTCTGTGGCATGCTTAATCACGTGTACTATCGTATCAAATCCCCAGAGGACTACGCCCCTATGCAAAGCCTCTGTCACAATGGTATCCTCTTTTTTCAGATTTTGCATCATATCCTGAGTTGTTTGCACAACATCGTGGATTTTTACGGGAGTAATATCCTGAGCTTTGGCAAGCGCTTTTTTGTAATTTTCAAAATTGTTTTTTTCTACTATGAAAAGCGCATCGAGGTCATTGGGCTTTTGCTTTTCTGTAACGTATGAGCCAAAAACAATGCATGCCTTTGTTACCGCCTTTAGCTGTTTAAGGTCATCTAGCCTGAGCTTCACCCGGCCTTCAAGAATGTCTGGCATGAATGCTAATTCATACACGCTTGCTGTTTTTTCATTTTCAAAATCTGGCTTGTAAGCTTTTATGTTAGATATATGCTTCGCCTTTAGCACGCCTTCTTTCTCAAGCTTTCGCAACACCTTGAAGGTGCCGTTCGGCGTTATATTACAGGCTTTTGCAACATCGTTTATTGAATGGTCCGCTCCTGGTTTTGCTGATAAAAACCTGAGTACGTTCTTCTCATTCGTGGTTAAAATCACGATATACACCTTTAGTTGATAACTATACACCAAAGGTATATAAAGCTTTCTGTAGAATTACGCTTTCTTTTCAGCTGCTTCTTTAGGAGTGGCCTCTGCTGGTAGCTGTGGAGGTGCGACTTTCGCTGTTGCCTCTGACTTTGGCTCCTTTGTCACGGCTGCCTTTGCCTTTTTCACTTTTGCCGACTTTTGCCTCTGGACCGGAATCTTGGAAAGCTCAACCGTGACCACGCCTTTGTCATCCTTCTTTGCGATTACTGTCACGACGTGGACTGGGTGCTTTATTCCTTTCTCCCAAAGTTTCAGGTTCAGGTATTTTCCCAGCCTGACGTCCTTTGATTTCATGTGCCTTTCAACAGACTTCCTGACGGCAATTACTGCCTTCTTTGCCCTTCTGTAGGGTGGAACCTTGTTGATTTCCTTCCTGACGTCTATTGTTATTGTTCGTTCGGTTGCTGCCATTTGTCATCAACGTTAAATCTTGAGTTTCTGCCTTCTCCAGTGCCTTTTGACTGTGGTGTGCCTGCCAGGGTGTACCTTGCGGCCCTTGCCATATATCTTTGGGACTGTCCAGAATGGTGCCCACTTTGTCTGCTCTGTCCTTTTTGCAAGTTTTTGCTTCCTGCTTGGGTGCTTGTGTCGTGACATTTTGCTTGTTCTTACCTTCTTACTATCCTGGTTTCCCTGCTTGGTTGCAGTTGTTGCAGCTGCTTCAGCAGCATCACGAGCTGCTCTTCCTTGAGCATCCCCTGGACCCTTCCTGCTTCAATCAGGCGGGCAATTGCGATGATAAGCTGCATTGCCGTTTCTGGATGGGCTAGCTTGAGCGTGCCATACCTTTGCAGTGCTTCTTTCGAGAGGTGCGCTTTCACGGCATCCTCTATGGCTGCCATCTGCTGGGCAGCCTCTGCATCGGCTTGCTGCTTTTCTTCCGCAGCTTGGTTTTGTTCAGCGTAATTCTGCCTGAGCTGCTCTAATCGCCTTTTCTTGAGAGTGTCAAGCTCGTTGTCCATTTTTATTTGGCAGCCTTCTCAGCTTTGGTGGCGGAAGCCTTGAGGAGCGCTGATGCCTTTTCGGTTATTACCCGTCCCTTGTGGACTCCTTTTGCTGCCTGCTTGACAAGCCCTGCTTTTTCAAGCTGCTGTAGGGCTTTCCTGATTATGCTTCCTGAGCCTGGTGCGAACCTTTCTGACTTGAAGCCTCGGCTGTGCTTCCCCCCGTATCGGGTTCGGAGCTTTGATGTGCCCACTGGCCCCAGGTTGGCAACTGTCCTTAGCACGGATGCAACCCTGATGTGCCACCAGTCTTTTCTGGCAGGTGGCCTTTCCTTGTGCATTCCTGTCTTGACAAAGGGTGCCCAGGCTGGCGCCTTTATTTGCTGGACTGATTTCAATTCTTCAGCCAGGAAATCAATCAGCTTGCCTGGGTCGCCTGACAGAGGATTAATCTTTTCTTTCGGGTCAGCCTTCGTTTGTTCAGCTGCCTCAATTTTAGCGTCGGCCATTTCGTTTTGTCCGGAAAATATGCTCATTTAAAAATGTTTGGATGAGAAAGTTAGTCAGGTTTTAGCCTGAAAATTCGGCAAATTCAACATTTGGCAAGCCTTTGAATGCCCTGTCAGCTGTTAAAAAAGCCATATTGCGTCTTTTCGCATACGTATACCCTAGGGCATCCGCGTAAGAAAAATCCAATTTTCGATTCTGTAGCCGAAAAACTATCGCTTCATCAATGTCGTTCCTTGTCGGTATTGCCAGTAAGTCGAACAGGTGCTTGGTGACTGATTTGCCAGCTTCTTCGCCAAAATCACGACTTACAATATGCGCAACTTCAAGGACATTCAGGAGAGTGATTGTCCATTCATTTTCATTAATTACGTTGGCGGCCTTCTGATTGCCTTTAAGGTAGTCAACTAGAATAGTGCTATCAAAAAAATATTTAGGCATGCTCCCAGCTCTTTCTCATTTCATCCTTGAGTTCTTGGGTTGTTTTGTTTACTTCTTTTAGTATGCCAAATAGTGGTTTGAGGTCTGCTCTTTTCTTCATTACGATAATCTCATCGCCGGTTTCTAAGCCTGCTTCCTTTACAAATTGCCTTGGCAGGATTACTCCAAGCGAATTCCCCCATTCCTTTACTTTCACGAGAGCTTCAGCCATTTTATCATCATTTGTATAACTTATGTTATACTTTGTATTTAAGTTTTTCGTTAATAAGGCTTCATCAGGAGCAGTTCCTTTATTTTCTTGAATTCGCCAATGTTTTTCGTGACGAGTTCTGCCTTTTGCTGAAGTGCGGTGGCAGCCATTATCGAGTCGATGAGGGAAAGGCCGTGTTCCCTTTTTACTTCGGCAGCGAGGTTTATTGCGGGCTCGTCAAGCTCAATCCTCTTGCCGAGGGAAAGGAGCCCGTTGGTTGCGGCCCTTACTCCTGAATCAGAGCAGGCCCCGCTTGAAAGCAGCTCGAGCTTGGTCAGGGCAGAGTAATAGAATGTCCCTTCTGGCAGGCTTTCAAAGAACTCCTTGGCGTGTTGCTCGCCCATCAGGTAGTCCACGAATACGTCAGTGTCAACTAGCAATCGCTTTGCCATTTTGCCTCATATTTTCAGCCTCTTCAGGCGCTTCTCAGCCTCGCTCCTCAGTAGCTTGTTGAACACCCAGGGCGTCTTTTCCTGGGCCTTTTTCCAAAGCCCAAACCCCTTGCCCATTAGTTCCTTGTCTATGCGCTTCAGGACAACCTCTTCCCCATCCTTGACAAAGAGCAGCGTGTCGCCCACCTTGATGTCCGCCAGCTCCCGGATTTCCCTTGGGACGGTCACTTGATAGTTCCTGGTCACTCTTGAAACAGCCATTTTTCGTGTCCCCGCAAGCGCGCATCGGCTTGTCGTCGTGAAATGCCTTGGTAAGCCCGAATTTTAGCTTATTTTACTAGGATTTTTTAGTAAAAGCTACTATAAATATCTTTCCTTTTGGATTTTGCCCTGCTTTTCCAGGCGCTCGAATGCGGGGAGGCGGATTCGAACCGCCGAAGGCACTAAGCCAGCAGGTCCTAAGCCTGCCCCGGTTGGCCGCTGCGGCATCCCCGCGATTTTTCCGTCGAGAAAAGATGTTTAGGCAATCATAGTCTCATTGCCGCCGCCATCGTTTTTCTCAACAGGCTTTACCTGGTTTATCCATTATTATAAAAAATTTGTTCTTTTCCGCTGCCACTTCACGAATAAACTTGTCCTACTAGGATTTTTGCATCCTTTACAAATACCTACTCCTATATACATTTTTGGCTACTTTTCGACGGATTTATAGCTTGGACTTCCGAAAACTTTATAAAGTAGCTGTGTCCTTATCAGCTTCAGTAGCTGGCTTGCCAGAAGAGCGGCATTGCTTTGTACGCAATGTTGTTTTTTTGAGGTTTTAGCCGGTTAGGGCCAAAACAGGTGATGGCATCAGGGATTGGTGGCAAACCAAAACCTTTATATATGCCCCCCGGTTTGTGGCTTGAAATCGCAGCTTCGTTGCTGCAAGAAAGCTGTTTACCAGCATTAATGATAAGGAAGATTACACGGAGGTGTTGAGAGTGAAGTTACGCAAGACTATCAGTAAGATGTTAGCTTTAGGCACAGGTGCAGTTATGGTTGGTGCCACTATATTAAGTGCAACCGCAGCTGCAGACCTTAAGGACTATCCATCTCCTTTTGTACAAGATGGTAAGTTCAACGCAGTTCTAGTTGTTGGCGACAGTGCCGCGTCTTCAGACGTTATCGGCTCTGTTGACATCGCAACCAGCCTGCAGTACGCATCAAGGGTCAAGAAGACCGTTCAGTCAACCGGCGGTGGCCAAGTTGCTATCGGCGGCGCTGATGCCTGGAGAGTCCAGCTTGGCGCAAAGAAGCTTGAGTTTTCCGAAACAAGGGACGCTGGCGCAGCAAGCGCACAGCAGGAAAACATCAGGAACATAACAACATTCATCAGCGATGATGAGTTGCCCAGCCTCCTTGCAGATGGAACATTCTCCAACACGCAGGGCGACTATGACTTCAGGCAGTACATCTACTTTGACAGCAATCCGCCAAAGGAAAACCCTGGCCCAATGTTGTCAGTTGTCTATGCTGAAGACCCTGACACAAGCAAGGCAGGAGACTACTTATTTATAGACGGCTCCAGCGGCAACGTGATCGCAAGGTACGCCCTTGAGTTCACTGAGAGTGCAAAGTCAGACGTCACAGACAGCGCTGGCTCAATCTCAACTACAGGCACCTACCTGTGGAACTTTGAAGGCAAGACAATCAAGTTCCTGGGCAAGGACTGGTCCATTGTCAAGGCCAGGACTGACTCTGCAACAACCCACAATGAGACTGATTTCACCTTGATGGGTGGTGCTGCAAAGGAAGTTATGAGCCAGGACGACACCAAGACAATCACTGTTGGTGGCAAGGACTATGATGTCACATTGGACTTTGTTGGGTCAACAAGTGCCAAGTTTACCATCAATGGCGAGGTAACCGACTCATTGCAGGAGGGCTCAACCCAGACACTCAAGGATGGAACCCAGGTTGGTATCAGGGACATAATCTACCAGGATTTCGCTGGTGGTGTCAAGAAAGTTGAGTTTTACCTTGGCGCTGACAAAATCAGGATGAGGGATACTCAATCAGTCACCTCAGGATTCAGCGGTGAGCAAACCCTCGAGGTCGGTACTGAAACAATAACAGGCACAAAGGTTTCCGTGTCTGGAACTTCAACCACAAACTCGTTCACTTGGACGAACCTGAACATAAACATAACAGCCAACGAGGACGAGTACATACCCGCAGGTGGAAAGCTCACAAAGCAGTTGAGAAGGCCTCAGGCATTGCTCAACAGCTGGGACATCGAGTACCACGGGCTTGACCCAGTGCCAACTGAGAAAATCAAGTTGACACCATCTGGCTCAACCCAGTATTACTTGGAGTTCGCTGACGGCGCAGGCAAGAACGTAAAGGTGCCGGTAGCATACGCTTCAGGCGCCACCACGCTCAAGCTTGGTGACAGTGACGACGATACAGTTCTCATAGAGAACCAGTCCATCACAAAGAATGACTACTTCATTCTGACTGATGGCACCCAGAAGCAGGGCGAGCGCAGGACCTATGGTATGAGGTATATCAGCGCCCTCGCATCGTCTGAGACAAGTCCGAAAATCGAATTCCAGGACTTGGGTACTGGCGACAAGGTCGAGGTTGACTGGAAAAATACAGGCAACTTCCCTGGTGGCACTGAAGGTGGCACGCTTAAGTTTGGCGGCGGAACGTTCAAGATTTGGAACGCCACTGCTGACACAAGCAGCAACTTCCAGTTGAAGATTGACTTGGATGGCGACGGCACGCTGGAAAGTGTGGGAAACGCTACTGTCAATCCGATGGCTGACCTGCGTAACGTGATAAACATAACCACGAAAGGCGGTGCGCAAATAATGTTGGAATACCATCCGTTGAACGCAACATTCAACGCATCGTTGTCCAACACTGTGGAGTCACAGGCAGCTGGCAGCTTGAGATTTTCGATGCAGACACCTGACGCTGATGACTATGACAACGTTGCGCCTTTGCAGACCGACTTTAACATCTCGGTTTCAAGCACTAAGGTTGATATTGCAGAGGATACCGCTGTTGCCAACGTGAAGTACATCACGCCAAGCGCTGACACCAACCTCAGGCAGAGATACACAAGCTTGGGTGCATATGTTAACTGGAAGACAGTTAGCAACGACCCAGACGCGTTGGAAGTTGACTATCCAGTCAATGGACAGAGGCTGCCAATAGTTGTTGTCACGGCTCCAGGAGCTACGGTTACCACAACCACTGGTGCAGAGGCAGGACAGGTTGTCTACTACGAGACAACACCAATATCTGTCGACACTGCCAAGCTAGCGGGCGAGGTCAGCGACATAACAGCGCAGAACGCCATCATAGTTGGTGGCCCGTGTGCTAACCCTGCAGCTTCAACAGTGATGGGCAACCCAGCTAACTGTGCAGAAGGCTTCACAGAAGGCAAGGCAATGCTCAAGCTTGTCGAGCACACTAACGGAAAGATTGCTCTGCTTGTTGCAGGCGCATCCGCTATGGACACCAGAAGGGCGTCCAGAGTACTTGCAGACTACGCAAAGTACCAGGAGAAGGGCACTTTGAAGGGTATGGAAGTTGAGGTTTTAGGCACAAGCTTTAGCGACATAACTGTCGGGCCTGTTACTCCAAAGCCAGTAGCCCCCGCCCCGGCTCCAGCAGCAGCTGATGCAGGTGCAGACGCAGGTACGGGCGGCACAGCTTAAGCTAACGCTTAAGCTTTCCCACGTCGCTGATGCGACGGGGCCCAATCGGTCGCTGCCGATTTGGGTTTTATTTTTTTTCTAGTTTTCTTTTTTTCTTATTTTTTTAATGAGCCACAGCAACAATAGTAGCGGCAGTGACAACAACAATGGTGATTATACGACGGCCATGATTAAGCCCTTATTGTTGCTGTTTTTTCTGGCTGTTATTGTCAGAGTTGTTTTCTTTGATGCTTCTTACGCTTTCTGGGACGAGTCTGTTTATCTTCTTCACGGAAAGCTAATTGCTGGCGAGGATGTGGGCTATTCTGAGGCTTTCCTGCGGCCTCCTCTTTTGCCTTTGTTGCTGTCGCCTTTTGCCAGCCTTGCCTCTTATGAGGCGGTTTCAAGGTTTCTGCTGGCTTTCCTCAATTCTCTTGTGGTGTTGCCAGTCTTTTTCCTGGCTGCTGCAGTCTTCAATCGCAGGACTGCCTTTTTGTCTGCTGCCGTAATTGCAATTCTGCCATTGCACATCCTAAATAGTCGCTGGGTGATGACTGACGCTTTGGGAGCGTTATTGGCGTTTTCTGCTGTTATCGCTTACTTTTTCGGCTTGCAGCAGCAACGGAAATTGCTGGTTTATTTCGGCGGTATTTTGACAGGCCTGGCCATTCTGATGAAGTTTACCAATTTGCTGCTCTTGCCGTTGTTGCTGCCATTGTTTTTCTTTCACTGGAAGAGGCTTTCAGTTGTTGTCGTGAGCCTTTTGTTGGCAGCTGCTGTTGTCGCCCCTTATCTCTTGTATTCCCAGTCGCAGTTTGGCAGTCCTTTCTACACTTTTGGCAGGGCTTTTCACGTCGTGGCAGAAGCAGGCAGCAGTGGTCCGGCATTTTTCCTTTATCTTTTTTCAGGCAGCCTTGGCTTTTTTCTGGTATTCCTTGCTCTTGGTGTTGTTGAAGGTTTCCGGTTGCGGTTGCAGCAAAATAATGCGAGGCTTTACTTGCTGTATTGCCTTGCTGTGTCTGGTGCTTACGCTTTTTTCATAGTTGGCAGGGGTGTTGCAAAGCCTCTTGGCATTGAGTGGGAGTCTGCGCGTTTCTTTTTGCTGCCAATTCTTTTTGCTGCGCCTTTTATTGGCTTTGGCATTTCTCGCTTCGTGAATGCGTTGCCAGCGTTTTTTGCCAGGATTTTGCCCGCCAGGGTATTGGCGAGTATTGGCCGGTTTCAGTTTCCTGTTTTGGCAGCTGCTACGATACTTGTCGCTGTTGCGGCCCTGCCATTGCAAGTTGAGCGAACTTACGCGCCTTCAATTGCTTTTGAGGATGGCCTTAGGCAATCAACCAAGGATCTGGGCTTGTATCTTCGCGGCAGCGAAATTTCAGAATTCGCCTGTCTTGGAAATTGCCCGCCAGTAGCATACTATTCTGGGAAAAAAATGGCTCATTACTACAGCCTTGCCGAACTTTCAAGGGGCAATCACGGTAGTGTCGTTGTTTTCAATTCGGCTGCTGAGGTTCTGTCGTCGGAATATGAGGTTGAAAAGGGCTTTTGCAGCGGAAGCCATTGCGCTTACCTGTTGTCGCGCTTTGGCGCATAAACTTTTTATACGTTTATTCAGCCCTTTTGCCCATGCGGTTCCTTCAGGTTTTGGCTGCTGTTGCTGTTTGCCTTTTGGCTGCTTTTGTTTTTCTCCAGCCCATATTCTCGAATATGGGTAACCTTGGCCTTTATGATTGGGACCAGCATTTCTTTTATCAGGAGTCTGCCCGGGTTTCGCTGGCTGCTTTTGGCGAGTTTCCGCTTTGGACTCCCTATTACTGTGGCGGGAACATAGTTTTGGCAAATCCGCAAAGCTCATTTCTTTCGCCTTTTTTTCTTTTCGTTATGGCCTTTGGTCCAGTCATCGGGCTTAAGCTTGAGGCGCTGGTTTTCCTGGCCGTTGGGCTTCTTGGCACTTTTCTTGCTGCCAGGAAGTTGGGCTGCAGAGCTTTCCCATCGGTTTTTGCGGCAGTCGTTTTCCTGTTCAGCAGCTGGTTCCCTGCGCGAGTCCTGGTTGGCCACACTACTTTTTTCCCCTTTGCTTTGCTTCCCGTGGTTTTCCTTTCATATCTTGGCTTTTCTGATGTAAAGGCGAGCTTTGCGAGCAGGGTGCGGTGGGCTGTTTTCTGCGCCCTTGCCTTGGCAGTGATGTTTTTTTCAGGAGGGATTTACCCATTTTATGCTGCAGTCCTGCTGCTTTTGCTGTTTGCATTTTTTGACTTCGTGAGCCTGAGGAAGGTTTCGCCTGTTGCCCTTGTGTTTGCAGTGCTTTTGCTGGCTGCTCTTTTGTCCTCGGTGAAGCTCGTGCCCGTGATTGATTTCACTCAGGGTGTTGAGTCAGAGAAGGACGTGCAGCTTACCTCCGCGAATATTGTCTTGAAGTCCCTTTTCTGGCGGGATCAGTCAATTCCCGAGAATGACCTTGAGTCTGGCCGGGATCTCGTTGCCGAGGGCAGGCAGAAGGAGCTTGATACTCTTGCTGGAAGATTGCCTTGGGGCTGGCACGAATACTCTGCTTATGTTGGGGTAATTCCAGTGATTCTCGCAGCCTTTGCGGCCTTGCTTGCTTTCCGGGCCAACTGGAAGCTTGTGATGGCAGCCCTGTTTTTCCTCCTGCTTGCGCTTGGCAGTTACATTCCAGGCCCTTGGGTGCTCATAAGGCAGCTTCCGTTTTTCAGTTCTCTTCACGGCCCTTCGAGATTCATGATTGTCTTTGTGTTTCTCATTGCGCTGCTGGCGGCAAGGGCAATGACTTCCATTAAATTGCCAAATGAGCAGCTCAAATCGCGATTGATTGTTGGGTTGTGCATTATCGTGGCTCTTGACCTTTTTCTTGTTTCCAGGGGTGCTCTTCTTCCTGAAATGTCGGGCCAGCGTGCCGCGGCCTTCCCGATTGAGCCTTTTGAGGTCAAGTCAACCCTTCTTGGCACAACGGATTTCATTCAGATGGCTTCGTCAGCACCTCACCTTGCCCAATACACCAATCTCCGCCAGGGCATAGGCACCCTTAACTGCTATGAGCGCCTTCATTTGAGGACCAGGGCTGTTCCGCAGTTTATTGACGGTGAGCCTTATGCCGGTTTTGTCGCAAATGCCTTTATTGCGGAAACAAATGAGTCCTTTAATTTCACGCACTTTTCACCGCACAGGGTCTCCCTCAGGCTTCCTAATGCCTTGGAGGGCTTTGAGAATGGCACCAGGACATTGGTCATTAACCAGAACTATTACAAGGATTGGCGCTTTGACGGCTTCTTGAGGGACGCGGGCTCGTACAGGGGCAGGCTTGCTGCCCTCATCACCCTGGACGACTTGGGCAAGGAAGTGACCTTCTCTTATTTCTCGAAATCTTTTCTCACTGGTGCGATAATCTCAGTAGTCTCATTTGCAGCCGCGATTTTGCTGCTGATGAGGCCTTCATTAGTCAAGCCCCTGTCAGGCATCACGAAAAGGCTGGAATCTTACGTTTTCAGGCAGTCGTAAACGTGGTGCTGGCCAAACGTTGCTGTCAGCTTGCATTTTTCGTCGACAAATTCCAGGAATTTCCTCTCAGTTCCTATTCCGAAATCGTATGTTCCCCTGCCAGCATCAATCCTTCTCAGTATCACGAGTTTCAGTTCTCCTTTTCTGACTTTTTCTTCCAGCTGTTGCAGGGTGCTCTCAAGCGGTGGCTGCCCTGCCCTGTATCTCATCACGTTGCTGTCAGCGTGATTCAAGGCTATCTCCCTTCCTGATAGAAGTGATATCAGTGGCACTGTTGAGTCGTCGCCGAATATTGTCTGTTCTGGAGTTGAGTTTTTCTTGGCAAATTCCGCGATTTCTTCAGCTTCCGGAAAATCCTGCGCGTTGTAGCCTGCAAACTGCTGTATTGAAAAAAATGATCCGGTCAGGACTATCGCGGCAACGACCAGCAAGGACATAGCTTTCGTGAGCCTCGCTTTTTCAGAGAGGAAGTGAGTTGTTGAGTTGATGCCGTGGGCAGACAGGACTGCAAGGAATGGCAGGGCATAAATCGCGTAGTAGTTGAATGATGCTTTTGCAAGGGGGAAGATTGCAATGTACGCAGCCGCAATGGCTGCTGAAAACGCAACCGTTGTCTTGGCTCTCTGTTTCGTGAGTATTGCGATTGCTGCCGTGATGAACAGCAGGGCGTTCGTCTTTAGTATCCTGAGTAGCAGCGCTGCCTTGTCAGTTCCCTCAGAGGGCTTTTGTATGTGGTAAAGGATTGTTTGGCTTATGAATTCGCCTTTCGCCAGAACCAGGAATATTGAAACGGTGGCTGCAACTGCGGCAAGGAAGCCAAGTGTCAGTTGCATAAGCCCTTTTTTGTCTTTTGCCAGGAAGATGGTTGCTGTAGCCAGGACGGCAAGAGCCAGCGCGCTTAGCTGGTATGTTGCAGTCGCGAGTCCGATGAGTGCTCCTGCAAGGAAAAATTTTTTTTTCAGGAAAAAGTGAAATCCTGCCGTTGCGAATGGAAGCGATAACTCGGCGCCTGTGGGGAAGTTCGAGAAGAGCAGAGTCCCGTATGAGAACAGGAAAATTGCTGCCGCAGCAATGGCTGCTTGGGCGTTAAGCTTTTCCTTTGCAATCGCAAAAATGATTGCTGCAGTGATGACTGTCGCCACAGCAGATAACATTTTCAGGAGCAGCAAGTTGAATCCGAATGCCTTGAAAATTGCAGCATAAAGGTAAACCTGCAGCGGAGTGTGCGCGAAGAAGAAGTCCTTGTAGGGAACTTGCCCGTCCGCAACAAGCTGGCCCATCTTGTAGTAGGTGTTCTCGTCGCTGATTGCGTAGCCTGCGGCATTGGTTTTTATGGTGAGGAATATTATGGCGGCTGCAAGGAATAGTATCCACGACTTGTCAATTTTGCTGTTCATTCACCCAACCGCTTTTCCGTAAAATATGTTGTGCTTGTCGCTCAGTATCCTGATTTTGGCTTTCTCGCCTCCGTTGTGGCTTTTCTCGCAATCCGGCAGGGTTATTATTCTTCCGGCAGCAGCGGCGATGTACTCGCCGGGATATCTTCCTTCGGCTATTATGTTGGCGCTTGCTGTTTGCCCTTTCCTGAATGGCTTTGGCAGGGCTTTGGTCTTGATTATTTTGTAGTCTGCTGCCGAGAATATTAGCTTTGAGCCGTATTTCCCTTCCAGCTCTTGCAGTTTCGTGTAGAATTCGGGCCAGGATATTTGCTGGGTATTTCTTGGATTTCTGCCCCTTTTGTAGAATAGGTAATTTTGCATTGCCGTTGCAGCTCCAATCTCCTTTGCAAACGCGACTATCTTTCCCATTTCCGCTTCGTTGTATCCTCCGACAATCACCGGTGCGAGGGTTACTTTTATCGTTGTACCTGCTGCGTATGCAGCTATTTTCTTGACCTTTTCAACATCGTAAAGGCCGTGCCCTTCCATTATCTTTGCCGTTTTTGGGTCTATGGCGTTTAGCGATATGTTCAGGTTTGTCAGCCCTGCGGATGCAAATTCGTCTATGAGCTTCTCGTTTAAGTATGTTCCATTCGTGATCAGGGTTATTGTCCTGATTGACTGGATTGAATGAAGGTCCCTTATGAGCTGTGGCAGCGGCTTGTACAGCGTTGGTTCTCCTTGGGAGTTGATTATTATGTGGCAGTCGCAGCCCTTGAACTCGACCAGTTTCCTGACCTCTGCGGCAAGGTATTCCTCTTCAATCAGCACCTCGCTTGTTTTCTTTGATGCCAGCCCTTCATCGACTGAGCAGAATACGCAGTTCATGTTGCAGCCGGTAAGCGGCCTTACTTCAATCATGTTGGTGTTCCTGTCAATTATGCCAAAGCTGGTTGTGCCTATGAGCGGTATTCCTGAGTAGTGGTGTATGTAAAGCGTTTTCTTTTTCGTTACCGTGTTCGTCAGGTTTGCCAGCCCCTGGTTCAGGATTTCGTTGAAGGCGTTCTTGGCGGCATCTTCGGCAACGCCGGGGAATGTCAGTTCGTGCTCGCTTAAGCTATGCCTGCCAATTCTTTTTAGTGCAGCTTCCTCAACCTCAAACTGGTAATTGCCAAGGAATTCGACCAGCATTGTGCCGTTTTTCTTCCTGAATGCCAGGTCCTGGAATGTAAGCTTCGCCATATTGCCTGGTGGATAAGAAAACGTTATTAATCTTTCCTTTAACAAGCTTTTTTATTGGCTTTTAACAATCGTCACTAGGATAATAATGGCTGCTATGGTAAAGCTTACGAGAAACAGTCTATTTCGTCTTTTTTTATTATCCCATTCTTTGTATGCTTCCCGAATTGCAATGTTTCTTCCATCAGGCTCTGGGTTTTTCCCCAGATTATGGACAATTATCTTTTCACCACCACTATTAACTATTTCGCGAATTGTCATTTCACTCATCAGCTAAGCCTTGGCTATTTCCTCAGCCCTTCCTTTTGTTATCAGGACCGCGGCAATTTCCCTTGGCAGATTCGCGATATCCTCCTGGTCGAATGGGCCGTAGATTTCCAGCTCGCTGCCAACGAACCTCGGCACTGCGTGCAGGAACCTCACTAGTCGTGTTGCGTTTTCTGTTTTGCCCTGTTCCTCTGCGGCCGCAGTGGCCTGATTGACTCCGCCTATCGCGCTTATTGGCGCGTCCGTGATTATTCTTGATGCTGCGGCCAGGGTTTCAGCGCCTGTCTGCTGGATTGTCTTCGGCACCTTGGCTGAAAGCAGGCTATTGAGGACATTTTCCCTGTAGAAGTCCAGCTGCCTTACCGTCCCGTCGAAGAGGCTTTTCTCTTCGCTTAGGAGGGTTGAAGTGTCTATGATGTCCACCCCCGCCCTGGACCTTGCCAATGCCAGGCTTATTATTTTCTTCTCCCTTCTCTCGTAAAGCTCCTTTATGAGCCTGTTTATGTTCTGGAGCTGCCTTGAGGCTTTTTCCTTTTCGTCAATGCCCAGTATTTCAAGGGCGCTTCGCTTTTCATTGAGATAGTTGACAAGTTCAGTAAAGAAATTCGCACTGAGCGCCTGCAAGTCGTCCCTGGATTTTTCCCTTACCACTAAGTCAAACAATGCCTCGTAGGTTATGTTTATCCTGCCGTACTGCTCTGACTCCTGCGCTTTACTTTCCATCCCCAACACCAAACTCCTGCTGGCTGGCGAGGTATATAAAGGTTTTTAGCGTGTTCTCGGCACAGCTTTCCGCAAGGGGAATCGTTTAAATATTCCCTGTCCCTTCCTTAACTGATGGTTGTTGCTGTTTCCCAAATAGGGGAGTTCCTTGCAAAGGCAGAGGCTGAAATTCTTGCTGCTGCAAAGTCATTGGCTGCTGCGGGTGGTAGTGATCCTGCTCTTTTGGGGCAGGCCAAATCAGCCACCCATAATGCTGTGGACCTGTGCGTTGAGGCAAAAGGCAGTATTGGCCTGTTGCAGGAGGAGCGATCTGGTGACTCTCGGAAGCTTCAGGAAATGCTGCAGGATGCCAACTTCAGGATAGGTGCAGCATATCATCTCAGGGGCTCTGTGTTCAGGGTGCTTGGCGTGCCTGAGTATGATATAACTTCTGGAATGTTTGTGCCTGGTGGCACTGGAAGGAGGAATCTGGTGAATTCTCGCGAGGATTTCAATCTTGCTGATTATTACTTTGGGCTATGTGCAGAATCGCCTGTGCCTTCAAGGCTTGGCAGCTTGTCATTCTGGCAGGAAAGGCTTTTTCCTCAATGGGCTTACGTGCTCACGCTTTTGGCATCCGATGCCCATAACAGGGGCCTCGGTCTTATCAGGGAGGCTGAGCGTGATGCCCCTGTGGACATCGCTGCCGTGCTTCAGGGAGTGAGGTTATGGGGCGAGGCTTTGAGGGACTATGGCAGTGTCGTGAAGGTTTCTGAAAGGGCCAGTTCCCTGAAATTGCCCCTGGGACAGGAGATGCCCGGTTTGGCAAATGCTCGCATCGTGGAGCTTCGTGCAGGGGCAGCAGGCCTGGCTCGCTATTTTACCGATACGGCGCTTGTTGATGATTTTCTCAGTGGCAGGCGATACAACATTACCCGGCAAATTATCCAAACTTATGGTTGCATAGGGCTGCCAGTCGCTGAAGGGTAACCTTTTTAAATACCCTGTTTGTCCTCAGCGTTGAAATGAAATTCCCTAAGACTGTGAAGCGTTTCTGCCCTACGTGCAGGAAGCATAGTGAGCATAAGGTTTTTCTTGCGAAGAAGAAGGCTCCAAGTGCCCTGAAATATGGCTCGAAGGTTCGCGCCAAGAGGAGGGGCAGGGCAATGGGCACTGGCAACCTTGGAAGGTACAGCAAGCCCCCGGTTACCCAGTGGAAGATGACTGGCAAGAAGCAGACGAAGAAGACGGACCTTCGCTATCAGTGCACTGTGTGCGGCAAGACTCACACTCAAAGGGAAGGCCTTCGCATCAAGAAGGTTGAGTTTGAGTAGGGCTTCTTAGATAACTTTTTAAATTGCCCTTGTTTTCCCGTCGAAGGGTGATTTTTCAATGGTCAAGATCTTGGAGCCAACTTCGAAATTTGTCAAGGTTCGCTGCCCTAAGTGCAAGAATGAGCAGATTATCTACGGAAAGGTTTCCTCTGCAGTCACTTGCCTTGTGTGCAGCAAGCCTCTTGCCGACCCTACTGGGGGTAAGTCCAGGCTTAGGGCAAGGGTGCTGGAAGTTTTGGATTAGGGGGCAACAATGCTTCTGAAAAGAAAGGGTTTTCCTGAAGATGATGAGCTTCTTTTCTGTACTGTGACCAGTGTCCAGAGTCATTCTGTTTTTGTCAAGCTTGAGGAATATGGCCTCTCGGGAATGATTCACATTTCTGAAGTTGCGCCCGGCAGGATAAGGAACATTCGCGATTTCGTTGTTGAGAACAAGCCCATTGTCTGCAAGGTCATCGGTGTGAATAAGGAGCGCGGTCACATTGACCTCTCTCTTAGGAGGGTGACTGAGGGCCAGCGCCGTGCCAAAATTAATGAGGTAAAGCAGGAGCAGAAGGCTGAGAAGATTGTTGAGCTGGTGGCTAAGCAGCTTGGTATGCCTTCCGAGGACTTGTACGTGCAGATTTCGGAAAAAATCGTTGACAAGTTTTCCTCTGTCTTTGAGGCTTTTACGGCAATTGCCAAGGGCGATGTGTCAGACTTGGGTGTTTCAAGGAATATTTCCGAAAAGCTTAACGAGGCAGTAATTTCGAGAATCAAGCCGCCGGTTGTTGAAGTGAAGGGCAAGCTTTCCCTGGTCAGCTATGACCCTGATGGTGTCTCTGTTGTCAGGCAGGCGCTTGAGCAGGCAGCCAAGAGTGGCGTTAGTGTTTCGTATTTGGGAGCGGGCACATACTTGCTGAAGCTTACCGCGGAGAATTACAAGTCTGCAGAGCAGTCAATAAGCAAGGCGGCATCGTCTGCCTTGGAATTCATCGAGTCGAAGGGTGGCGAAGGCAGCTTTGCCAGGTCTTGAAAATGAGGCAGATTATGTTTTGCCAGGAGTGCAGGTCTTACACGATGAAGGAGGCCTGTTCCAAGTGCGGCTCAAGGACCGTGATTCCAAAGCCAATGAGGTACAGCCCGGATGACCACTATGCCTCTTATCGGAGAAAGGCAAAAGAGCCAATGTTAAAGCAGAAGGGATGGTTGTGAGGAATGCCAGACTGGACTATTAAGCCAACGCAGAAAATAATGCCTAAGCTTGCGAAGCCTGTCCTGATTGCAGGCCTTCCGGGGATTGGCAATGTCGGCAAGGTTGCCGTTGATTTTATGGTTGAGGAGCTTGGTGCTGAGAAGCTTTGCGAGTTCTTTTCATATAATCTTCCGCACTCTGTTTTTGTGACCGAGGAAAACCTTGTTGAGCTTCCGACGATTGCGCTTTACCTGAAGAAAGGCGCTGGCAAGAGGCCTGACATTCTTTTCCTTGCTGGTGATGTCCAGCCGGTGAATGAGCAGTCTTGCTATTCTTTTTCCGACACAGTTCTTGATTACTTTGCAAAGCTTGGCGGGAGCCTGGTGATAACTATTGGGGGAATTGGCCTTCCGGCTGTTCCAAAGAAGCCCAAGGTTTACTGCACTGGCACTTCAAAGGAAGTAGTTGCGAGTTATAAGATGGTCAACGTGGAGCCAAGCCTTTATGGCGTTGTCGGCCCCATAATAGGCGTTACTGGAATCCTTTTGGGCCTTTCCAAGGCAAGGAAATTGCCTGCTGTCTCATTCCTGGCAGAAACATTCTCCCATCCGATGTATTTGGGCATTCGCGGGGCGAGGGAAGTCGTCTCGATTCTTAATGACAAGTTGGCCCTTGGCATAAACATCAAGGAGCTTGATGCTGAAATTCGCGAGATGGAGCAGGAGGCCGCTGACAGGCTTGCAGGCCCTGCCGAATTGCCCAAGGCGCTTCGGGGCATTAAGAAGACTATGCCTGGCGAGGACGTAAATTATATTGGCTAAATCCGCAGCCGAAAGAAGCAGTGGCGTAAAACTTATATATTGTTTTCCGCAAAGTGCTCTTATGTCGTTCAAGATAAAAAAGGTGCTTGCTAGGGAGATTTTGGACAGCAGGGGGAATCCCACTGTCGAGTGCGACGTCGTTTTGCACGGCGGCATTGTTGGCAGGGCTGCAGTTCCCTCTGGCGCCTCTACCGGGAAGCACGAGGCTCACGAGCTCCGCGATGGCGGCAGGCGCTTTCACGGCCTTGGCGTATTGTCTGCTGTTGACAATATTAACTCTGTTCTTTCGAAAAAGCTTTCAGGCATTGACTGCAGTAGGCAGGGTTTTCTCGATGACTTGATGATACGGCTTGATGGCTCTGGGAGCAAGAGCCTTCTCGGCGCAAATGCAATCCTTGCCGTGAGCCTTGCATCTTCAAGGGCGGCAGCTATCGCATCAAGAAAGCCCCTTTACAGCTGCCTTGCACAGTTGGTTTCGGCAACGGCAAATGAAGGCAGAAGCAGCCGTAAAAAGTTTGTGATGCCAATTCCTTTCTGCAATGTGATAAACGGGGGAAAGCACGCCGGCACCAGCCTCAAGATTCAGGAGTTTATGATAGTGCCCCTGGATTTTAATTCGTTTAGGGAGGCAATAACCGCTGTCTCGGAAGTGTACCACACGCTTAAGCTGCTGCTTCAGAAAAAATATGGGAAGGCGGCCATTAATGTTGGTGATGAGGGCGGCTTTGCCCCCCCGCTTTCCTCAGCGCACGAGGCTCTGTCAATTCTTGAGTCTGCTGTTGCAGCTTCAGGCTACAACGGCAAGGTGAGCTTTGCACTTGATGCGGCCGCATCAGAGTTTTACAGCGGCAAGGAAAGGAAATATGAGCTTGAGTCGGGCAAGTTCGTTGCGGCAGAAGGGCTGGCTGATTATTATGTCAGCCTCGCCAGGGATTTTCCGATAGTCTCTGTTGAGGACCCCTTTGAGCAGGATTCTTTTTCAGCATTTGCGGAGCTTACGAAAAAGTTGGCAATGATGAACGTTCAGGTTGTTGGCGATGACCTTCTCGTTACTAGTGTTGGCAGGATTAGGGAAGCTGCAAGGCGTAATTCGTGCAACTGCCTCCTGCTGAAAGTAAATCAGATAGGAACGCTGTCAGAGGCAATTGCTGCCGCAAGTCTTGCAATGGGCAGCGGGTGGCGTGTTATGGTGTCTCACCGTTCTGGCGAGACAGAGGATGCTTTCATTGCAGACTTGGCTGTCGCGCTTGGCTGCGGCCAGATTAAAGCTGGGGCTCCAGCCCGTTCAGAAAGGACTGCGAAGTATAACCGTCTGTTGAGGATTGAGGAAGAGCTTGCTGGGAGGTCGCAGTATGGCACACTATGAGGTTGTTTTTGTTAGGCACGGCGAGAGCACCTGGAACAGGAAAAATCTTTTTACAGGTTGGATGGACGTTCCTTTGACTGCGAGGGGCATTTCCGAGGCTAAGAATGCGGCGAGGGAGCTTAAGAAGGGGGGTTATGAGTTTGATGTGGTCTACGCGAACCTGCACAAGCGCTCGTTGAAGACTGCCAGCATTATTCTTGGCAAGCTTGGTGCCGGGATTCCCCTCAGGAAAGAGTGGCGCCTGAATGAGCGGCACTATGGCGCCCTGACTGGTCTTGATAAGGCTGAAACCGCGAGGAAATATGGCGAAAGGCAGGTGCTGTTGTGGAGGCGCAGTTTTGATGTGAGGCCTCCGGCCTTGGGCAGGTCAGACAAGAGATATGTGCAAATATTGAAGTCTTATCCTGGCATTCCAGGGCGGTATTTTCCTGTTGCAGAATCGCTTGCGGACACTTACCGGAGGGTAGTGCCGTTTTGGGATGAGGCAATCGTTCCAGACATTAAAAAAGGCAGGAGGATCCTGGTTATTGCCAGCCATAACAGCTTGAGGTCTCTTGTCAAGCATATTGATAGGCTTTCGAAGAGGGAAATCCTTGGGTTCACGATTCCGTATGGCGTTCCTCTGGTGTACGAGTTTGTAAATAAGCCTTTTTTTTGCGCTAATTGCAATGGCCATCGCATCCTCGACTTTGTACCTGACCGCTTTTGTCGGAAGCATTGCCGCGCTCCTCTTTGCGTTTTTTTTGGCTGTGCGCGTCCTGAAGCAGGACTCTGGCACTGAAGCGATGAGGAAAATTTCTTCCGCAATCAGGGAGGGCGCTGTCGCTTACCTTAACAGGCAATACAGGACTATTGCAGTCATCAGCATTGTTCTGGCTCTCGTCATTGCCTTTGGCTTGAGGAGTTTTATGGCAAACTCTTACCTTGTTGCTGTTGCTTTTATTCTTGGCGCATTCCTTTCTGCCCTTGCAGGCTACATTGGGATGATGGTTTCCGTGAGGGCCAATGTTCGCACTGCCCAGGCAGCGACCAGGAGCTTGAAGGATGCGTTTTCAGTTGCTTTTTCCGGCGGTGCCGTGACTGGCTTTGCCGTTGCCGGCTTGGGCCTTCTTGGCGTTACCGTCCTGCTCCTTATTCTTAAGGACCCGAATATCCTCATCGGTTTTGGCTTTGGGGCCAGTCTCATCAGCCTTTTCGCCAGGGTGGGCGGCGGCATTTACACCAAGGGCGCGGATGTAGGTGCTGATTTGGTCGGCAAGGTCGAGAAGGGCATTCCTGAGGATGACCCGAGGAATCCTGCGGTCATTGCTGATAATGTTGGCGACAATGTCGGTGACTGTGCCGGTATGGCTGCTGACCTTTTCGAGTCTTACACTGTGACGATTATTGCAGCAATGCTGCTTGCCTGGACTGCCTTCGGCCACAGTTTTACCAATGAGCTTGCCTTCCCTCTTGTCCTTGGTTCTGTTGCCGTGATTGCTTCCTTGGTTGGGAGCCTTTTTGTCCGTGCTTCCAGCCCTGCCAGGATATGGCCTGCATTGAATAACGGCATTCTCATCAGCGCTGCGCTTTCCGCTGTGGGCTTCTTTGCAGTCAACAAGCTTATGTTTTCAGACTTGAAGTATTTCATTGCAGCCGTGATTGGCCTGGCCATTACGGTCATAATAGGCTATGTGACTGAGTACTACACTGCTGCCAACAAGAAGCCCGTTCAGCAGGTTGCTGATTCGGCAAAGACCGGCCCGGCCACTGTCATCATTCTGGGCATTGCCAAGGGTATGGAAAGCACGCTCATTCCGGTGATTGCAATAGTTGCAGGCGCATTCCTCGCCTACACTTTTGGCGGCGGATTTTATGGCGTTGCCATTGCCGCAACTGCTATGCTTGCAATGACTGCCATTATAGTTGCCGTTGACGCCTATGGCCCGATTACAGATAATGCGGGTGGCATTGCCGAGATGAGCAAGATGCCTGAGTCGGTGAGAAAAATCACAGACCCCTTGGACGCTGTTGGCAACACCACCAAGGCTGTCACCAAGGGTTTTGCAATTGGCTCGGCAGGCCTCGCCGCGCTTTCGCTTTTCGCGGCTTATAGCGACCTTACCGGCATTGACGTGATTAACCTTTACGACCCTGCTGTTGTTGTCGGCCTTTTTGCAGGCGGTCTCCTTCCCTTTATCTTTTCCTCTCTCACTATGAGGGCTGTTGGAAGGGCAGCTACTGGAATGGTCGTGGAAGTCCGGCGCCAATTTAAGGAAATTCCCGGCCTTATGAAAGGCACGGGCAAGCCTGATTATGCGAGGTGTGTTGACATAAGCACCAAGTCCGCAATCAGGGAGCTTATCCTTCCTGGCGTTATTGCTGTTGCTGCTCCCTTGATCGTAGGTTTCGTGCTTGGCCCTGAGGCGCTTGGCGGCCTTCTCGGCGGTGCGATAGTTACTGGCTTGCTTCTTGCGATTACAATGACAACCTCAGGCGCTGCCTGGGATAATGCAAAGAAGTACATCGAAGCAGGCAACCTTGGCGGAAAAGGAAGTGATGCTCATAAAGCAGCAGTCGTAGGCGACACTGTTGGCGACCCATTCAAGGACACTTCCGGCCCCGCGCTCAATCCTCTGATCAAGGTGCTTAACACAATTGCGCTTTTGGCAGCGTCCTTGATTGTGAGCCACCACTTATTTTAGGGCCAGAGCCCCAAATGGAAAATTTATAAAAAGGTGAAAGCATATCTTTCCAAATGGAAGTAAAATTATCCATATTTGCTACAAAACCTGTGCTTCCTGCAAGTCCCTGAAACCGTTATCTGTTGTCAGGATTTTAAGCCCATAAACTTGTGCCGTTGAAGCTATGATAGAATCCATCATGCCCCATTTCTTGCCCGCCTTTTTTCTTTCGTAATTCATTCTTCCCGCCACCCTGCTGATTGTTTCTGTAAGTGGCAATATTTGTGAAATACGCTTAACATCTTCAATGGTCGCTACCTCTTCCCTTCTGTTTTTTAAGCACCACTGGGTAAGCTCAGCAATAGTGGCCAAGCTGGTAAAGCTATCCTGTCCTTCAATGATTTGCCTTATTTTCCTGCCTTTCTCATTGCCTTCAATGAAATCAATCCACGCAGAACTATCGAGAAGCATAAGTATTCCTCATTGGTATTCTTCCCTGTCAAGCCTGTCTTCCCTGTCCCTCTCGAATGGTTCAGTTCCTTTTGCAGACCCAAATAATCTTCGAATGGCTTCTAGCTTCCTCTCCTTCAGTATACTGACTTCTATTTCATCCCCTTCCCTGATTTTTTCCTGAGTCACTACTTCCATCGGTATCAGAACCCCATAGGACGTTCCAACTTTCCTCACTTTAGCCTTAAACAACTCTGCCATAAGCTATTATAATAAGTTATAATATTTAAACTTTTCGCCTTTAATGCTTTGCCGCCTTGCATTTCATAATCCAAAGCGCATTTATTCTTCTTATGCCTTTCTGCCGTTTTCCCGTGAATTTCACGTCGAATTCGCATTTTTTCCGTCACTTGTCGGAACTTTTTCCCAAACCTGCCAATTTCGTGAAAATTTTCCGTAAATTCCGGTTTTTTTCCTGCAAACAATTTTAAACTTCCGAATTTCAGCAGCAGGCAATGCATCTTGACACGATCAAGGACAAAATCCCGCAGGAGCTGTTTGAGGCAATTGCAGCTTCTGGCGTGAAGGAGCTTCGCCCATCGCAGGTGAAATCCGTGAATGCTGGCCTTCTTGAGGGGATGAGCCTTCTCGTGTGCACGCCCACGGCGTCTGGCAAGACTCTTATCGCTGAGTTGGCTGCTGTTTCGGCAATTCTGCAAAAGAGGGGCAAGGCTGTTTACATTGTGCCCTTGAAGGCGCTTGCCTCTGAAAAGTTCAATGACTTCAGGAAGCGCTATGGCTCTTTCCTGAAGGTTTCACTCTCAATTGGCGACTTGGATTCATCAGAAGCTTACCTTTCGGGCTCTGACATAATAATCTGCACTGCGGAGAAGCTTGACAGCCTGATAAGGCATCACGCTTCCTGGCTGCGTAGCATTGCTGTCGTGGTGGTTGATGAGATACATCTTCTTAATGACGCTGGCCGGGGCCCAACATTGGAAATACTCATTACCCTGCTTAGGCAGCTTCTTCCCAAGTCGCAATTTATCGGCCTTTCAGCAACAATCGGCAACCCTGAGGAGCTTGCGGGCTGGCTGGGTGCCGGTCTTGTTCTTGATGATTGGCGCCCGGTGAGGCTTCGTCAGGGAGTTTACCGCGATGGCTCAATCCGCTTTGTGAAGTAACTCTGCTGAATTTAGCTCTCCAACCAGTCCTTCGAGGCCGAGTTCCTTTTTGACTGCAGTGTTAATGCTCCTGTCAAGGTCCTTCAGGCCATCCCAACCAAAACGTTCGTATACCTTGACTAATTTCTGAACAGTTCTAGGCGTAACAGACTGGCTCAAGGCAATCTTTGAAGTCGAAATCTCTTTCAAATATTGCTTAACTATCCAAACACGCTTTTCAAAAGTTAATCTGTACGTAGACCTCACCAAAAGGCGAGGTCTATAAACGAATTAAAAGCGTGATTAGCGAACTAAAAACGTGATAGCACATTCATTATAGTATATAGCAATGCTTAAATATGGCTTCACGGTTCCAAGGTTTTATGGCAGCGGGAGCGACATTTGTTGGAAAGCAAGCTTCGCTTATTGGTCTGCTGCTTATCTTGCTGCTTGGGCTCGTCGTCTTCCCGGAGAGGGAAGACTCGGCGACTTTTGTCGCCGTCGCCTGAGCGCTCATCGGCTTTTTTTTAAGACACGTGATTGTGGTGTTTTCAGGATTGTAAAAACAGCGTGTCTTGAGGGAATGCTGCACTGGGGCAATGCGTATGACAACTCTTGAGACGGAATTGGGGAAAAATGGCTCGTCTTCCTATTTGCTGTGGAAGGCTACTGGCAAGGTTACTGTTCCTCTTCTTTCTGGTGCAAGGCTGACACTGATAGGCGTTTTTCCTGTTGATAGCGGAGCGCCTCAGATTGTGCCTTTTGGCGATTCGCCCCTTGATGCACGCCTCCCTGACTTTTACCTTGTTCATTGCCCGGTTGGCAATATGGTGGCCTATGCAACGCTTGAAGTGGATTGCCGTGTTGAGTCGAGGAGTGTTTTTGCGGATGGCAAAGTATGGACTGTTGACAGTGCCCTTGAACGCGATCCTTATCGGGTTGCGGCAATCAGGTGAGAAAAATGAAAAGCTCAAGGATTGCGCCGTTCATTGGCAAGGCCCCAAGCTTTTTTTATTATTGGAGCGCAGACTCAATTGCGGCAGGCCGCGAGCTGCCTGAAAAATTTCTCCAAAGAGTCGCATACGTTTCCACGAACTCTTCCAGGCTGGATCATTATGGGTTTATGATTCACAGTGGCAGTCCACGGGACCCTGGTCATCCGGTTAGCGTATTCTGGCTGCCTCTTGGCGCGGCTAGGTTTTATTTTCCAAGGCAGGGCAGGCAGTACGGGTCCATTGATTCTGTTGCGGCTGCAGTTTCCACGGGCTTGAATCCCAAGGCTGCCCAGTGGGAAATCGTGATGGTTGGCCAGGAAATAGGGCAAGGCGGTGCTGATGCTCTTGAAAGGCGGCTGATTTCACGGCAGGAAGCCAAGCCTGTTCCTGCTGCAAAGCCTGAAAAGCCATATGTGAGCACTAAGTCAACAGTCACGTTTTTTCCAAACGCTACTGGGGAAAAAGTTGCTTTGCTCGTCGACTGTGTTGGGGAGCCGGGTGGGACAGGCACCTACCGCATTTCAGGTTCCCTTCCCGGCAGTGTTTCTGTATCTGAAACGGGAGATCCTAACCGGATAGAAGAAGTGGTCGAGAGGCTTTTCTGTGATGGTCTTGGGACTGGTCGTCGTAAGGTTGAATTTCAGTTCAGGATGCCAAGATGGCAGGACCACGTTGACGGCGCCATAATCGTTGGTGCGATGCGCTCAGTGGATAAGAGCGCTACGCCAGCCCAAGCGACTCCACAACAGCCTCTGGCTTGAACTGCTGGAGGTCGCCATAGCCCTGGCCCGTGCCGAGGTAGAATATGGGTTTCCTCGTCACGTAGCTTACTGATATCGCAGCCCCTCCTTTTTCGTCAATGTCTGCCTTTGCGAGTATTATTCCGTCAATGTTGACTGCCTCGTTGAAGCTTCTTGCCTGCTCCACGCAGTCATTGCCTGTTATTGACTCGCCCACGAAAATCTTGAAGTCGGGCTTTGCCACGCGGGCTATTTTTTTCATCTCGTCAACAAGATTCACGTTGCTGTGCAACCTTCCTGCTGTGTCTATGAGCACGACGTCTATCCCGTGGGCTTCGGCATACTTTATCGCGTCAAAGGCAACTGCTGCCGGGTCTGCGCCGTAGTCGTGCTTTATTAGTTTCACTCCCAGCTTGTCAGCGTGTTCCTGGAGCTGGTGTATTGCTGCAGCCCTGAACGTGTCCGAGGCTGCAATTATTGTCTTGAGGCCGGTGTCCTGCAATGCCTTTGCCAGTTTGGCGATTGTCGTGGTCTTGCCTGAGCCGTTTATGCCAACGAACATCACCCTCACGGGCTTTTTCTCGGCAGCCAAGTCTTTTATTTTTTGCTTGAGGTCCTGTCCTGAAGCAAAAAGGCCAGCGATGCTGCTGCCCAGCGCCTTTTTTATGGCTTCCTCGACTTTTCCGCGCTGGAGCGGCTTTTCGACAAGGCTCTGCTTGAGGTCGTCCTTTATTTTTTGGATGACTTCGACGGCAACATTGTTCTCGAGTAGCGTTACTTCAAGGTCCCAGAACATTTCCTCGAATTTCCCTTCTGAGATTTTTGTGGTTGATACTGCTCCTGTCAAGGCTCCGGTTATTCTTCCAAGCAAGCTTTTTTGCTTCGGTTCCGGAGTCTCAGTTTTTTCTTCAATTCTCGGGCGCTCAGCTTCAACTTCCCTTTTCTCTTCGGCTACCGCTTCTTTTTCGTAAACCGGCTCTTTTGGCTGCGTCTCAATTTCTTCAGTTGAAACTTCCTCAATCAGGTCTGCGGCTGTCTGCTTCTTGGGCTGTAATGGTTTGCTCTGCTCTTTTTCCCCTACCCCGGCAACTGTTTTCTTTTCCGGCTGTGGCTCCTCTTTGGCTTTTTCAGTCAGCTTGCCTATCGCTTCGCCGAGCTTTTTCTTGAGAAATCCGAACATTCCAGTTTACTCCTGGAGCAGCCTGCCAAGCTCCTGTTCAAGCGCATTTGCGTGTTCTGTCATGCTATTAAGTTCCTCAAGCACTGACTCTTGGAATCCGGTAAGCTCTTGCAGTTTCGCCTGTAGCAGCTGCTTTGCCTCTTCTGATGTTTTCCTGACGCATATGTCGCTTCCGACGTTCACGATGAGGTCACTTCCGCTTTCAAGCGTGGCTATGGCAAATATTCCGTCCGTGACCGGGGCGAGCATTTTCACGTTCTGCCCTGCCCTTTTCAGCTCGTCAAGGCTTGTGACTGCCGATTCAAGCTCCTGCTTTTTTTCTTCCACTGCCTCAAGCTGCTGCTGGAGCTGTTTTATCTGCGCAGCTGCCATTCGAAGCTCGGCGTACTTTTGCTTCAGGAGTTCCTCATCAGCCTTTCCGGCATTGTCTTTTTCTGCCATATTGCGTGAGAACTAGAATGGCTTTTTTAAATTTATCTGGGAATTAGCTCTTCGACTTGTATGGGTGCAGGGAGAATCCCCTTGCTATTCTTTCTATTGTGTCGGCAAGCATCGGGGCTGTTGATATTACCTGGTAGTTCTTGAGCATTTTTTCCTTCGGTATCGGGACGGTGTCTGCGAATATGAAGCCTTCGACATCTCCAGAGTCGTTAAGCTCCTGGAATCTCTTTGTGGCTGGGTCTGTCAGGAGCGGGTGGGTGCACGCAACCCAGATTTTTTCTGCCTTGTGGTTTCTCAACGCCTTGACTGCTTCTGCCATGCTGCCCCCTGTGTCTATGAAGTCGTCCACGATTATGGCATTCATTCCTTCGACTTTTCCTATGACGTTCATCGCGTTGGCCTTTCTCCAGTCTGGCCTGTACTTGTCGATTATGGCTATTCTTTCTGCCTGCATCGCATTTGCCAGGTCGCGAGCCCTTTTTGTTCCGCCTGCGTCTGGAGTGACGACTACGAGGTTTTCCTTTATTTTTTTCTTCAGGAATTCTGCAAAGGGGTATATGGCTGACAGGTTGTCAACCGGTATGTCGAAGAAGCCTTCAATCTGCTGGGCGTGCAAGTCAACGGTGATGAGTCTCGCGGCGCCTGCCGCTTCCACCATGTCAGCCACGAGCTTTGCTGATATTGGCTCGCGGCCCGTCTTTTTCTTGTCCTGCTTTCCGTAGCCGAAATATGGCACCATCAGGTTCACTGAGCTGGCTGAGGCCCTTCTCAGGGCGTCCATCATTAGCAGGAGCTCCATCACGTTGTCGTTCACTGGCGGGCAGGTTGACTGTATTATGAAAACGTCAGCGCCCCTTACTGATTCGAGTATCTCGACCCTTGTCTCTCCGTTTGGGAATTTGCCAATGTCGGCTTTTATCAGGGGTATTCCGACCTGCTTAGAAATGTCTTGGGAAAGCTGTGGCACAGAGGTGCCTGCAATGAGCTTGACGTAGCTGCTGTTCCCGTTGGTAGCGATTTTTGCCCACCTGCTGGACTTACTTCTCAATCATTTCTATTTCAATGTTCAATCCTTCAGGAATGGGAACTCTCATCACCAAGCGAAGCGCTCTTTCGTCCACGCCCAGGTCGATGAGCCTCTTGTGGATTCGCATTTCAAACCTGTCCCAGGTTGCCTTGCCGTCGCCGCAGGGGCACTTTCTTGTCGTGACCTTGAGTTTTTTCGTGGGAAGGGGAATCGGGCCGTGTATGTCGACACCGGTTTTTTCTACTATGTCCTTTATGGACGTGCATACGTTGTTGATTTTTTCTATGTCCGTGCTTGCCAGCTTTATTCGCGCTTTTTGCATTTTTGTTTCGCAACGGTAACTTGTTTTACGCCCTTTCACGGCGATATTACCGCTGCTTGCTGTGGAGAATCAGAGGGTAATTTATAAATGTAACTGATTTTGATTTAAATCAGGAAAATAAGAAAAAAGTGAAGAAATTACTTCTTCACGACATCTATGCACTGGCCTGCTGCCACTGTGCTTCCTGAGTCCCTGATTGCGAACCTTGCCAGCTGGGGTATCTCTGCCTGCTTCTCAATGACCAGGCCTTGTCCGCCTGTTGGCTGGACCTTGACGATTGCAACTTCCCCGTTCTTGAGGAAGTCAGGCTTGTCCTTAAGGGTTTCGCCAGTTGCTGGGTTAATTTGCTTCACGAGTTCTGTTATCTTGCAGGCTATCTGCGCTGTGTGTATGTGGAACACTGGCGTGTAGCCGACAGTAAGCACGTTGGGGTGGTTCAGCACGACTATTCGCGCGGTGAACTCCTTGGCCACTGTGGGTGGGTTGGTGACGTGCCCTATGACGTCTCCCCTGGTTATGTCCTGCTTGTTCATGCCCCTTACTGAGAATCCCACGTTGTCTCCTGGTTCTGCCTGCTGCAGTGATTCGTGGTGCATTTCTATGCTCTTGACTTCGCCAGTGACGCCCTTTCCTTCCCTTGCGGGCACGGCAATTATCTTGTCGTTAACCTTCATTACGCCAGTTTCAACCCTTCCGACAGGAACTGCGCCTATTCCCTTGATGTCGTAAACATCTTGTATGGGCAGCCTGAGAGGGAGCTGTGTTGGCTTCTCTGGCGCCTTGAGGCTGTTCATTGCCTCGAGCAGGAATGGGCCTGTGTACCAGGGCATCTTGTCTGACTTCTTGGTCAGGTTCTCTCCAATGTATGATGCCGTTGGAACGAACTGTATCTTCGTGACGTCGTATCCAACTGCCTTGAGAATTTGTGAGGCGTTGTTCTTGACTTCCTCGAATCTTTTCTGGTCGTACTGGACCATATCCATCTTGTTGATTGCAACGACAAGCTGCTGGACTCCGAGTGTTCTTGAGAGGAAGATGTGCTCGTAGGCCTGTCCGCCTGCGCCTGCGTCGTCAGGCCTCTTGAGGCCTGCTTCTGCCTCGCCCCTGTTTGCCGAGACGACTATGACTGCCGCGTCGGCCTGGCTTGTTCCTGTTATCATGTTCTTGATGAAGTCCCTGTGGCCCGGCGCATCTATGATGGTGAAGTAGTATTTTTCAGTTTCAAATCTTTTGTGAGACAAATCAATGGTGACGCCTCTCTTCTGCTCTTCCTCGAGGGTGTCCATTGCGAAGGCAAATTCAAATCCTGGCTTGCCTACTTCCTTTGCCCTGTCCTGGAGCTTCCTCATTGACTGCTCGTCTATGTTTCCTGTGTCGTAGAGCAGTCTGCCAACTGTGGTTGACTTGCCGTGGTCTACGTGACCGATAAATATGAGGTTCATGTGTTCTTTTGTCTTAGCCATTTTCAGATTCCTCCGTTTAATGTTTATTTTTAGCTTGAAACTGCGAAATCCGCCTAAAAGTCGTTAAATTCGCGACGTTGAGGATTCTCGGGTCATATTTAAAGTTTGTGGTGAACCATTGAAGCTTTAGCGCCGTATTTTCAGCCTGAATTCTGGCTCTACTGCCTTGACATTTTCGTAGTCTGAGTCTTTCGTGACAAGCTCAAATCCCTTGTTTATGCACGTGCTGGCTATCAGGATATCAACTGTTCCGATTGGCTTTCCGATTTTTCTCAGCTTTTTGGAGATGTCTATCGTTTTTGTAAAGTCATTGCTGTCCGGTAGAACTATCTGGCAAGTCTCTAACGCAGGTGGGTATTCAATTATGCTGAATAGCGTGGTTATGCCGTGCTCTTTTTCAGGAATGATGCTTGTGTCAAGGATTTGAGTCGTCTTTTTTTCACTCTCTTTCATTTTTCGGCAGTATTCTCTCCAATGCAGCCTTCGCATGAGGAGGCAACATTTTAATTAGCTCCTTGCCGCTGATTATGCCGCCCACTTCTGTGATTTTGCGCCAAAGGCCTTCTCTTGCCGCCTCACTCCACTTAACATCGGGATGCTTTTTCATCTGGTCGTACAACTCCTTTGGAATGCTTAAAGTTATATTTGCTTTATGTGCCATATTTACTATACTTGCTTATTACCATTTAATGTTTTTGCTGTAATTGCTTTTTCACGATAACGCGTTAAGAACTTTCAAATTCCTTTTATCAGTTCGGCAAGGGCGCTCTCAGGCTCCCTTGCCAGCACCACAGAACTCGCCAAAAGAACCCCTTCAGTGCCCAGTTCGAGGGCCTTTCTGACGTCCTCGCTGCTGCCAATGCCAGCGCCGCACAAGACCGCTATTCTGCTGTTGGCTTTTTTGATTTCAGCCACGGCATCTGCGATTAGTTCAGGCTTGGCCTTGGACACCGAGACCTTTCCTCCAATGAGCTCAGGCGGCTCCACAGCGATGTAGTCTGGCGGAAGCGTCATTGCCGCTGCTGATTTTGCCTCTGCAAGGTTGGCTGCGCAAACAACAACTATCAATCCCGCATTTTTGGCAATTTCAATCCTTTTTGCAATGTCCGTGATCTTGTGTTCTGCGTGGTTCAGGAGCGTCCCGACAGCGCCAGCTTCTTTCACCGCTTCTGCAGTCACAAACCCTGTTGATTTTCCTTGGCCGTTTGCGTCAATGTGCTGCGCGAAAACAGAAATGAGCTTCGTGTCGACAGCAGAAGCCACTCTTGATACATCGGTTGCCTGCACTGCAACTGCTATTTTTGCTTTTCCTTTCACTTTTTTCGCAGCAGCTTCGCAGGCCTTTGCAAGTTTCACCGAGTTGCTGCCTGTTGCTTCCCTGTATGTCTTGAAGTTGACTATGACAAGTGGTCTTGGTTCTTGCATTTGGCTGTTTTTGTGGGCGTTCATTAAAAACTTAATCATTTTGAAGTCACCACTGCTTCGGATGACAATTTCGCACGAGAAAACACAAACTTTAAATAGGTGCTATGTCGGTAAAACTGATTGAAATTTTTTTTAGTTAATCAGGTTAAAGTGGGTTGAGGGATGAATTGAAATGGCTGATTTTCTTTCGAATGTTAAGGCGAGAATAACAGGAATGATGGGCGGCAAGGAGCCCGAGGCAATTGAGCAGGGCGGCGAAAAGGAATACGTTGAGCTTGACACTTCCGCTACAGAGCACAGGGGCAAGGTTACGGTCAGGCCTTTTGTGATGGAAAGCTTTCAGGACATCAAGCTGATTGTTGATTCGCTTCGCGATGGCGGCACGATTGCCGTTGTGAACATAAGGCCGCTGAAGGACAAGGACATAATTGAATTGAAGCGCGCCATTAGCAAGCTGAAGAAGACCACGGACGCGATTTCCGGTGACTTGGCCGGCTTTGGCGATGACTATATCATTGCAACCCCGGCGTTTGCCCAGATTTACAGGGCAAGGGCAGGTGCCCAGGCTGTCCAGCCTGAAATGCAGGAAGCAGCCGCAGCGCAGGAAGAGACTTTCTGAAGTTATTTTTGGCAACAATGATTTTTTGTCTCAGTTTTTACCCAGACCTGAAATCAAAGCTGTGTTTCACCAAGTTGCGTTTCTTCTTTCGTGTCATAATCTTAATTCTTCATCAATCTGCCTTGCTATCTCCCTTAAGTCATCAAGCGTCCTTCTTATGTCCTTCCTTAGCTCATCGATGAGCACTTCCAGGTTCCTTACCCTTAGCGCGTACCTGTTCCTGTCAGAAACCACGATGCCGGATTCGAGCAGCTTGTTCAGGTGATGGACTACTGTCCCCCTTGTGAGGTGAAGCCTTTGCGCTAATTCCTCGCTCGTGATGGCGTTTCCTGCCCTGTTGCTTTTTATGAGCTCGACAAATAGTCTGTAAAGGGAGCTTTCCTTGTCCCGTTCGTTGAACAGTCCCAGGGAGTGGCCGAGCCACTTTAGCTCGTCATTGACGTTGCCCAGCCTTGGCCGGGCTATCCTTATTATGGTTATTCTCTGCTCTCGGAATATCATCTTGTTTTTAGCTTTTGGTGATGAGGATATATAAAATTGTGGGTTAATTGCTGCGCTGCAGTAGCGAAATCTTTAAATATAACCCTTTCTCTCTGTTGACCTTAAATCAACAGAAGTCGATTCAATAAAACGGTCTTGAGACGGTGACTTATGGACAAGCAGAAAGAAGGCAGCAAGGTAGAGGCCGAAGATGGGCAGCTAAGAAAGCAGCTCGCTGACTACAAGGATTCCATTCAGCGCCTTCAGGCAGAGTTTGAGAATTACAAGAAGCGCGTTGAGAAGGAGAAGCTGCAGTTTCGCCAAGTTGCCTGTGCTGAGCTTGTGAAGGGCTTGCTTCCCATAGTGGACAGCTTTGAGCTTGCACTCAAGGCGATTGGTGGCAGCAGTGATGCAAAGCTCGTGAAGGGCCTGGAGATGATTTACGCCCAGTTTTACTCTGTGCTGGAGTCCCAGGGCCTTAGGCCCATCAAGGCGGTGGGAGAAAAGCTTGATCCTTACAGGCACGAGGTTTTGCTTCAGCAGGAAACATCGGATGAGAAGCAGGATGGCATCGTGGCTGAGGAATTCCAGAAAGGCTACCTGTTTAATGAGCTTGTCTTGCGTTTTAGCAAGGTTAAGGTTTACAGGGTATCAAACGTTGGAGGTAAATGAAAATGGCAAAGATAATCGGTATTGATCTCGGCACATCTAACTCGGCAGCTGCATATATGGAAGCTGGCAAGCCGAAAATAATTCCGAGCGCTGAGGGCGCTTCCCTTTACGGCAAGGCGTTCCCAAGCGTGGTTGCGTTTGCAAAGGACGGGCAGATGCTCGTTGGCGAGCCTGCAAAGAGGCAGGCTGTGAGCAATCCTGAAGGCACGGTTTTTGCCGCGAAGAGGAAGATGGGCACTGCCCACAAGTACAAGGTTTCTGGCAAGGAGTACACTCCGCAGCAGGTTTCCGCATTTATTCTCCAAAAGATTAAGCGGGATGCTGAGGAATTTCTTGGCGAGAAGGTTGAGAAGGCAGTGATTACCGTGCCTGCTTACTTTGATGACAACCAGAGGCAGGCGACCAAGGACGCGGGAGCGATTGCCGGGTTGGAGGTTGTGAGGCTCGTGAATGAGCCTACTGCAGCGGCTTTTGCTTACGGCTTTGACAAGACTGGGAAGAGCATGCACATAATGGTCTTTGACCTTGGTGGCGGGACTCTTGATGTTACAATAATGGAGATGGGCGATGAGGGTGTTTTTGAAGTCAAGTCGACTTCAGGTGACACCCAGCTTGGCGGAACTGATATGGACCGCGCGCTTGTGGACTTTCTTGTCTCGGAATTCAAGCGGGCAGAAGGCATTGACATTTCCAGGGACAGGACTGCAATGCAGAGGCTTTCCGAGGCTGCCGAGAAGGCAAAGATTGAGCTTTCAACAACGTTGGAGTCTGAAATCAATCTTCCTTTCCTTACCGCGACTAATGAGGGACCTAAGCATTTTATGTTTAAGCTCACGAGGGCGAAGCTTGAGTCCTTGATCCAGCCCATTGTCGAGCGTTGCAAGGCTCCAATGGAGAGGGCAATTACTGATGCAAAGCTTTCTGTCGCAGACATAGAAAAAGTAATCCTTGTTGGCGGCCCGACCAGGATGCCTGTCGTGCAGCGCTTTGTTGAGGGCTTTGCCGGCAAGAAGGTCGAGCGCGGCATTGACCCGATGGAGTGTGTTGCCATGGGTGCAGCAGTCCAGGCTGGCATACTTGCGGGCGAAGTGAAGGACATTCTCCTGCTCGATGTTACCCCCTTGAGCCTGGGCATTGAGACGCTTGGCGGTGTTTTCACCAAGCTCATTGAGCGCAACACGACCATTCCCACAAAGAAGAGCCAGGTTTTCAGCACGGCTGCTGACAACCAGACTGCTGTTTCGATCAGGGTTTTCCAGGGCGATCGTGCCATGGCTGCTGACAACAAGCTTCTTGGCAATTTTGACCTTGTTGGCATTCCACCAGCTCCTAGGGGAGTTCCGCAGGTTGAGGTCACCTTTGACATTGACGCAAATGGCATAGTGCACGTTACCGCAAAGGACCTTGGCACTGGCAAGCAGCAGAGCATTCGCATTACCGCGAGCCAGAAGCTTGATGAGAAGGAGCTTGAGCGTATGCGTTCAGAAGCAGAGAACTTTGCAGAGGAGGACAGAAAGCGCAAGGACGAGGCTGAGACGGTAAACCAGGCAGACACGCTTGTTTACACGACTGAGAAAATGCTGTCTGACCTGAAAGACAAGTTGCCTTCTGACAAGGCCGGGAAAATCAAGGCCGCAGCCGAGGAACTCAAGGCTTTGCTTAAGGAGGCTTCCAGGGATGCTGCAAGGATTAAGGAAAAAGCGGACGAGCTGACAAAAATCGTTCAGGAGGCTTCAACTGAGCTTTACCAGAAAGCCCAGCAGTCAGCGGCCGGCGGCAGCGGCGATGGCGGCAGTGGCGGCGAAGAGGCGCAGTCCTCTGCTGGTAAAAAGGAAAAGGTTGTTGATGCCGAGTATGAAGTAAAAGGTGGTGATGCTGATGGAAAGAAGAAAGGAAGGAAATGAGTTTCCTGCCGGCGAAGAAGCTGATGCTGCATCCCTTTCCGCAAGGCTCGCTCGCGCAAACGGCATTCAGGAAATATTTGAGCTTGTGAAGGAGGCAGTGTGGAAGGCAATCCGCGTTGAGCAGGCTGGCCTTATGGTTGGCCTTGCTGAGCTTGGCATTGGGCAGGATTCTGTCCTTGGCGCCTTTTACTCGCCTGAAGCGAATACCATAGTGATGAACCGCACGATTGTGGACGGCCTTGTGAGGCTCGGCAACCAGAAGCTTCACAACTCATACTGCTTTTACATTCTGCTTCACGAGTACCTTCACAGCTGCGGCTTTTACGATGAGGTGGAGAACAGGCAGATCGTGGCCGCGCTTGCTGCCAATGAGTTTGGCCTTGGCCACGACGTGACAAAGCTTGCAACGATAAATGACGCGATGAGGAAGGTTGTCAGGATTAGCGCAATTGCCAGCCGTCGCGGGCTGCTCCCATCGCCTGAAGGCATTGAATTCGTTTCAGGAATTGACAGGAGCAACACTAACTATATAATGTAGTTTTATCTGGTGGCCTCGAATGGTTAGCAAAATCAAAGCAATAATATTTGACCTTGGCGGCGTTCTTATTAATGTAAACAAGGAATACCTGGTTAAGAACCTTGCCAGGCATTCGTCCCTGTCTGAAGCTGAGATAGGGAAGTATTTTTCTGACACAGTTGTGATGGAGCACGAGTTTGGGTTCAGCCAGGGCACTGTTTTCCCAGAGGAGTTCTTTATGCAGATGAAGCGGCTTCTTAAGCTCGAAGGCTTGAATCTTAAGGGCTTTGACCTTATTTATTCCGGCAGGCTTACTGGCAAGCCTGAGACTATTGCCTTGCTTAGAAAGTTAAGCCGGAGATATGATATTGGAATTTTGTCAAACAATAACATTCTCAATTACGCAAAATGCGTTGAGATTCTTAAGGATGTGGTTGGCCTTTTCAAGGCGGTTTCTTTGTCTTATGAGGTGCACTCGCGTAAGCCTGAGCCGGGCCTTTACAGGGAAGTTCTGCGCCAGCTTGGCCTGGAGCCATCCGAATGTGTTTACATCGATGATGTCAGGGAGTATGCCGAAGTCGCCACCAAATTGGGGATGAAGGGCATTCAGTTCACTTCGGTCGCCAAATTAGAAACCGATTTAAGGAAATTGGGGGTTTCCTTCTGAAAATGGCAAAGGACTACTATGAGGTTCTTGGCGTTCCAAGGACAGCGTCCGTTGATGAAATAAAGAAGGCTTACCGGAGGCTTGCCAAGAAGCACCATCCTGACCTGAACAAGAATCCTGACGCTGCAGAGAAGTTCAAGGAAATCAATGAGGCAGCCTCGATTCTCGGTGATGAGAAAAAGAAGGCAATGTATGACCAGTATGGAGCTACTGGCGAGGGCTTTTCGCCCGGGGCTGGCGGGTTTGGCTACACCGACTTTTCAGGCTTTGAGAACCTTGACATTGATGAGCTTTTTGAGAGGTTCTTTGGGGGCGGCTTTGGCTTCGGGCATTCTCGTCAGGAGAGAAGGCGCTCCAGGAAGGGTTCTGATCTGGCCTATGAGGTTGAGGTATCCCTTGAGGAAGCCGCAACCGGAGTTCACCGCACCGTAACCCTTCCAAGGCTTGAGCGCTGTGCTGACTGCAACGGCTCCGGCGCTGAGTCAAGCGACAGCATCAGGGAGTGCCCGGACTGCGGCGGCAGCGGTTTTGTTAGGAGGACTCAGAGGATTGCTTTTGGCACTTTCACTACAACTTCACACTGTGGCAAGTGCAGGGGAACAGGCAAGTTCATTTCCAATCCTTGCAAGTCGTGTCACGGCAAGGGCAGGGTTGAGAAGGTCAGGAAGATTGAGGTGAAAATTCCCGCCGGTGTTGACAATGGCCACCGGCTGAGGGTTTCAGGCGAGGGCGAGGCGGGTGAGCACGGCTCCCAGTCAGGCGACCTTTACCTTCTTATTCGTGTCAGTCCTCACAGGATTTTTGACCGGAGAGGAAATGACATTTTTGCTGACGTCCCTGTTTCGTTTGTGGCAGCGGCTCTTGGCGGCGAGATTGAGGTTCCCACCTTGGAAGGCGCCGCGCAGTTGAAGATTCCTGCAGGCACACAAACCAATACTGTGTTCAGGATGGCGGGCAAGGGCATTCCTGATGTGGATACCGGTGAAAAAGGCGCGGAAAACGTGAAAGTCATCGTGGCCGTTCCGGAAAAGCTCTCAAGGAGGCAGCAGGAGCTCCTCAGGGAATTCGCGAAGGAAGAGGAAAAAAGCGGCAAGGGCGTTTTCGGAAGGATTTTTTGAGCGATAAAGTTTTTATTTTTGTCTTTTCTTTGGCAGCATTATGGGAATTATCAATGCTTCAGACTTTAACCTCAAGGCAACAATTGAGTCCGGCCAGCTTTTTCGCCACAGTTATGACAGCCGCAGCGGATTTTACGCGGTAATTGCAGGGGATTCAGTAGCGAGGCTCAGGCAGGAAGGCGATAAGCTTCAATACGACTGCAGCAACAGCGATTTTGGCGTTGCAACTTTTTTTGGGTTGAACCACAGCTACGGTGAATTGATAAAGTCAATTAGCAAGGACGAAAAAATCACCGCGGCAATTAACCGGCACTACGGCCTGCGCATTTTGCAGCAGTCTCCCTGGGAGTGCACTGCATCCTTCATAATATCGTCTTTCTCGAACATTCCCCGCATCAGGCAGTGCATCGGGAAAGTCGCCGCAGCATTCGGTGACAGCATTGAATTTGATGGCATCAGGGATTTTTCATTTCCGCAGCCGCAGCAAATCAGCAATTTCAGCAAGCTGAAGAAGTGCGGTCTCGGCTACCGCGCAAAATACCTTTTTGAAACAGCGAAAGTTTTCGGCAGTGGCAACTACGAATATTCGCTGCCGCAAATGAGAAAACTAAGTTATGCCGAAGCCAAGGAGAAGATGATGCGGCTGCCCGGCGTTGGCGAGAAGGTCGCAGACTGCATTCTCCTGTTCTCATACGGGTTCCTTGAGGCTTTCCCTGTTGATGTCTGGATTCAGAGGGCAATGCTCGGCAACTATGGCAGTGAAATCAACTCTTTTGCAGCAGGCAGGAAGCCGAGTGAGAAAGTTGTTGCAGGATTCGCCAGAAGTTACTTCGGTGAATACGCGGGTTATGCCCAGCAGTTTCTTTATCACGACGCCAGGACTTCGCCGAGAATCAGCCGAGCTGCTCCAGTTCCTCTTCCCTGAAGCCGTGCTTGCCAACCATTGGCAGGAACACGAATTCGCCAAGCCCTTCCTTCTCGATTCCGCGGCTTGTTTTTCTCAGCTTAACCATTTCCTGCGTGTGGATTGGCCCGACCGGCCCGACCAATACTCCCCCGATGTTTAGCTGGTCGATGAGGGGTTTTGGTATTTCAGGGCAGGCTGCCGTGATTATTATCCTGTCGAACGGCGCCTCTTTGGGATAGCCCTGGCTGCCGTCTTCCTCCATCACGGTCACGTTTTTGATGCCTGCCCGTTTCAGGTTGTCCCTTGAAAAGCTGACCAGTTCAGGCACGACTTCTAGCGAGTAGACCTTGCCGTTGCTGCCTATTGCTGTCGCGATTAGTGCGGCGTGGTATCCTGAGCCTGTGCCTATTTCAAGCACCCTGTCCCCGTCGCGAAGTTCAAGCGCGTTTATCATTATTATCGTGGTTGTGGGCTGTGATATTGTTTTTCCGCAGAGAATGGGCAGCGGGTAGTCCTCGTATGCGACTTCCCTGAGCTCCTGGAGTACGAATAGCTCCCTTGGCACTTTCACGAATGCCTCCAGGGTTTTTTCATTCGCGATTTTCGCGTTTCTCCACGAATTAACAAGGTTTTCCTTCTGCATTTTCACTTGCCTTTTTGGCTTTTCACCTTTAAATTTGTTTTGAGGGTGCTGCGGGGCATAGTAGAAAGCTTTAAATAGAAGCGTCCATAAGCCTGTTCCAGCGTTTGGATGTTCTGCAAGGCTTTTGTTCTAGCTAACTTAAGCCAAGCTTGATGTCAAAAGAGCGGGGAGATGAGATAATGGACGATCAGCTTACGTCGAAGACAAAGCACGGCACAACCACAATAGGCCTTGTTTGCAAGGAGGGCATAGTTCTTGCTTCCGAGAAAAGGGCGACAACTGGCACGTTCGTTGCTGACAAGAAAAGCGAGAAAATCTTCAAGATTACTGATAACCTGGCAATTACGACAGCAGGCACGGTTTCTGATGCCCAGCTTCTTACGAAGCTCATCCGGGCCGAGCTCAAGCTGAAGGAAGTCAGGACAGACAGGGGCACTACGGCAAGGGAAGCGGCGAATCTCCTGGGAAGCCTCATTTATGGCAACATAAGGAAGTACTCGCTCATTCCGGGAATAACGCAGTTTCTCCTGGCGGGCTCTGATAGGGAGGGCTTCCACCTTTACGACCTTTTCGTTGACGGTTCTGTTATGGAATGTGACGAGTATGTTTCATCCGGTTCTGGCAGCATCATAGTTTATGGCGTTCTCGAGGCTATGTACAAGAAGGACTTGACAGTCAAGGAAGGCGTTGACCTTTGTGTTAAGTGCCTGAACGTTGCAATCCAGAGGGACATAGCGAGCGGCAATGGCATCGTTGTCTATACTATTACGAAGGAAGGCATAAAGAAGGTAATTGACAGGGATTTGGAGACAACCTTGAAGCAATGAGCAGAGCCAGCAATCTTAGTCTATTGACACCGAGTAACTGAAACTTCTGAAAAATGGCAAACATAATCAAGGAAATTCTGAAGTACCTGCCCGAGGACAAGGTAAGCGAGGCAGTCTTTGAAGGCGCCAACATAGTGCTCTACACCAAGGACAAGGATTTTTTTCTCAACAATGAGGGAATGATAAAGAAGGTAGTGGATGAAATAAAGAAAAGGATTGAGCTCAGGCCAGACCCGAGCATTCTCCTTGACCAGGAAGATGCTGAGAAGAAGATTCGCGAGCTTATGCCTGAAGAGGCTGGGGTTTCAAATGTGCTGTTTGACCCCCAAAGGAGCATTGTTGTCATAGAGGCTGAGAAGCTTGGCCTGGCAATTGGCAAGCAGGGCACTCTTCTCCAGGAAATCAGGAAGGAAACCCTGTGGGTGCCTGTCATTCGAAGGACTCCCGCGCTTCGCTCAAAAATTGTCGAGAACATCCGCGCAGTCCTTTTCCAGTATTCTGATTACAGGAGAAAGTTCCTTGATAAGATAGGCCACAGGATTTACGACGGCTGGATTCGCGAGAAGAAGAATGAGTGGATAAGGATTTCTGTCCTTGGGGGCGGCAGGCAGGTTGGGCGAAGCTGTCATTTCCTCCAGACTCCCGAGTCGAGGGTGCTGCTTGACTGCGGTGTTGACGTTGCCTCCCCGGATAGTCCTTATCCTTATCTTGAAGTGCCTGAATTCAACATTAACCAGCTTGACGCTGTCATCATCAGCCACGCCCACCTTGACCACGTCGGCTTTTTGCCTTACCTCTACAAGTTCGGCTTCCGTGGCCCGACTTATTGCACTGCTCCAACTAGGGATATGGCCGCGCTGCTTCTCCTTGACTTTGTCAAGATAATGAAGTCTGAGAACAAGGAGCCAATCTACGATGTTGAGGATGTCAAGGAAATGATAAAGCATACCGTCACCCTGGAATACGATGAGGTTACCGACGTTACTCCTGATGTCAGGTTGACGCTGTACAATGCTGGCCATACACTTGGCAGTGCAATGATTCACATGCACATAGGCAACGGCCTTCATAACATTCTTTACACTGGTGATATGAAATTTGGGAAGACCCAGGTGCTTGAGCCTTCCTCCACGGTTTTTCCCAGGCTTGAGACTCTCATAATTGAGTCAACATACGGCGGGAAGGAAGTGACCGACGAGGCGAAGGAGGAGAATGATGCCGAGTTTGCAGCTTTGGTGAAGGACACCCTTGCAAAGGGCGGAAAGCTCCTTGTGCCAGTCCTTGGCTCTGGCAGGGCACAGGAGATAATGCTTACCCTTCACCACCTTATGTATACCCTGGGCGAGCTCCCGAAAGTTCCTATTTACGTCGATGGCCTTGTGTGGGACATAACCGCCATTCACACGGCCTATCCGGAATACCTTAATGCAAATGTCCGAAAGCTTATCTTTCACAAGGACCAGAATCCTTTCCTGGCCGAGGTCTTCAAGGAAGTCGGCTCCAATCAGGAGAGGCAGCAAATCATCCAAAGCGGCGATTCCTGCATAATCCTTGCAACTTCCGGGATGCTTGTGGGCGGGCCATCTGTGGAGTATCTCCGCGGCCTGGCCGACAACCCGAATAACTCTCTTGCGCTTGTTTCCTACCAGGGCGAGGGCTCTCTAGGCAGGCGCATCCAGCGCGGTGACCGCGAACTGGCTTTTACCAACGGCCCAAACCAGGAAATATTGCAGGTCAGGTGCCGCATAGAATCCTTTGACGAGTTTTCCGCCCATTCAAACAGGAAGCAGCTCCTGAACTTCATTTACAAGTGCAGCCCCAGGCCGAAGAAGGTCATCGTCAACCACGGCGAGTCATCAAGGTGCCTGGACCTTGCAAGCGCGGTCCACAAGACATTCAGGATAGAAACTTCAGCCCCCCGCAACCTGGAAGCAGTAAGGCTGAAGTAATTGCCCTTCGTGAAAATTCATTCTGTCAGCTTTCGTCCATTTGCGCAATCCTTTATGTGCGCCAAACAGTGAATCAGGTATTTTCAGCTCAATCTCTAAAAATTTCGTTTTTCGCAAAGCTTATATAAGCAGCAACGGCAAGTTATGCCATGCTGCAATTCACGCAATTAACACAGCTAGCCATTCTCAGCTTTCTCATCGCCGCAACAGTCAGCGACCTGAAAAAGCGCGAAGTGCCTAATTATGTCAACTACGGCCTCGTGGTTGTTGGATTTGGCCTTGCCATTCTTCAGTCGGTCGTTGCCGCAGATTTTCGTTTTCTCCTTTTCAGTATTTCAGGCGCAGCAGTAGCGCTTGCTTTTGCGGCCCTGATGTTTTACGCTGGCCAGTGGGGCGGCGGCGACAGCAAGCTGCTGGTTGGCCTTGGCGCAATCCTCGGGCTGCCCCTCTCCCTCTCCGCACCGTTTGTCAGCCTTGAAAGCCAGCTCTTGTCCTTCTTTTTCAATCTCGTCATTATCAGCCTGTTTTACGCGCTTGCTTTTGCAGTTTTCCTCGCGTTTAAGCATTGGAAGAAATTTGCAGCGGCTTTTTCCAGGCAGGCTAGGTCAAACTCGCTTTTGAGGAAAATTGTGTTGGCGATGGCCGCCCTCCTGCTTGTTGCAGCAGCGTTTTTGCAGGATCCCCTTCTTCGGCTTGGCCTTGCTACCTTCACTGGAGCATTGCTTTTTGGCCTTTACGCTTCAATGCTGGCCAAGGCAGTCGAGCAGTCCTGTATGCTGAAACTGGTCAGTCCACTCAAGCTGACCGAGGGGGACTGGATTGCAAGGGACGTTATCGTTAACGGTAGGCGCATATGCGGTCCCAAGGACCTTGGCATTGAGAAGCGCCAGATAAGCCAGCTCATCGCGCTTTATAAAAAAAAGAAAGTCCGCGCCGTCCTGATAAAGGAGGGCATTCCCTTCGCGCCCACGTTCCTGATGGCTTATTCGCTGACTGTTTTTTTCGGCAATGTCTTCTTTGCGGTTTTGCGGTAGAAAATCTTTTATATAAGACTTTCTTACAATAAGAAAGTAAGCTTTGAGGTGATTTTTATGAATGTCGAAACAACAAAAATGTCGTCAAGAGGGCAAGTGGTTATCCCTGAGAATATACGTGCAATAGTTTCGGCCTCTGAGGGCACGCTTTTTGCAGTTGCCGGAAGCAAGGATACTATTGTCCTGAAGAAGATTGGGATGCCTTCCAGGGAAGATCTTATCAGGGACTTAGAAGGTATTGCCAAAGAGGGCAGGAAGCGCCTTGAAAGAAAGGGATTAAAGGAGTCCAACATTCCCGGCATGGTTCAAATGGCAAGGAGAGGGTAGTGCGTGCACGTTGTGCTTGATACTAATGTTTTGCTCTCTTCCACGCTTTGGGATGGAAGCGTAGCGCAAAAGCTGTTATTCAAGTTCCTAAAGAGTGATACGGCAATCTTTTCTTCTGAGGCTATTATTTCGGAATACAAAAAAGTTCTCAAGAGGGACTTTGAATATTCTGACGAAGAAGTTCTTGCGATCGTTGGGAAGCTTGTTTTATTCCTGAATTTCGTTAATCCATCAGAGAAGATTAACGTTATCAAGGAAGACCCTGATGACAATAAAGTTATCGAATGCGCTTTAGCGTCTTCTTCAGCTTATTTAATCACGTATGACAAGCATCTGCTTAATCTTGGAAGTTTCAGGAGCATCAAGATAATGACTCCAGAGCATGCTCTTGGGCTTCTTGGTTTTTAAGTGCGCTTCTCTGGCACGTGGCATCCAGCTTATTCAAACGCGATCACCTGGAACCCGTATTTTTCAACATCCTCCTTGGGCCAGAATTTCAGGCTTTTTGTTTTAAGCACGCAAGTCACTTTTTTCTCCAAAACCCTTCCCGTATACTCCTTCGTTTCCGGTTTCCATTCCATTAAAAGAAGCGTGTCGCTGGGGTTGCATTCGAAATCAGCAAGGCGCAGCTCAAAGTTCTTTTTTCCCCATCCACGATTTTCTGGAAGAATTCCGGCCAGACCTTCTTTTCAATCACCACCATCACGGCATCCTTCTCAGCTGCCTTGTCAGGTAGTTGCTTTTCTGCACAGCCTCGCCTTTCGCCTTTGCATCATCAAGCATGATTGGCTCCTTCTTCTCGGCTTCCACTCCGAGGCTTTTGGTTTGCTCTTTCAGCTGCAACTCTATCAGTCCCATCTGCTCGTCGCTTACCTTCTTCGGCTGCCATTGGAAGTTAAGGCCGTCGCCGTCCACTCTTGGAATTATGTTTATTGCCAGGTGCGGGACCTGCTGCTCGGCTGCTGTCCCGTTCTCTATTATGAGGTTTGTTCCTGTTGCCCCCAGGACTTGTATGAGCGCTGTTGATGCCTTGTTTGCGGTGACTGCCATTTTTCTCACAATCTTGTCAGGTGTTTGCTCGATGATTGTGAAGTGCTCTTTCGGAAGTGCCAAAAGATGCCCGGGCATTGCCGGTGCGTGGTGAAGCATCACCGCAATTGTTTCGTCCTCAAATACGATGTTCTCTTTCTTCGCAATGCCATCGCAATACCTGCAGGTCACTTGTGCTCACCTGTTGAAGTGGGCTTTGTGAGAAACTCTGTGACTGCATCAAGGCTGTGTTCCTCTTTTTCCTCTTTTTTTTCTTCCTTGTGGGGCGCAATCTTTCCGCCAAGCGCGGCAGACACGGCAAGAGCTATCCTTTCAGCCTCTTTTTGGGGAAGTGTCCTTGATGGTATGTACATCCCTATGCTGTCGCCCGGCACTCTTGGGATGACGTGAAGCATGAAGTGCGGAGCCCTTTGCCCGGCTGAAGTTCCGTTGGCAGCAAAAATCGTGGTTCCCTTGCTTTGGAACGCTTTCAGTCCTGCCTGCGAGAGCCCTTTTGCCGCTACAAAGAGGTGTTCTATTAGCGGCTCAGGAACTTGGTACATTATGGTGTAGTGCTCCTTCGGCATAAGCAGGATGTGCCCTGGATTGGCAGGATTTATGTCCAGCACCGCAACGCATTCGTTATCCTCATACACTTTCTTGGCCGGCACCCTCCCGGAAGCGATGTGGCAGAACACGCAGTTTTTTCTCTGGAGCGCTTCAATCTCTGAAGGGCTTAACCCGCTCCCTCCGCTTTCAAGGCTTTCCTCCTCGGCACCGTTATTGCTCATTGATCCGCCTCCTTTTTTCCCAGCAGTAAAAGCTTTTCTATTTTTTCCCTTATGCTTGTTTTTTGCTGGAGGGTTAATTTTTCAGCCGTATTCTTTATGGTCAAATAAAAGTTAACCAGCTGTTCATAGTCTATGGTGACAGGAAGGTCTTTGAGGTAATACTGGTTGTCTGTCTGGAGCTTTTTATCATCACTCAGGAGGTCGTAGGTTCCCTTCGCCAGCAAACCTTCCTTTTCAAGCAGGCTGCATATTGCCAAAGTGCAATCGTGAATCTCTGACCTGATTCCGAGTTTCATCAAAAGGCCATAAACTGTAAAATATTCGAGATAATACTTGGTGGTTGCCAGCCAAACGTTTGAGGAAGCAGGTACGGCCTTGATCACGTCAAGTGTTTGCTTGGCCGTTTCAAAGTATTCATCTGCTATGTCATCGCTCGGTTCAATTAGCTTTATGCCCTTTGGCTGTTTTCCGCACCACGTGAGATTTACGATATCAACCACCTGGTCACTTCATCATTGCCTTGGATTAAAAGATGTTTTCTCGTTATTTCCCCGTGAAGCGCTTTTGGGATTTTCTGTAACTTGCCAGCTCTTATAATGTGAACCTTTACGTTGAATCTTTCTGAAAAGGCGTCTACAGGTTCATCGTTGAATTTGCCTGTTATGAGCAAGTCTATGTCGTTTGCTCTCCGGACAGATTCGGTTGCTGAGCCAAATATGATGGCGTTGTTCCGCTCTCTTAAAATGCTCCTGAGGAATTGCACTAGTTCCTTGAGGACCAGCTCTTCATTGCACCTTTTTATAAGCCTGCTTTTTTCGGCAATAAAAGCGTAGTCTAGAAGGAGTGGATTGTTGCGGTTAAGGCGATAAAGGGTCAGTCTCCCTTTCTTGCTTTTGGTGAGGATTCCCTCTTTCTCGAGAAAATTGAGGTGTTGCCTTACAGTTGGATGGGGCTCTCGCAATAGCCTTGACAATTCCGTGAGGTGAAGGGCTTCATTTGGGTTGCCAAGAAAGGGTTCCATGGCGTACAATATCGTTATTTTTTGAACCATTTGGTTATAAAAATAACGCTTTTATTTAAAGTTTTGCCAAAACTATGATCGCACTTATCGAAAGCTTTAAATATAACTTCCATAGAAGTATGGATAAGTTGGTATTAAAGGGGGAGGGTGTTGAAGTTGCCTAAGCTTAAGGTTTCTATGACTATCGATGAGGACATATTTGCATCTTTCAAGACTTTTTGCAAGGAGAATGGCATGAAGGTCAGCACGAAGGTTGAGCAGTTGATGAAGGATAATGTGAAGAATGCCACTCTTGGCCAGTTCCTTAGGGCGCCGGCGGCTTCTGCCGACGAGCGCATAAGGCGTTGATTTCATTTTCATAGTTAGCGTGAGTAGTGGGGAAAATAGTGGCCCTATCAAAAAGGGTGTGTTGTTATGGGAAACTTAGGCAACGTCATATTCTCTTATCCAAGCCTTAGCTGCAGCGATAATTCGACTGAAATTCACGTTCTTCCGGTAATTCGGGACTTAGTGGACAACACACCCTTATCTCCTTCTCACGCGGGGGATAGGGGCGTTTCCCTTTCTCGAACAGCAGGACTTTGGCCCGTTGGCGTGGCTGTGTTACCGCGGCCCTCCGCACAATTCCGCTATGCGGAATGTGCAATCGGCATATGCCGATTTGCAAGGAGGAGTGCAAGGAGGAGGGTAAGGCATCCGCGCCCGTGCCGTCAAACTGCCAGTTCGGGATTGATGCAAAAAAAGAGGTTGATTAGTCATCAGGCTGGTTGATTTGAAAAAAGGAAAATTGTACGTGCGCTTCGTATTAGCCGCTGCTCTCTTCATCGCTGCAGCTTACGCCTTTTCCGCCTTTGCTGCAGTTCCGGCTTCGCAGCCAAGCATCGTTGCAGGTGATGCTAGGTGAAGCGGCTCATTTTCGACACCAACGTTTATACGGCTTTGTTGAGAGAGGGCGAGGCTGGGAAATTAGTTGTTGTGCAGGCAGCCACGCTCGGCTTCAGGTTTTACGGCTTTGATGAGGTCAGGCATGAATTGAAGGCAGCTCCAAGAATGGTCGCGCATTTCAGCGAAAACTTGAGAGCTGACCTATTAAGGCTGTATGAGGAAATAATTGCAGAGGAGTACCGCTTTGAGCAGAAAATGATGGATGTTGCTGTTGAGTATTATGGTTCTTACCGCACTTTTGGAGGAGGGATATCGCATAAGGATATCATAACTGACTTTTTAATAGTGGCTTGTGCTTCGCTGAAGCAGATTGATGTCGTTATCTCGCAGGATTCAGACAGTATGCTTAAT
>JACPBZ010000016.1 GCA_016180105.1 Candidatus Woesearchaeota archaeon | reverse complement strand
CCGCACTGTCCCTTGCCTGCACCACAACAACCTTTAACCCGGTAAGAGCGGAAAGCTGCCAACCCTCTGTAGAAACACAGGACTCCCAGTCATTGAACACTCTATCCTCATTCGCAAACCTGCACGAGCCAATTCCAACAGAGTCATTCGCAACCACCGCAAGAGTGACAACCCTTGACGTGGCAAGCGAAAGATTGCCATTAATCATAACTGTAACGTTTGGCTTGGTGTTATCCAACGTAATGTTCACCCTTGGCCTGTACAAGTTACCGGCAGAGTCATTCACTTCAGCAGTCAACTCCTTCATACCCTCGCTGACGTTATTCAGCATACTCAGCGTGAAAGCCGCGGAGTAAGTCGCGTCACTCACCTGGAAGTCGCCGTTAATGCCCGAGTCATTCAGGTTTATCGCCCCGGAAGTATTGTCCAGCTTCCGCATCTCGGACTGGTTTATCGTCACATTCAAGTCCGTAGCCGAACCGGCAAAAGTAAACAGCACGGAGCTTCCATTCCGGACGGCACTCACATTCACTGACAAGGTGCCGTAAAGCTCACTCGGAGGAACCCCGGTGATGACAGTCACGTTAACCTCATTGCTCGCAGCGCTCTCCTTCCCAGTATTGTCAACAGCAGTCACCTTGTAGAACCACTGGCCGTCAAGGACAACATCGGAAGTGCTGTTCCCACTCACGTTCTTGAGCAATGCCCCAGAGCTGAGCGTGAAGCTCACATTGTTGGACCTGTAAACATTGTAGTAGACAACATCAAGGCTGCTGCTCTGGCTCCAGTTCAGCGAGACAACATTGCGATTATAGAATTGCTGCAGCGGCGTCAGGATGACTGCGGCAGGCGCAGTGTTATCAACCTCGATATTCGTGTTAGTGTCATTCGCAATGTAGTTGCCGTTAACATCATAGGCAACCGCAGTAACATTGTAAATGGAATCAAGGAACGACAAAGTCGCCCAAGTCGCGCTGAAGCCGTTTTCCGGAACAGAATCATTCGTGCTGCCAGTGCTCACGCCGGAAGCAGGCCAGTAAGAGGTGCCATTGTAAATCCTGAACTCAATCTTCGCAGCAGTAGCAGGGCCAACAGCCTCAATCAGGACATTGTTGGTTATTGCAGCATCGGTAGCCGGCCTTAGGATGGTTACGGCAGCGAGAGCCTGATAAGTAATGGTGTCATTGGTCTCGTTCACGTTATCAGCGAAGTCACGCACTTGCAATACCACGGTCTTCAGTCCGCTGCCACTGCTCAGCGTCCAGGACCTTTGGGAAGCACAAGGCTCCCACTCGCCAAACTGCCTGTCCTCATCAGCCAGCCTGCAAGACTGGACACCAGCAAGCGTGTCATTAAAGCCAAGCCTCAGCGTCACCGTTGACGAGCTCGCGTTGCCGTCTCCGCCGTTGATGATAATCGACGCATTAGGCCGGGTGTTATCCAAAGTGACATTAATCGTTGGCAGGAACTGATTATTAGCCGAGTCATTCACGATTGCCCTCAACTGCACGTTGCCATCGCTCTGGTTGTTGCCAGCCGAAATCGTGAAGTTTGCAGTGTAAACGGCATCATCGGCAACCGCGTCAGGAGCAGCGCCAGAGTCAACCAATCTCAGGTCTATCCTGGAAGCGTTGTCAAGCAACTGCATCTGAGAAGTGTTGATAGTCACGTTAAGGTCTGTCGCAGAGCTCGCGTACTTGAATACCATCGCATCCCCATCCTTGACAATCGAATCATTCACCGACAGAGTGCCAACCAGGGCGCCAGCCTCAGTGACCGAGACGGTAGTGTTCTCCTCATTGGACGAAACGCCCTCAAGGAAGGCATTGTCAACAGCAGTCACCTTGTAATAGTACTTTGCATTGACACCAGGGAAGTCCGTGGTAGTGTTGAAATTGCCGCTGACATTCTTAATCCTTGTGGCTGCTGACAAGGTAAAGCTAATGTTCGTCGAGCGGTAGACGTTGTAGTAAATGACGTCTGCCACGGCTGCCGTAACATTGCTCCATTCCAACTGGACAACGCCATCCGTGTCAAACCCTGGCAACGGCCTCAGAACAGGCGCTGACGGAGCAGAGTTGTCAAACTCAACGTTGGTGAGATTGTCCCTGCCCGTAAGATTGCCAAGCTCATTGTAAGCGGCAACGCTGATGTTGTAAAAGCCATCTGCAAAAGTCGCTGTTGTTATAGTTTGCCTCCACCCGTCAGCAGGGTTAGTGTCATTGGTAATGCCAGGCACGCCGGTCACTGACATATTGAGAGTGCTGTTGCTAACGTTGAACAGGACAAACCTCGTGTTCGAAGGGGCAATCACGATAACCTCAAGATTGCCAGTTGCCGAAGCCGTTGTCCTGGGCGGAGAGACAATGCTGACCACATCAGGCGTATTGTCCACGAAAACAGTAACAGTATCAGAATAACCAATGTTGCCAAGGGCATCCGAATCATTAATCCTCACTGTGTGCGTGCCGTCAGAAATGGACGCCGTGTTCCAGGTGTAGTTCTGAATGGAGCTTGCATTGACCGCAGCGCCGCCATCAACGCTCACCATCGGATGGCGCTCACCACCACTGAAAGAAACATTCACGATTCCAGATACCGTCGAGCCGGCAACCGGAACAATAATGGTGATTCTCGGCGGAGTGTTGTCAATTGCAATGTCGGCAGTATTCTGCGCCAAGACCGAAAGGCCAGCATAATCAGTCGCGTTAGCCCTCACCCGGTAAGTGGAAGCGTCATTCACGAATGAAGTGTCCCAGGCAATGGTCCAGCCAGCCACTGGGCTGAAGTCAACGCCAAGGGGCTGCCAGCCAGTACCGGAATCATTGCTGTACTCAAACGTGACCTGCTTCACGTCAGAGCTCGCAGTCACGTTAATGATGACCGTTCCCCGAACGCTCTGACCATTAACAGGAGACTGAAGAGTCGCGGTCGGTGCAACATTGTCAAACCTCAGGTTGTTAAGCACCGCACCATCGATGACCTTGTTAAAGCTGTTAGTAGTGTTTGCCTTGAGCTCCCACAAGCCATCCTCATAAGCAGCAGTGTTCAGGGTAAAGTTCCAGCCATCAAGCGGGTCAGTGTCATTGTAAACCTGTATCGACCTTCCCGAAGTAGTGTTGAATATCACGAAGCTCACGTTCTTAACATCCTCAGTCACGGTCACCCTGACAATGACATTGCCAGTGAGAATCTGGTTGCTCTGCGGAGTGATGAATGTAACAAGACCCTGGATGTTATCCACAGTGACCAAAAGAGGCTCCGAGTAGCCAATGTTGCCGGCAGAGTCAGTATCCCTAATCCTGATCGAGTGAGTGCCCTCAGAGAGGTTAGTGGTGTTCCACACGTAAAAGTTAACCGCAGTAGTGTTAGACCAGTTGGCGCCGTCAATGCTAACCTGCGGCTGGGTGCTCTCAGCACCGCTAAACGTGACATTAACCGTGCCGTTCACGACAGCGCCCGGAGCAGGATAAGTGATAATCATCTCGGGAAGCGTGGTGTCAAGCACAATGGTGTCGTTGCTTATGTTGACGTTGCCAGCGTTGTCCATTACCTCATAGAACACTGTCTTGGTGCCACCGCCAGTGGTAGTGGTCCACACCTTGAGAACCGCGCAGGTCTCATACGATGAAGTGATTGGCTGCGTGTTGGAGTAGCGGCACTGGTTCACTCCAGAGGACGCATCATTGAAAGTCAGGTTAAGCGTCACGGTCCTCGAGAGCGTGAACGTATCGCCCTCATTGATGAGCACAACGCTGAACGGCACGGTATTATCAAGGGTAATGGTATCCTGCGGATGGAGACTGTTGCCGGCACTGTCAGTAATGTGGGCCTTGATTGTCTTGAAGCCATCAGAAACATTGCTGTCAACAGTGATGTTCAAAGCGCCAGTGTAAATAGCGTCACCCGACACGGAATCCTCGCCAAGGCCATTGTCAAGCATTGTCACCTGGTTGCTTGCTTCCAGGTCATCCAGAAGCAGCCTCATCGGGGCAGAAGCGGTGACGTTGAACATCAAATACCTGACAGAGGAGCGGTTTCCGCGAGTGCCATTCACAGGAATTGATGAGATGTCAAACTCCTTGTGCTCCCACACGTTCACCTCATCAATCGACACAGTAAAGTTGCCAGCCTGGGTGTAATTGTCAGTGCCGAAAGTAAAGTTCAGGACATTCCCCGTTATGTTGGACCTGACCCACAACAGCAACCGGTTGTAGCTGCTCAAGTTGACAACTCCCGCAGCCGAAAGGTCAACCGTAATGTTCTCATTCAACGCGCCGGACTCGTTAGTCCTCAACTGGAGGCTGAACGAGCCAGCCTTCGCAGTGCCATTCAGGGTCTGATTAAGACTGTTATTGCTGGAAGTGGACCACAGCTTCTCAAAGTCGTGCACCACCCTGGAGTCAAGCTTCATTATCTCAGAAGCATTAATGACTGCCGTGAGGTCGGCCGCCGAGCCGGTATAAGTAAACTTGACAGTGCTGTTCTCCCTGGCGTAAGTGGCATTAATATCCATACTGCCCGTCGGGCCGGCAATCTGGACAGTGCTGTTAACCTCAATGGACGCATTGCTCTCCCTGCCAACATTATCAACAGAAGTCACCTTATAGAACCAGGTGCCAGCCGGAACAGTATCCGTCGTGGTGTTGGAGCCCACGCTCTTCAGGAAGAATCCAGAACCCGCTGCAAAGTTCTGGGTATTGGAACGGTAAACATTGTAATGGTCAATGTCAGTGGATGTGCTGCTAGTCCAGTTAAGGACAAGAGTGCCATCGCTATCAGACGGGTGACTCAGGATTGTCAAGTTAGTCACGTTATTCGGAATGAGATTATCAACCTCAATGCTGGTGGCAGAGTCAGACCCCAAGAATGCATTAGACGCGTCGAAAGCAGCAACATTCACGTTGTAAACGCCATCCTCCACAAACCGCGAAGTAACCCAAGTCGCTGTCCAGCCATCACTGCTCACGTTGTCAAGAGTGACAGCGCTGACGTTGCCAGTGGTGTTGAAGAATCCAGTGCTGTTGCTAATGTTAAACGTCACGTTAAAGGTAGTGCCGGGAGCCGTAACTTCCAAAGCGACATTGCCGGACTTGTAACCGCCAGAAGCAGGCGACAGAAGTATCACATTCGCGCCGCCATTGTCAACCTGCACTATCAATATCTCAGAGTAGCCAGTGTTGTTCAACGTATCATTAGCCTGCACCCTAATAAGATGAGCGCCATCAGCCACCGTGGTGGTGTCCCAGGAATGAGACGTGTTCGCAGTCGTTGCCAGCCACGCGCCGCCATCAAACTGAATGGCCCTGGAAGAGACAGTGCCCAGTATGGTAAATGTTATGTTGAACGTGCCCGAAATCGACGCTCCAGCCACAGGCGCAGTAATTGCCACCGAAGGACCGGTATTATCAAGCTCAACTGCAGTGTGAGTGCTGACAGAAGTCCAGCCGGCATCATCAGTAGCATTAGCCCTGACTTCATAAGACGCGCCATCCGCCAAAACTGCCGTGTTCCAATCGAGAACGTACGGGAAAGTGTATGCCGTGCCAATGGTCTGCCAATCCGCAGCAGAGGAAGTCCTGTAATCAAACCTGACAGTGGAAGTATCATTGCTCGCTGAAGCATTCACCCTCACAAGCCTGTTGTAAGCAGTACTGGCCCTCGGAATGTCAAGCGTGACATTCGGCGGGGCATTGTCAACCTGGATGTTGCCCTGCGTGTCATTACTCAGGAAACTGCCTGAAGCGCCGTAAGCAATCGCCGTGAGATTGACCAGCGACTCATTACCAAACAATGTAGTTGCCCAGGCCTGGACAAAGCCATCACCCGGATTCGTGTCATTGGTAATGCCGCCAACAGCCCCAGAAAGGCTCCAGTTCTGGGTCGAATTGGTCGAGTTAATCACGACAAAAGTCACCCAGGTCGCGGCATCAGGCGCTATCACGACAACATTCTTCGAGCCCTTCACCACGTCACCCGAAACCGGCGAAGTAATCGAAGTGCCAGAGCCAAGCAAGGTGATGGTATCATTAGTCTCGTTCACGTTGCTCGCAGTGTCCCTCACCTGGACCACCACTGTCTTGAGGCCATTGCCGCTGCTCAACGTCCAGGACTTCACGGAACTGCAAGACTCAAAGCTGCCAAACACCCTATCCTCATTCGCAAAGCGGCAATCCCTGACTCCAATGGCATCGCTGAAAGTCAGGTTCAGGCTGACTGACGCAGACGTCGTGTTAATATTGTTGCCGTTAACCACCATTGCAACGTAAGGCGCAGTCCTATCAAGGGTGACATTCGTGCGAACAGTCCAGTTGTTGCCAAGATTATCACTCACCTGCGCAACTATTGTCTTGTTGCCGTCGCTCTGATTATTCAACGGGCTTATGGTGTAATTGCCGCTGTAGACCGCATCATTCGCCGTCAGGTCAGGGAATGCGCCGTTATCATTCAACGCGATTGACTTCGTGCTGGTGTTATCAAGGCTGAACAGCTCGGGCTGGCCAATCGTGAGGTTGTAGCCAGTTGAAGTCGCAGTATACCTGAATATTATGGACGCGCTATTGTTGGCAACCGACGGGTCAGCAACCAGAGAGCCAACTGGACTGGAAGGCACTCCAGCGCAAATGTTCGACAACGCAGCAGGACCGAAGTAATTGCTGCCATTGAACGTAATCCTGCCGTCAATCAGCGTGTTGTTCAGTATCACGCCAGAGTAGACAGAGAAGTTCCCGCAGAACGTGCTGTTCTCCACCCTGCTAAAGCTCACAGTGGAGTTGCGAATGGTGCTGTTCGTGATGACCGAGTCGATGATGATGCTCGGGTCAACGTAGCTCTGCTTCTCAATAATTGAGCTGGTAACGTTGACATCAATGACAGTCGATTCCGAAACAGTGCAGTTATACCTGTGGTCAGGATGCCTCTGCAGGGTCGACCTAATCACGACAGAGCCAACAACGCGGCAGTCATTCACGGTCGAGTTCGTTATATTGCTCGACCGTATGAACGAGTTGTTCTGGATGGCCGAATTATTGATGAACGAATCCTGCACATCACTCCCGCCAGTAGCAATATTAACGGTGTTCGACTCGCGAATTGTTCCGCCATTCGCGCCGCCGGACTCGTTATTGCTCACATTGTCAATCGAATAGTATCTCACCCTGACCTGGCAGCTGTCACCCGTGCTGCAGTTAATCGGAAGGCGGAAGTCGCCACTTGGGTTAAACACCTCAATTGTCGGAGTGCAAGGCTGCAATCCCGCAGTGAATGTGCACCACAGCGTGCGGTTGGCGCCAGAGCCATTCGCAACATCAACAGCAGTCAGGTTAATCGAGACATTCTTCAAATACCACACATTGCTTGCACTGCTATTGTCAGTAGTCAGCGTGTCATTCACGTCAAGGATAAACCTCACAGTCGCAGTTGCCGTGTTGTTGGCAGTATCGTTAGCGTATACAGCTGCCGTCGCATTCCCGCTGCCGCTGCTAACATTATAAGTTATCCTCGTCGGGTCCTCCCGCTGCCAAACGTCAGGTTGCCGGCAAGGCTGTTCCTGTAAAGGTCAGTGTAAACAACCTCAAACGTCACTGCCTGGCCGCCACCACCATCACCGGTAGTTGCAGGAGCAATCGAGTTAAAGTAAGCCACAACAGCGGAAGTTGAGTTGCTCACCTGGTAGAAGTGCGGGCTGCTGTTGCTCACAGTCCTGATTGCCGCAATAGCTGGCACTGTGTTGTCAATAATCGCAACCCTGTCCTCAGTCTTGTTGATGTTACCCGCAGCATCCACCACATAGGCAGCGTAAGTGTAATTACCATCAGGACGATTGCCGCCAGAGATGTTCGCAAGCAAGCGATACCTTCCAGCCCTGAAAGATGCATTAATCTCATCCTCCGACAGGACACGGCTTGATATCCTGACCTCATCAATAGAGCCATTAAAGCCCCTTGTCGTCGAATTAACCACCAGGGTCGAAGCATCAGCGCCAATCCTCACTGGGCTAACAGAGTCAAATATCCTTGTAAGAGTGCCAGCGGAAGCGTACTTGATGCCATCCACATACAAGATGCCGGTGCTTCCCGGAGCAAACGTGCCTGCAACGTGATGCCACGAATCCAGCGGTATGGCGCCTGTTGACGAAGTAAGCATAACATTCGTATTAGTGCCATCCTGGTCAGCCCACCAGTTGGCCAGCCCATTTTGCGAAATGTAAATAATCCAGCTCCTCTGATTAGCACCAGGACTATCATTATGCTTGCTAACAACAGACATCTGAGCATCATCCCCAACAGGGTAAGACCTAAGGTAAACCCAAGCCTCAACAGTAAGATTGTCAGCATTAAACGCTGACGAGTTGCCCGCATCAACATACGACCCCGACCTGTCAAAAGCCAAGGCCTTCCCTCTCTTGCCAGCACTGGTCCAGCCAGAAGCAACACCAGCCAAACCACCGGTCAAGTTGCAGTTCAGCTCAGCACAGCCAAAATTGACAAGCGTGCCGTGACTATTGAAGGCAGTGAAGTCAGACGCGGCAGTATCGCCATCATCCTCAAAGCGCCAGTAGCCAATCACCGAGCTGTTGAAGTCAACAAAAGCGCTCAGCTCATTATGGTCATTGCCCGAATCATTCTGCGTGACGTTCAAGGACGAATACTTGTTGTTAGTCCTGTTCAGGAAGCTGCTCGCCTCAAAAGTCAAGCCAGGCCCTCTCGTATCAACGAAAATTGTCCTGTTAGTTGTGTTAATCAAAATGCCAGCAGAGTCAACGACGTAAGCCAGATAGCTGTAGTTGCCATCATTCAGGCCCGTAAAGTTTTTCGAGTAGCGATAAGTTCCGGCCTTGAATGAGGCGTTAATCTCAGAATGGTTCAAGGCGCGACTCCAAACCCTCACCTCATCAACCGAGCCGTTAAACATCTGGCGGCTTGTCGGGGTAAAGACGTGACCGCCTATATACAAGGGGAAGTCGTTGGGCGCAATTGAACCGGTGTAATTCGAGACGTTGCAAAGCTGGCCATCAACGTAAATCGAGGAAAGGCCTGCTGACGTTGTGGCAGCAACATAGCTCCAAGAATTCACGGGCAGGGAACTGGAGCAATGCGCATAATAATTATTGCTTGCGTCCTGCCAGGCCTTGGTGCCATTACCGATAAAGAAGGATACCTGCCTTGACTGAGTCTCATCCTGCTGGTAAGAGAGACCGTATCCAGTAGGCTCACTGTCATTGCTCTTGTAAACAATCTTTGCAGTTGAAACCTGGCCGTGCGGGAAAATCCAAGCTTCCAAGGTAAGGCTGTCAGTGATGTTCAGGCTGGGCGAATTAGTGACGTTAACTATAGAGCCATTGCCATCAAACTTAAGCGCCTTGCCCCTCTTTCCGAAGGACGTGAATCCAGCACCAGTAAGATTACAATCAGCAGCAGTGCAGCTGAAGGCAACCAAAGTGCCATTGTTATTATTGCTGCTAAAGTCGCTCGCATTAGTGTCACCGTCATCCTCAAAGCGCCAGTAGCCGCGCAAGGTGCCATTAAAGTTCACGAACACGGAATGCTCACTGGCCTCAGAGGTCGAAACATTCACCAAAGTCCACGTCCTGTTCAGGAAAGACGAGTTTGCGTCAGTGGGCGCGATAAAGCTCAATGCCGGGGCAACGGTGTCTATCGTGATGTTCTGCCCAGCAGTCTGGTTAACATTACCGGCAGCGTCAACAGAGTAAGCGCGGAAAGTATAATTGCCGTCTGGCAGGCTTGTGAAGTTGCGGAACAGCCTGTAGTTACCAGCGCGGAAGGAAGCATTAATCTCTTCAGGGCTAAGCACCCTATTCCATATTTGCACTTCATCAATGCTGCCATTAAAGAAACCAGCCGCAGTATTTCTTGTCCCAAGGTACACTGTGTCGAAGTCGCCACTAAGGCCGGGATTATTTGCATTAAACACGCCAGAGGAATTACCGTTCACGTACAATGACACGTTAGAGCCGTTCCACACCATAGCCAAATGAGTCCACGAATTTGCTGATAGGCCTTGACTTGTAACGCTTGGCGTATAGCCGCCATTGATTACCCTGAAAACAAAAGTGCCAGCGCTATTGAACGCTGTCGTAAAGCCGTGAGATGAGCTGGTCCTGTAACTAATTGGCCGGGGGTTAACTGTATGGGTAGTAAAGTCCCTTGGGTTGACCCACATGCTTATCGTGAAAGTATTGCTTACATTCAAAACTGATGCGGGGACAGAAGCATTGGCATAAGTGCTGTTGCCATCAAAAGCCATCCCAGAGCCCCTTGCCCCGGAGCTTATACGCCCACTGGCAACCCCCCCAAGGCTGCCCGTAAGGTTGCAGTTGACACTGTAGCACTTGAACCCAGACATATTGGCGTGGCGGCCATTGCCGCTATGATCATAAATTATCGGGTTCTCCTCATCAAAGCGCCAGTAACCAATCAGCGAGCTGTTGAAGTCAACGAACGCCGAAAAGTCGTTATGGTTGCTGCCAGCATCATTCTCACTCGTGTTAATGAAAATAAAGTTGGTGCCAAGCACGGAAGCATTTGCAGGAGTATTCGCAACCAGGCTGATGCTCGGAGCAACAGTATCAACGTAAATAGTGCGGTTGGTCGTCTGCACCAAAGTTCCGGCACTGTCAACAACAGCAGCATAATAAGAATAGTTGCCATCATTCAAGCCAGTAAAGTTCTTGGTGTGCCTGTATGTTCCGGCCTGGAAAGAAGCGTTAATTTCCTCTGCTGACAGGCCCCTGGACCAAACCATAACGTCATCAATGGAACCATTGAACGTTGAAGTCGCTGAAGCAATCCTTGCCTGCCCTATCCAAAGGCTATTGGTAGAGCCTCCAACTGACGTGGCAGGCGTGGCGTCAACGGCCGTTGAGTTGCCGTTAAGGTACAGCAAACCGTGCGTGCCATTGTTCACGCAAGCAACATACAACCACGTATTATTCGAGCCTGCTGGCACTGTCGTGCTTGGCTCAGTCTGCCAGCTTAAGCCATCGGAAGACTGGAGGCAGTAAAGGGTTCCCTGGAAAAGAGTCAGCGCAAATTGCGCGTATTCAGTAGTGCCTATCCTCTTGAACATTATGCCCTCAGCATTCGTATCCCTTGGGTTCACCCACGCAGCCCACGTCATTGTTGAGCTGGAATTGAACGAAATGCTGTTTGCAACGTCAACATAGTCATCAAGGTCATCAAGAGCCAAGCCCTTGCCGCGCTTTCCACCGCTAACGAAGCCTGAAGCAACACCTCCAATGCCGCCAGTCAAGTTGCAGTCAGCAGCAGTGCAGCCAAAGCCAACCAAAGTACCATTATTGTTATTGCTGCTAAAGTCGCTCGCATTCGTATCACCGTCATCCTCAAAGCGCCAGTAGCCGCGCAAGGTGCCGTTGAAGTCGACGAAAACGCCGTGCTCGCTCGTCTCAGTAGTTGAAATGTTAACAATCGTGTAGCTCCTGTTAAGGAAGGAAGCATTAGCATCAGTCAAAGCAACGTAGCTGATAGCAGGAGCTGTCGTATCAACAGTGAAAGTCCTGTTATCAGTAACGTTCATGCTGCCAGCAGCGTCAACAACAAAAGCGCGGTAACTGTAATTGCCATCGGCAAGGCCGGTAAAGTTGTTGGACAGCCTGTAAACGCCAGCCTGATAAGAAGCGTTGATTTCTATGGCAGAGAGGGTGCGCTCATATATTGCAACTTCATCAAGAACGCCGTTCAGATAGTTGGAATCTCCCTGGCCAAACAGCAAGTTAGAAGTATCTGTGTTTGCAGCCCACGTCTGAGCCCATGTGCTCCACAAAACGCCATTCCTGTAGAACCGGTTATTAGTGCCATCGTAAGTGAAAGCGTAAAAGTTAAAGGTGTTGTTCACTCCAAGATTCATGGTTTGCTGCTGATTGTCCCTCTTCAGGTATAGTTTTGCACCATCAGTCCAAATTTGGTAGCCGCCTGTGCCTAATGCATTGCCGGCTCCTTTTCTGAGGACTCCAGAACTGCCAACACTATTCACATTTTCCAGCCAGAAGGAAATTGTCCATTTATTGCTAAGCCTGAGCGCGGCATTGTCCCTGACCGTGACCACGTCATTAGAGCCGTCAAACGCCATTCCCTTGCCGCGCTTGCCTTTGCTCGTCCATCCCGATGCCGTATTGCAGTCAAGGGCAGTGCATCCTAATCCAGTCAAACTGCCATTATTGTTATAATTCGTGAAGTCCGTCGCGTTCGTATCCCCATCATCCTCAAACCTCCAATACCCTACAAGTGAGTTGTTGAAGTCTATGAAGGCTGAAAAGTCGTTGTGATTGTTTCCGGCGTCGTTCTCACTTGTGTTGATGAAGATGAAATTGCTGCTCAGCACAGATGCGTTGGCAGGGGTGTTGGCAATGAAGCTAATGGCGGGAGGGACGGTGTCAACAACCACAGTCCTGTTCACAGTCTGCACAACATTCCCGGCAGAGTCATTCATCCAGCCAAAGAACGTGTAGTTGCCATCGGGAAGGTTCGTGAAGTTGTAAAAGAAAAAGCCAGCGCTGGCATTAACATTAGTCCAGTTAGTGCTGCCATTCCTAATCATAAACGTGTCATTGTGAATTTCAGTATAGCTGAAGTTCAGGAAAATCCACGAAACGTTCACAAAAGAAGCATTCGCAGTGCTTGGAGCAGCGTAACTAAGCGCGGGCACCACTGTATCCACAGTGAAGTTCTGCACCAAAGACTGATTAACATTGCCAGCAGCGTCAACCGAATAAGCACGGTAAGAATAATTGCCATCGTTCAAGCCGGTGAAGTTCCTGAACAGGCGATAAGTCCCTGCCCGGTAAGAGGCGTTGATTTCCTGCGCATCCAAAGCACGATTCCAGACTTTAACCTCATCAATGCTGCCGTTGAAGAATAAGCTGCTTGCCTGCAGGCTTCCAGCGTAAAGGGCGTATGAATCGTCCTTGGCAAGCGTGTCAATGAAGCATGTGCTGGTGCCGTTCAGGACGCCATTTACGTAAGTCATTGCATGAGTGCCGTTTGCAACGCCAACAACATGATACCACCTGCCTGTGTCTGTAACAGTATCACTGGTGACCGGACAGGGGCCACTTGTGCTGTTGTGCACACTGAAATCTATCTTGTAATTGTTATTCTCCGCCGTGCGGATGTAGTAATTGTAGACGCCGCTATCAACAGAAGGAGCGTATTTTGAAACAATGCCGCCATCCCAGCCTCCGCTGCCAGGGCCATCCCTCCTAAACCAGACCTCTACGCTTACCCTGTCAAGAGACAACGCAGGATTGTTGCTTAGATTTACAAAATCATTCACGCCATCCAGCTTCAAAGCCCTGCCTCTCTTCCCTGCAGAAGTCCAGCCAGACGTGACGCTGCAGTCAAGCGACAAACAGGCAGCAAAATTGGTCATGTTGCCGTGCAGTGCATTGGATGTAAAATCAGTCACATTCCTCCCAGCCCCGTCCTCAAACCTCCAATATCCAACCAAAGAGTTGTTGAAGTCAACGAACGCTGAAAAGTCGTTGTGGTCATTCCCAGCGTCGTTCTCACTGGTGTTGATGAAAATG
>JACPBZ010000015.1 GCA_016180105.1 Candidatus Woesearchaeota archaeon | reverse complement strand
GATTCGTTCAGAAGTGTTAACAAGCTCTGTTATTGAAGTCATTCCCAAATTCTAGCAGCGGCTTGGATGCCTATAAATTCTTTTTGGTAGATGGTAGATGATAACGGGGGATAGCAAATGCTGTCACTGGGTACGTTCGCTGCGGCCTTTAATCCAGTGCTTCGTTTTTCCGGGGCGCTTTTTGCCCCGCAGCAGCTGTAAAATGGTCCACTGGACACTGGACATTTGCCCGGACAGGGTTTATAAAAAGTGTAACTTTCCAGCTTGCAGAAGCTGAATAGACGAATGACAGCGCTAGAGTATGCCCACGCCTTTAAGGTATCTTCTGGCCTGCTTTTTGTAACCGGGAAATGCGAGAATCTTGCTAAAAAGTGACCTGCTTGCCTGAATCTGCGAATCAATCAGTAGCTTCTGCTGTACAAATAAGGAATTATCTGCCTTAAGCTTCTCTGCATACAGCTTTACATAATCTAATTCGCCAAGGTCTCTCATTTTGCATGCTCAATCAATGCTTTGAATTCTTTAAACTTTTGCTCAGAGAGCAGCTCTGAGAACAATGTCCTCAAGTGTTTTGCGTCCGCCATGTCCTTAGGGCTTCCCAGGACTTTTTCCTTGTAAAGTATCTCAAATTCAAGGGGAGGGACTTTAAAGGTGAAGTCTCTGACGCGCATCTCCTGTGGATGCGAAAACTCAAAATATTGTAGCTTTTTTGTTTCATCAATTGGCACGAACTCTATGTTTGGAAACATTTCATGAGCCCTGGCAAATCTTATATGAAGCTTTTCCCTGATATGCGAGTATGCCCGTGATGCCGTATCTGCTTGATAGCACCAAAAGCCATTCTTTCCAAGGTCGTTAAATAGGGCAGCGAAGGCTTTTTGGCTCATTATCGGAATCAGGACATCAACATCTTCAGTGGCCCGTGTCCTGCCAGTAACAATGCTTACGTAACCGCTGACGATCAGGTAATCGCTATGTTTGGCCAAAACGTCAAGGAATTGCTTGACAAAGCTGTCAAGCTCGGTAAAATCCCTGTGAAGGATTATGGTCCCATCAACGACAGTGAAAGGCTTGGCCATGCCTGTTGCAAGCTTAAAAAACTATATAAAAGTATGCTAAAGCGTTTTTGCCTTGCTGGCCTCGCTTTCGAGGTTTTCCAGGGCTTCTTCCAGTGCGAGGGGGAGGTCCTTGTGGGTTACGTCCGTGGTGTAAATCTTTCCCTTGTCCTTGAGGGTGGCGCGAAGCTCGTACTTCTCCGAGTGAGGCTGGGCGTGCACTTTCTTGAGGTGAAGCACGAGCTGCTCAAAAGTTTTGCAAAGCTCTGAAAGCCGCTTGAGCTTTTTCCTTACAATGAGCTTTATGTCCTCTATGACAGACTTGTCCAGGACATCAAAGCCAACAAGCTTAACCAGTCCATCGGGAGAAAATGGGTCATCGGCCATAAGTTATGCCTATGGCTGCGATGTTTAAAAAGATTGCGAATCTGGAATTTTGTCGGGCAAAGTATTTAATGCGCAACGTAAAACTGGTGCCAATGAAAGTCTTCATTGAGACTTACGGCTGCTCCGCGAATGTTAACGATTCTGAGATAATGGCAGGGCTCCTTGCCAAGGGCGGCCACGAAATGGTCGCTGCCGAAGAGGAAGCAGACGCCATTGTTGTCAACACCTGCACCGTCAAGGGCCCGACAGAGGCGAAGATTCGCAGCCGTATCCGGCAGTTGCAAGGCAACAGTAAAAGGCTGATTGTTGCTGGCTGCATGGCAGAGGCCCAAACTGCGGCTGTTCAGTCCTTGGCTCCAGGTGCTGCCGTTGTTGGGACTCACAGGATTGATGAGATTGTTACTGCTGTCGAAGGCCGCAATGCCATCGCTGTAGGCAAAAGCGGGATTGACAAGGCATCGCTGCCCAGGATTGGCGTGAATAAGGCTGTTAGCATAATCCAGGTCAATGATGGCTGCCTTGGAAGCTGTACCTTCTGCATCACCAAGTCAGCAAGGGGCTCTACGTTCTCTTACCCGATGGGCAGCATAAGAAATGCTGCTGAAGAAGTTGTGGCAAACGGCGCAAGGGAAGTCTGGCTGACGAGCCAGGACACGGGCACATACGGCCTTGACAGGCGCACGAATCTTCCGCAGCTGCTTCAGCAGCTATGCGACATTGAAGGGGATTTCAGGATTCGGGTTGGAATGATGAATCCCACATTGGCAAACCACTTGCTGCAGCCGATGGCTGAGGCATTCAAGGATGAAAAGGTGTTCAAGTTTCTGCACATTCCACTTCAGGCAGGCAGCAACAAAGTCTTGGCAGCGATGAAAAGGGGATACGCGGTAGAGACTTTCCGAAAGATAGTCTGCAAATTCCGCGAACAACTGCCGCAAGTCACCATTGCCACAGACATAATTTGCGGGTTTCCTTCTGAAACCACTGATGATTTCAATGAAACTCTGGCAATCATCGAGGAAACGAGGCCTGATGTCGTGAACGTCTCAAGGTTCTGGCCCAGGCCCGGGACTGCTGCCGCGGCAATGAAGCGCCTTCCTGACAAGGTTGTGATGGGCCGCAGCCGAAAGGCTCACGCTCTGGCAAAGGAAATTGCGCTTGAAAACAACAGGAGATGGGTTGGCTGGAGGGGCAGTGTTGTCGTGAGCGAGCTGGGCAAGGTTCCAGGAACTTTCGTGGCAAGGAATTTTGCGTATAAGCCAATCGTGATTTTGAGCAAGAAAGATATGCTTGGCAAGAGTGTTGCAGTGGAAATAACAGGCTCCGCAGTGACTTACCTGCAGGGCGAGCCTGCGTTTAATCCTCAAAGTCACTTCTCGACAAGTCGTCAAGAAAGCCTTTCATGAAGCCTTCCTCTTCCGCGCTGATCTCATCGTCATCAAGGGCTGTCCCGAAGCCATCGTAAAAGTCCCTGTCTTCCACGTCGTATTCGTCCATTTCAGCTCACCTCCACTTATATGACAACATCACACATAATATGATACAGATATATATATTTTTCGCATATATTACAAAGTCACACAAATCGAAACGTTTAAATAGGCAAATGCCGTTAAAAGCAGATTAACTGAGGGGGGAACTATGAAGGAAAGGGTTACCTTAACGCTTGATGCCAATGTGTTGGGAGAAGTTGACCGCAAGGTTGACGGCCACAAGATTAAGAACAGGAGCCACGCAATTGAGCTTCTTCTGATGCAGGCGCTTGGCAACTCCGATATGCCCAGGGTGGCAATCATACTTGCTGGCGGTGTTGGAACGAGGCTTCAGCCAATCACGTTTGAGATTCCAAAGCCCCTTGTTTCTGTCCACGACAGGACGCTTCTTGAGCACCAGTTTGACCTTTTCAAGAAGTACGGCGTCAAGAGTGTTGTCATTTCTGTGGGTTACAAGGGCGACAAGATAAAGCACGCAATCGGCGACGGCAAGAGGTTTGGCGTCAATGTCAGTTATATTGAGGAGACGAAGCCGCTTGGGACTGCCGGGCCCTTGAGGCTTGCGAGGCCTTACATTAATGGGACTTTCATCACGACGAATTCTGATGAGCTGAAGGAGATTGACCTTCACGATATGTACTTGTTCCACAAGGAGAACAAGGCGATGGTCACGATAGCCCTGACAACGGTTGACAATCCAAGCGCGTATGGCGTTGCAAGGATGCAGGGCGGCAGGATACTGGAGTTTGTTGAGAAGCCGAAGAGGGATGAGGCGCCCTCCAACCTGATTAACTCCGGCCTTTACATTATGGAAGCTGAGGTTCTTGATTATATTGGCGAAGGATTCTCAATGCTTGAAAAGGATGTTTTTCCCAAGCTCGCTCAGGAGGGGAAGCTCTTTGGCTATCCGTTTTCAGGCCAATGGTATAACACGGGCACTCTGGAGCTTTATGAGAAGGCAATCAAGGAATGGAAGGACATAGTTTAATATCCTGCTTTTCTGCTTAAGGGTGGGTGAAAAAATGGACACGGGCTTTTTCCACGCATATGACATTCGCGGCCTCATCGACAAAGAGCTCAATAATGAGTCGGTTGAGCGGATTGGAAAAGCTTTTGGCACCCTGATAAAGGGCAAGCCGGTTGTTGTGGGAAGGGACATAAGGTATTCTTCAAGGCAGATTATGCCTGCTTTCATTCGCGGATTGGTTTCGGCAGGCTGTGTCGTGACTGATATCGGCGAATGCGCCAGTCCGGTGCTTTTCTTCAACGCGTTTCATCTTAAGCAGTTTGGCGCGATGATTACGGCAAGCCACAATCCCGCAGAGTATACGGGCTTCAAGTTTGTTGAGCCCAACGGGCTTTCCTTCCTTGACCAGTACACTGAGATGACGTCGATTTACGAAAGCGGGAAGTTCATTTCCGGCAAGGGAGACATTAGGCAGGCAGACGGTTACGCTCCATACAGGGACTTCCTCAGGAGCGTGATTCACCTCAACCCGAAAAAAAGGGTCAGGATTGCCGTTGAATGCCTCTACGCGTCTGGAGCTGTTCTCACGCCAAGGCTGTTTGAGGACTTGGGATTGGATGTTGTACCCTCGCATTGTGAGCCCAAGCCTGACTTCAACAGGGAAAGGCCAGAGCCCAGGGGAGAAAATCTCAAGGAGGTTGGCCGCCTGATCGTGCAGCACAGGGCAGACCTTGGCGTTGGCCTTGACGGTGACTGTGACAGGTCAGTGCTTCTCGATGACCTGGGAAGGGAAATGAACGGCAGCATAAGCTCTGCAATTTTCATCGGGAAGATTCTTCCGCGGCAGCCACAGCAGCGGAGAAATGTTGTCATTACTGTTGATTGTAATAGCGAGCTGAAGCCCCTTGCAGGGTCTTTCGGCGGGAAGCTTGTGTGGAGCGATGTCGGCCACAGCTTCATTGGGAAGACCGTGCACGAGAACAACGCGGTTTATGGTGGCGAAATGAGTAGCCATATGTGGTTCGAGGAATATCCGTTCAGCGATGGCTTCCTTTGCGCGCTGAAGATGGCTGAGATCTTGAGCAACAGCGATGAAAAGCTATCAGCAATGGTCGATTCGGTGAAGTTTGCGCCCATGATGAAGGAATACGTCAGTTGCGGCACTCACGAGAAAAAGGACAAGGTCATAGCAAATCTAATCACCAATGCAAAGAAGAAGCATCCAGACGGCACTACTACCAGGGATGGCTTCAAGTTCTTCCTCAACGAACTTGAGTGGGTTATGCTGAGAAAAAGCAACAACCTTCCGGAAGTCTGTATTGTCATTGAGGCCAAGGATGATGCCAGGCTTAAGCAGCTGCATTCTGAATACCGGGAGATTGTGGACTCTGCTATCTCCTTGGTGTGACATAGGCAAGCATTACAGTGTCCCCGGTCTTGGGGAAAACTTGGCTGAGCGGTTCTGTTCCTTCCCGGGGCTCTTCCCAGTTCAGGAACATTATTATGCCAGAGCCTTCTGGGCTGCTTTCTCCTGTCGAGGTCATCAGCACGTTGTCAAACTCCTCTGAATAGGCGTATTCTGGCACGAACCCGTTTCTCCTGAGAAGCCTGTCTACCACTGCGATGTAGCTGGCGCTGTTGACTGGAAACTCAACAAGTCCTTTCCGGCTTTTTGCCTTTATCAGGTAAGTTCCAGGGGCCGTGAATTCTTTCTCGGTTAATCTGGCAATGAATGCGGGTGCAAAATTGTCGAAGTCAGCTTTGTAAGCCTCTATTATTTGCGGCAGCCTTTCCATTTTGGGAAAGCTATCCTCAGATGATTCTTAAAGCTTCTGCCAGCTCTGGTGAGATTCCCGGCCACGCCGTAATACTGCAAGTTTGTTAAAAGTTTGAGTTTTGGTAGCAATCTTTAAAAAAAGTGTTCATTGCCCTTCCAAAAATGAAAGATAATAGCGCATTACAATCCAGTTCCAGCACGCTACCATCACGTCTTGACAGCATGCTCTCAGGCAAGCCGATGGGCCTCCTCTTTATGGATGGCGCCATTGAACAATATCGTGACGTATTAACCAATTATCTGCTATCACGAGGCGCTGTTATATCAAGAACAGGGTTTGTTGTTACAGATGAGTATGCTCTTGACCATCTTGGCCTGTTTTCTCTTCGCCGTCTTGACTGGCCTGTCGCGGACATAGAATCAGGCTATTTTGCAGGCACATTCCCAAACAGCAGAGGTACTGATACGGTTGTGGGCTTGCAATTTTCGGGTGACAAAATAATGCCTGAGGACACTCTTCTGGTTGCAGCACGCCTTTACGACAGAGGAACGTATTTTAATGCTCTATTGCATGTTCTGGAAAGACACTTTGGCAGGAATTTTGAAGATGCATCAAATTTGTCCAACCTCGCATTTTTTGGAGAGGTTAGGGATCCGGCAGATTACACTGCAGCATCCATTGAAGATTATTTCCTCAGACCTCCAGGCAAGGCCACGGCAAGGAATGTCTTAGTCAGCTTGGGAACGGACAAAAATCGGCCTCGGAGATGGTTTGGCTACGTTCCGATTAAAGACGGTGAGATTGTAGGTACGCCTGCGGTTTACATGCCTATCAACAGTCAACAGAGTCAACAGCAATCTTTTTAAAGGTTTTATAGGTTGCTGCTGATTAGTGGGCCCGTAGCTTAGCCTGGCAGAGCGGATGGCTCTTAGCTAGCAGGGATGCTGGATAGTCACCATCAGGTCCAGGGCCGGTAGCAGCTAAGGTTGGCTGATGCCGCTGGAATTCAAATCCCTGCGGGCCCGCTCATTTTTTCTATGAAAATATTTATATAACAACCACGGCAGCGAAATTGAAAAAAAAGAAATTAACATGGCAACTAATAGCAACGAAAAAGGCGCGAAAGCCGTTAATGATAAGGAAGAGTTCGACTTGTTCTGGGCTGACCAGCTGGCCAGGAAGATTGTTTCAAGGGACAAGTTTCGCTACTCTGACAAGAAAATTCCGCAATTTAAGGAGTATGTCGTTAAGACGTCAGCGTCCATTTCCGGAGTTCTTCACATAGGCCGCCTGAGTGACACTGTAAGGGGCGCTTCTGTTTACCGTGCGCTGGTTGATGCCGGCGAGAAGGCAAGGTTCATCTGGGTCGCGGAGGACATGGACCCGTTGAGGAAGATTCCTGCTGGCGTGCCTGAAAGCTTTGACAAGCACATTGGAATGTCCGTTTCCACCCTGCCCGACCCTGATGGCTGCCATAAGTCTTACGCTGAGCATCACACTGACGAATATTTTGGCGTGCTTCACAATTTTGTTTTCGAGGAGATGGAAAGGTTCTCGATGCAGGACGAGTACGGGAAGGGAAATTTCAACGATTACATTTCCAGGCTTCTTGATAGCACTAAGCTGCTTAGGGAAATTCAGAATAAGCACCGCACCAATCCATTGAAGGATGACTGGAGTCCCTGGACTCCTGTTTGTGAAAGCTGCGGGAAGATTGTGACTCCGAGGGTCAAGTTTACCGAAGACAAGAAGGTGACTTACGTTTGCAAGGATTACCTGTTTGAGACAACAGTTGCCAAGGGCTGCAACCACAAGGGCGAGGCTGACCCGTTGAAGGATGCGGGAAAGCTTGCGTGGAAGAGCGAGTGGGCTGCCCAGTGGGCTCGTTGGGGAATCGCTACTGAGGGTGCTGGCAAGGAGTACCAGGTTCCGGGCTCGGCATTCTGGATTAACGCGGAAATATGCGAGAGAATTCTCGATTTTCCCTCGCCTGAGCCCATTTTCTATGAGCACCTTACCATTGATGGAGTGAAGATGTCAGCTTCCCTGGGTAATGTGGTTTATCCAAGGCAGTGGCTTGAGGTTGC
>JACPBZ010000014.1 GCA_016180105.1 Candidatus Woesearchaeota archaeon | reverse complement strand
TTATATGCTTTATGCTTCAGAATTATTCTTTTGTTGCCGACTTTTTATGTATTCACCAAGAAGATGATGAAACAGCTTATATTTTCCTCTATCTATTCTGATTATTGAGCCATCTTGTACGAGCTTTCCCAAGTGTGGAGAAAGTTCGTTCATTTCGAAAGCAAGCTTTTTGGCCAGTTCTGAGAAAGATATCTCTTCTCTTGGAAAGTTCGCCATGACAGAAAGGATTTTTCTGCTGTTTCTACCTGTCTGATCGTAAAATCTTGCAAAAAAAGGTGCCAAATCTGCCTTCACAAAGTCAACATCCGTTGCTTTAAAATGTGCTTGAGTTAATTTTTTTTCTTCCGGAAGCAGCCTGGAATAGGCAGAATTCATATAAGCAGTCAATACAAATGGATGACCTTCAGTGGCATTATAAATCTTTTCAAATGCTATTAGTTCAATTTCAACTCCCGCCTGGTTAAGTTTCTTCGTAATAAATGCATTTGCTTCTTCCCTGCTAAAGTTTTCAAGTAGAGCTGGCTGAAATGTTCTTACAAGCGGCGAAAATCCGGTTCCTGTTGGTCCAGTTATTGTTAATTTTCCTGCAGGCAAAATCATCACAGGTATATGCTCTATCTGAAGATGTTCAAGAACAGCTCTAAGGTAAAGAAGAAGCTCAGCTCTGTTTCTTTCAAGCACTCTGGCTTCATCCAAGAGGAAAACTATTGCTTTTTTGGTTCCCTTTAGCGTTTTCCACGCGGCAACTAGGGCTGTTTGCAGGTTTGGGAATGTGTTTTCATCTTCTTCGTCAAGGCTCAGCTCTATTTTTTCTGTTTTAATCTTGATCCTTTGTATTACCTTGAAGATTTCATTTGATATCCTTTCAAGTATCATTTCCTCTCTTACTTTTTCTTTAATCCTTCGTATCAGGAAAGCAGCAAGCCTTTCTTTGCTTAATTCATCAATCTCGTTAAGGGAAAAATATATTGCCAACGCATTACTTTCTTCAGCTAACGCTTTACACTTGTGTAAAAAAGAGGTTTTGCCTACCCCATATCCCCCAGCCACAGCCATGTTAGCAAGAGAACCATTGGCAGTCTGCATTAGTTTTTGCTTGAAATTCTCCAATTCAGAGACCCTACCTACAAAATCGTTAGGGTCTACTGGCGAGCCAGGATTAAATGGGTTCGGGGATCGCTGTGCAGTCATACCCCCGTGAGGAATATTAATACTATATAAATATTTCTATACTATGGAATATTTCGCTATCTCGCTATTTTCCACCATAGCAGCTTAAGCACGATGCTTACTCCGTCAAAGACTGTTGTGCCCTTATAGCGGTCTGCGTAAACCGTTTTTATTGGCAGCTGTGTGAATTTCAGCCTGTATTTTCCCGTCTTGGCAACGATTTCAGATTCTATCCCGTAATCATTGGATGCCAGTTTTAGCTTTTCGTACGCCGCCCGGGTCATTGCCTTGTAGCCGCACTGGGTGTCCGTTACGTTTATGTTGAAGAGGAGCCTCATTGCCGCGTCAATGAACGTGTTGCCGATTTTTTTTACCAGGGGCATTACTGCCGTCTTTCTTTCCCTGTAAGTGAACACTATGTCGTTTCCCTGAAGCGCCTGGATTATTCGCGGGATGTCTTCCGGGTCGTGCTGCCCGTCGCTGTCCATGAAAACGAGTGCTTCAGCACCTTTCTTGTAGGCGTAAAGGCAGCCTGTCTTTAATGCGCCGCCCTTTCCAAGGTTTATGGTGTGCCTTAAGACCGTGACTCCGTGCCTGGCTGCCTCTGCTGCCGTGCCGTCGCGGCTGCCGTCGTCCACGACAACTATGTTTCCGGCAGTGGCGAACATTTTCGTCTTGTCTATGACGCTGCCAATGTTCCTGCTTTCGTCGTGTGCCGGTATTATGACGTAGAAGTCCATTTTTATCCTATGCTTTCCCAGTCCGCCTTGTAAACGTAGACGTTTGTGCCCGTGAAGCCTGTGTTGTGCACGAGTTGCTTGAAGTGCTTCAGGTCCTTTCCTTCAAAGAAAAACATCTTGGTGAACATTCCGGCTGCCTGCTCTGGGCTTGCCACGACGGTATAGTATGCGCTGCCCTGGGGCGCGAGTATTGCAGAGAATCTTTGGGGTATTGTGTCGTTCTGGTATTCCCTTTCCACTACTTTCTCTGTGCCTGTTTCGTTTGAAAGATAAACAAAGGTGACTGGGTGGAGGGTTTTTCCGTCCTGGGTTGGGAAGTATGCGTCGCTTGTTGTTATGTTCACGACGAGGCCGTTGCCGCATAGGGCAAGTTTTTCCTCTGTGTTTGTGGTGTTGTCAACTCTTGTGAGGGGCTGGCAGCCGCTTATTTCTCCAGAGAAGCTTGGCCAGGGTGCTATCCAGCTGTTTGCCTCGCCGTCGCTTCTTATCCTGGCAATCTCATTGTAAATGGATTTTGCCTTTTCTTCGCTGTAGCCGAATCTTTCCTTCATTTGCTCGACTGCTTCCTTTTGGCTTTTTCCCTTCAGGGTCTCCCAGATTATGCCTCTTTCGAAATCCCAGCTTCCAAAGTGTCCCCAGACGCCGGACTTGCCTATCATGTCCTCGGATGCAATCACGTAGCTTTCAGGTGGGTTGCAGTGGGTGTACTCTGTGATGTTTCTTGCCTGTTCCTGGGTGAGCCCGTGCTCTTCTACAAGCACGCTTTCAGCTTCTTTCCTTGCCTGTATCCTGGTGAGCTGGTCTGTTATCTTTATTGACTTTTCAAAGTTGTTCTTCAGGCTGTTTATCGCGTTGAATCCTGAGTCGCTTCCGCAGTTGAGCATTCTCAGTATTCCGATTGCCTCTGTCTCGTTTTTCGTCATGAAGAATTTTCCCACCCAGTGAGCCTGGGGCCCCTGTTGGGTTGTCCCGTCGAATGTGACTCTCCTGTCCGCGATTGCCTTGAAGTGGTGGCCGAAGTCCCACCACGAGGTAATCACTGCGCTTTTTGTGATGTTGTCTGAGTCGTCCCTTATGGCTGTCAGGGAGTTGTACCAGGCGTCGTTTATTATCGGGATGTCATTCCGCGCAACCCTGTAGGCGTCTTTTGAAACGTCAGTTGAGTAAGTTGCAACTGCCAGGATTGCGAAGATTGCAAGTGATACTGCCAGTTTGTTGATTTTCAGGAAGTTTTCGTTGAGCCAGTTTGATAGCCTGAATGCCAGCCCGAGCGTTATGCCGAATCCCAGGCCGACTGCCGGTGCTAGCAGGAGCACGAACCTTATTCCCTTGGTGGTTGCGTATATCGTGCCTATGAACCATATTATTATTAGTGTTGCGAAGAACAGTGAGTAGAGGGCTTTTTTCTCATCGCTCTTGACCATTCGTAGCCTGTTGCTGATGTAAGGCAGGCCGAGGTTCATTGCCGCGATTGCCAGGAGGAGTCCTGCGCTCAGGAATGACAGCCAGAATATGCCTGGCTTTATGCTGCTCACGACTTGGTTGAAGTTGCCTTCGTTAAGCTCTGCCACTGTTGTGAGCACGTTTGGCCAGTATGATTGTGCAAGCACTGCTGTCTTCAGCTGTGTTATTCCCAGTGCAAGCAGCGGGGTCTGGAGGAATCTTTCCACGCCCGTGAACAGGCTTACGAATACTGCTGTTGAAGCGAAGAATATTGCTGTCGGGATTGTGAACAGTTTTCCGACTGTCCCTGTTATTGCAGACTTCACGGCTCCCTTTGCTATCTCGGTAGCGCTTCGCTTCTTGGCGGCGAGTTCTACTGCTGTTTTGATGGTGCCTGCCCCTATTGTTGCTGCCGATGAGGCGAGCATGAATATCAGGATGAACCACCATCCGCCCCAGGCCAGGCTGAAGAGCGCTGCAGCCAGGCCGGCTCCTGCCGCAAGGGCAATCTTCCATTTTGCCTTGTTGGCGTATATCGCTTCCACAAAGAGCCAAAGCGTCAATATGGCGATGAAGATGACGAATGAGTCGTTGTCGCCGTGGATTGTCCTGTTCACGTAGGCGGAGTGCAGCCCTGCCATTACTGCTGCGAAGAATCCCCCAACGTTTCCCGCGATCTTTCTCGCAATGAGGAAAATCAGCAGCACGGTAAGCCCCGTGATTAGCATTGGATACGCTGTTGTCTGCACCCCCCACAATGTTGCAGAGGGGTTGAATATCCTGGTTGCCTTGTAGAGGTAGGCGATGAAGTATGGGAAGGAAACGTCCTGGGCTGCTATTGGCCTTCCGAATGGTGCAAGCTGGTAGGTGTCCCACTGTACTCCGTTGCGCACCTCGTCGCCAATGTGGCCTTTTTCTACGATGTTTTTCGCGTACCTGTACCAGTAGTACGGGTCTATGTCTGGGCTGTACGGCTTTTCGTTTTCATCCTGGTAGAAGTCTTTAATTAGTTCTCCTGTTCCTTTTATCTGGTCGTCTATTCTTATCTGCTGGCCTGCGTATTGCCCTGTCTTGAATGTGTAGGATTTGCTGTTTCTTGCCTTGTCCAGCTCTTCGTTGATTATCTGGTTTCTCCTGTCTTGTGGAAGGTTGGGGTATTGCTGGGAGATTGCGCTGTTTACGTCGCTTTGTATTGTGTTGTAGACCGAGTTTCTGGCCCACTCCTCCGTGAATGGAAGCTGCGCGGGCTGCAGCCTGACGTGCATTGTCATCCCAACGCTTATCAGTATTCCAAGTATCAGCAGTAGCATTGCGCCTTTTGTGCTGAAGAATTCTGAAACTGATTTCAGGTTTATCGAGACCTCGTCCTCTCCCCTGCGGGCAGTTTCAGGAGAGCGCTTTTCCCCTGCTTCCTTGCCCTTGAATATTCCCTTGAAGCTGGCCGTGAGCTTTTTTAGGTCTATCTCCGATTCGTCTTCTTTTTTTGCTGCGGTCGCTTCGTGTTTTTCTTCCTGGCGGTGATGCCCTTTGTGTTCGGTCCTGGCAGGTCCTTCAGCACCTGCAATCGCGGTTTTCTTTTTCTTTCCGAACATTGAAAGTATGCTTCCGAAGTTTATCTCGATGTCTCTCTCTTCTTTCGGCTGGTCCTTGACGACCTCTATTCCTTCGCCAAAGTCCTTCTTCTTTCCGTGCTCTTCTTTTTTGTCTTCGTCAGGCAATTTGGCTACCTCAACAAGGTTCCCGAATTCGGGCGCTATTTAAAATAGTTATGGATTTGGCTAAAACCACGCTTTTTTTGCCAGCAGGAGTATGCCTGGCTCATTGAGCAGGAGCTTGAGCGCGAATTTTCTCGGCTCGTCGCGGTCGTATTTTTCCAGGAGCTTCCTGTTTTTTTCCTTCCTGAATGTGCCAACCAGGGAATTGTAGTCCGTGTTGCTGAATTTTTCCATTGCCTTCCTCATCAGGAGCGAGATGTAAAGGTCCATCCCCATTTTTTTCTTCCACAGCTTTTCGTAATTGCTTCCGTTGATTAAAGAGTCTGCCGCGCACTGGGCCCCGATCAGGCTTTGGTTTATGCCGCCAAGGGTTGGCGCCTTTACCATTGTCGCGGCGTCCCCGACCAGAAGGATTTTTCCGTCCTTCGTTGCAGACTTCAGTCTCGGGTCATAGATTGGTATCGGCCCTGCCTGCCATCCGATTATCTTCTTTTCGTAGTCGCTGCCGGCAACAGCCGTCAGGAATCTCCTGAAGTGCGCATTCGCTTCCTTGTTTGCGGCTATCCCTACCCTTGCAACGCCTTCATTCTCTGGCACGACCCAGGCAATCCCGTTCTCGCTTGGGTAGAAGTCGATGGCGTTGTCATTCTTGACAGGAATCGTGACCTGTATTCCCGAGTAGAATTTCCTGTTGCCGAACAATCCGGAAGCCTTCGCAACGCTGCTCACCGGCCCGTCAGCGCCAATCAGGAAGTCGGTTTCAACTTTTTTCATTTCGTTGTTGGTTTTGTTCTTGGCGGCAACGATTATTCTTTCGCGTTCATTTTTTCCGCTGTTGCAGTATTCAAGATTCTCAAACCTGTGGTTCGTGAAGATTTTCGCGCCGTTCTCCTCAGCCATTGCCGCGATGTGCCTGTCGAGCCCTGCGCGGTCTATTATTATGTCGTTTTTTAGCCTGACCTCGATGAATTCCTTGTTCGGGGCAATGATGCGGGCTTTTGAAATCTTGTTGAGAATCAGCTCTTTGGGCAGCTGCAGCTGCCTTGCCATCACGTCGCCTGTTATGACTCCGGTGCACGCAACCGGCTCCCCTATCGTGGCGTGCTCCTCGTAAATCGAAACGTCCATCCCTGCCTTTGCAAGGAGGTAAGCTGAAAATCCGCCTGCTGGGCCTGCGCCGATAATTGCAATTTTCATCTTTGCTCCGTAAGCCCCGGCGCTTTTAATTGTTTCTGCAAGGCTCAAATAGCCTGTTTTTGTTACTATTTCATAATGGGTAAGCACAGAAATATTTTTATATTGCGCTGAGTTTGTGCCGTGTTTTCAATTAATTCAAAACGATTTGCAGGGGTGGTTTGATGGTTCAGGATAATGATCGTTCTAGGGGAAAGCAGCTTACTGCCAGGATCAGGGGCGGCCTGGATGTCATTCAGGGTCGGCTTGGTGCTGCAACGGCTGAAATGCAGGTTCTGGTGTCTGAAAGGCAGGTTATTATCGATCATCGGGATTTTTTTTCTTCAGACCTCCGGCCAGAAAGGCTGGCTGAGCTTCAGTCAGTAATTTATCGCGAGACTGCAAATATTCGTGACAAGAGTGCAGCTATTTTACGGGACCAAAACCAGGCTGCAAAAATCAGGAACTTTCTTGACGCTTATGCAGCTCAAAAGCCATTTGACGTGACCACCGCGCCTTCTTACGTCAATCGTATGGTGGCACGTGAGGAGCAGATTATGGGAAGGGCGCTTTCCAGGGATGAGGCTCAGGACGTTGCCCATTTTGTCCAGAAGAGAATTGAGAGGGAATTGAAAGTCGTGAAGCGGCTCTATGAGCTGGCAATGGGTTACGCTATCAGGAACAACGGGCAGGAACTGGACAGGGTTCTTCGGCTTGTTGACAATCTTCTTCCAGAGTCCACACGGGAGGCGTTCAGCCCCGCAGCATTTTCCAATCTTTATCAGGCCAAGCAAAGGGCATCTGAGGTCTTGCCCATCATAGCAGCTAATGTTGCTCCAGTGCTTGAAGAAGCAGACAGGCGTATTGCTGACGCAAACGCTCGTGCTGACTCCGCATATGCTCGTGCCAATGCCGCAGTTGCTAGGGCTGAACAGGCTGAGCAAACCGCCGCAACTTCCACTGATGCTAAGGTAAGGCAGGTTAGGACTGACCTCAGTTCTCACGCTCAATCCGTGGCTGATGACGCTGCAAGACGTGCTATGGATCACGCCGACCAGGGTGACAGGACTCTTGATCAAATAATTGCTGGACAGCTTGACTCAAACACGCCAGGAAGTTACGCCGCAGGCGTTCAGGCTCAAATTGGCGATGTGAGCGCGGAGCTTGATCCGGCTGTTGATGGGACTTACGCTCACGGTGTTGCCCAGGCGCTGCAGGGACAGGCTAGGCAAATCACTGGTCTGAGGGAAACGAGTCGCCACCACGGGCGAGGCATTTATGGTGCGTTGTTCCTCGGTGGGGCAGCCCTTTTCATTGCCGCCGTTGCTCTTTTCAAGTCGGGCGGGCCTGCGCCGGTTATTCCCCCGGTTGAGTCAACTCCAACTCCAGCGGCAACCGCAACTTACACGCCCTCGGCGATTGCGACTGCAACGCCAACTTCTGGCGTTGTTATCGTGCCGGCAACTCCAACAGCGACGTACACCCCGGTTCCGCCAACGCCAACTTACACCGCAGTTCCGCCAGCTCCGACTGCAACTTCAACGGCAACACCGCAGCCAACAGCAACTTCATTGCCTACGGCTACGGCCACTCCACGGCCTGTGGCAACTCCAACCGCTACGGTAATTCCAACTCCGACGCAATTCCCCGGCCTTGAGCAGAAGATTGCTGCAATGAGAGTGCAAGACTTCACAATGTCGAAGGAACTCCTTCGGGATGCTTATTTAGCA
>JACPBZ010000005.1 GCA_016180105.1 Candidatus Woesearchaeota archaeon | reverse complement strand
CTTTGTCAGCTCTTACACTTTGGCGAGGGCGATTGTTCAGGGTCCTGGCTGGAAGAGCAAGCCTGTTCCGAGTGAGGTGGAGATGGTTGAGGGCTTGAAAGCGTGGGCTGTGCAGAACTTGAGGCATGTGACTGGGGTAAATGCGGATACTTATTCTGCTGTTTTTCCGCAAAATAGCATGGATCCTCCTGTGTGGGCTGTGGCGGAAGTGGGTTTCTCTGGCAGTGGGATGACAGAGAGTTGGCTCACGTCTTTGTTGAGGGCTGTAGGGGTACGCTCTTACACAACCCTGTTGCCTAAAGGCGATCATGCTGTTGTAATTGTTACTGGAAGTGGTGTGCAATCATTGAATGGAAATCAGTATATGAATCGTGATTTGAATTACTCTGGTCCTAGGCCTGTTTTGCAAAACTAACTTGGTTTTTTCTTAAAATGTCGCTTAAACTGCTGCGTGCCAATCTCCTAATGTTATTGTAACTTACACTCCCACCCCGACGAGTGCGGCTTATGTTGCCACTCCGACTGCTACTGAGTTGCCTGTTGCTACTGCTACTTTGTTGTAACTCGCGCTTTACGAGAATTTCAGTGTTTTCTGAGGCAAGATCAAAATGCGCTTTTGCTTAAGTGGCGACTAAGGCTTTAATTTCTTCTCTTAGCTTATCAAGATCGTACCTCAATGGAACTTTTTTTTCTCTTAGAAGGTCTATTAAGCGCCACGTTGAAACTCCTGCCAGTTCTGCCGCTTTGCCGAGTGACAGCTTACCTTCGGCATAGTTTTTTACCGCTTCATTTTCCTTGTAACTGGCTATTCCTATTGCCAGCAGTTCCCTTATTGCTGTTGACCTGTCTTCAAATTTTTGCGCTGCCATTTTTTCCGCTTCTTCCAATAATTTTTTTGGCAAAGTCAAGCTTACCCTTTGCTGTTTCATCTCTTATCACCCTTTAACCTTTGTCCCACCTGCCAAAATTCCGCAACGACCTCGGCCGAAACCCACGCGTTCCTGGAAAAATCCTTCAGGGCAGACTCATAATCCTTTAGCTGCAGAAGCCCTTTCTTGAGGGCTTCGTACAGCACCCCCAACGTCGTCCTGCACTTTATCCCGTGCAACTCTGCAATCCTGACAGACTCCAAATCGTCCGTGAGCAAAATTTTTTGCTTTTCCTGCGCGCACAGCGCTATTGCTTCTGCTTCGCCTCTGCCAATGACTGCTTTAAGGCTTTCAGCCTTTTCCATATGCGCCTTATCGAGCTCTCTTACCATTACTAGCCCGCCTACCTGCTTATCAATCAGGAACGCATCGGTGTAGCGCTCCTCCTTGCCCCTGACTACAGCTTCATCATAAACAGCTCTTGGAATCAAAATCGTTCCGAACAAGCTATGCGCGATTTCCAACCTGCTTATTTTCGCGAGCAAAATCAACGATGAACTATCGCAAATAATCATTCGTAATCACTTGGATTCAATGTGTAACCTATTTGGTGTATTTAGATTATATAAGCTTTTTGGTTTTTGTCTTCCTGATTGCCCCGAAGCCTTCCAAAACCTATTTATATGACAAGGCTGCATAAGCACCTAAAAAAGAGGGAAGTGAAACTAGTGAAGCTGCGGTTGCTGTTTATTGCATTGCTTTTGGCTGTGCTGTTTAGCTTGCAGGCTTCAGCACAGGGATGGTATACTTCCGGACCTTTTGATGTTGGCAAGCGCACGTGTGGAGATGTTGGTGACCCTCTCTGCCTTGCAGGCGAGGAGTGCTACAACTTTCAATGCCGCCCGTGCTCTTCCAGTCCTGGCGTGTGCCAGACTTGGAGTGGAGGAGGCGGCTGCGGAATCAGTAACCTGGCAGATGGCTCCCAACCTGCCGGGTGCACAGGCTCCAACTTCTGCAACGGTGGGCAGTGCAAGACGTGCGCGACAGCCGGCGACGGTGCCAGATGCAACCCGAGCGGCTGGGGCTGCAGCGGCGGAACGTGCGTCAACTGCCAGCCCGCGGGAAACCCGTGCGGCGGAGGGGGCGGCTGCTGCGGAGGAACCACGTGCGATGCGACGAGCAACGTTTGCGTGAGCTGCGACGCCAATGACGTCCAGACACAGCCAACACCAGGTTACGGCGGCGGGAAGTGCGAGGCGAGCTGCGGCGCAGCCAGCCAGTGCGATGAAGTCTCTGCCGGCGGATTTGTTCTCTCTGGAGTGTGCAACAGCCAGTGCCAGTACTACGACGGCGACTCCTCAGCAGCAAGCTGCAACAGCGCAGTGGGCAGTGGAAAGTGGAGTGTTGGCGGCGAAGTTGCAGGAGGCGCCTGCTGCGGAGACGATGCCGGCGAAGCTTACAGGTGGAGGGAGTGCTCAGGAGGGGCGTGCTTAACTGACCTGAACGATAATGCGTGTTGTGACCTGTCGTCGGATTGTGTTTATAATGACAAGTGCTACTATGATGTTGATGTGGCCATAACTGCCGAGACTGCCTCTATTGAGATTGTTTGTGATAATAAGCAGCAAACGCCTTGCGAGAATGATCCGAAGTGCGCGTGGAATGTTGCCCTGAGCAGTTGCCACGCGAAGCCTTTGTCGAGGGCTGACATCCAGACTGGCGGGAAGTATGACTCTTACACTAACGTTGGCGGAAGTTCTGGTTTGGAAGTGTGCGACCCGGGAGAGTGGTTTGGCACTTCAGGAAGCATAGAAGGCTACGTGAGGAACGTGAGCACTTTTGACAGCCAGGGACCGTGCCCGGCTGAAGGTTGCCCAGTCGTGGGCTCCCTGGTCAGGATTCTCGGCACGGCATTCACGGCAACCACCAATGGAACAGGCTTTTACAGGATTGACAATGTGCCTTCAACCACTTATGATATTGTTGCTGCCAAGTCGGATTATGATGCCAGGACAGAAAATAGCATCTTGGTTCCTGATGGCGGGGTTGCGACTGTTAACTTTGTACTGGTTCACTCTTCAGGCGAATGCAAGGACGACTGCATCAAGGTAGGCACAAACGTTTGCGAGTCAAACTGCCACGGAAAGGGCCTTTGCTGGTTCTTCAGCGAGGAGACGAGGCAAGCCTGTGATGACACTTTCGGCCTCACTGACCTTCCCGGAAACAGGGCTGTGGTGTGCTGCGAGGGTGCGCCGTATGGGAAGCTGAAGGCAACGGTGAATGTTCCCGCATCGCAAGTCATCAAGACGGAAAAGCCTGTTGTCTACGCTGGCGTGCCAGTGAAGCTGGTCACTTTGGTGTTCATCCAGGATAAGAAATAATTCGGGCCTTGGGGGAAAAAGAGGCAAATAGCGTGGGAAAATCAAAACAAGAGACTACTTCGAAAAGGATTAGGGAGCACTATGCGTTTCATCACAAAGTCCACAGCCTGAGCAACGACTTCCACAGCTGGATAAGAAACATCTACCAGGACACTGAGCTGGCTGATGAGATATTGAAGGCAAGGACTCCAGCCGCGGCAGCAGCAGTCATCGGGAAGCACGTGCAAAACGCGCTAGCCGCCAGGCAGGAAATCGAAAGCGCAATAGCAAGGGCGCAGTCGCAGGCAATCGGGAGCACGACAAGGAAAGCGGTTGCCTTGAGGTCTGCCTCGAAAATCGTGGCGAAGGCGGTAAAGAGAAAAGCCAAGACAGCTGCCCAAAAGAGAAAAGTTAATAAGCGAACAAGAAAGCTCAAGGGAGCAAAGAGAATCAGGAAAAAGAAGGTGAATAGATGGCTAAACTGGCTAAAACTGGCTCCAGAACTCTGATAAGGCTCTCAAGGCCTGGGCATATGCCCACGGCAAGGCAATTCCTCGCTGACTACTTTTCAGTCGAAAGACCTCACACCGCACACCTGTTCTTCTCAAGAGGCGTCATTGACTTCCTTCTGGGACTGATAATAGGAATCCTTATTGGCCTGATAATCGCAGCAATGGCTACCTGAGAAATATCGTCATTAAGCTGTGAGAGCTGCCACAATAGAAATAATAGTTTGCAATGTTCATACTCCCGCCAAGATAGCGGCTGAGCTTCCTGAGCTGCCTCTTCGCCTTGACAACGCGGGGAGAGCACTTGACCTCGTAAATGTCAACAGACTCGCCCTTCTTGGCCAAAACATCAACCTCAGCGAGCATTCGCTTCTTTGCCCTCACGGTAACGTGCTTGGAAACAGAGTCGTAATCGCCCTTAATCCTGGCGCAAAGCTCCTCGACATAACGATCGTGCTTTGAAAGTTTCAAGCCATTAGTCATAGCACACCTTCAAAAGTATCAGATTTAAGAAGCACTAAACTGCCAAAGCCCATATTTAACCCTATCGCAATGATTTACCAAATACAAGCTATTTTATAGGAGAATCATAGCCAACCAATTGAGGTGATTTGATGGCAGCAACCCCAAAAGGAATATCAAAAATAAAGCTTGACTTAGTGGTTGAACGGTCAGTGTATGACGACTACATGAGATGGTGCTCGAAGCACGGCTTTTCAGCAAACGTGCTTGTCGAGAAATTCATGAGAGAGACAGCAGCACGACCCTGATAACAACTTACCGCGGCAGTTACAAATGTCAGAACCATCAGAAATCCGCAGATTTCTGAGTGCCAGAAACAGCTGTTTCTGAGCATTTCCCACTAGCCTTGGACTAGTGACAGAATTTGTTGTTTTACTGAGGAAAGTTCTGAGCACTAAGCACCACTTGACAATAGCTAATAATCACACCAGTCTTTGATGGGTGGTGCTTTAGTATGGCAAGTATATACTAAAGCCTTAAATAAATCAAACGCTCCATATGACTTGTCCTGAACAAGGATACCGCGAGGTGATGCCCAGAGTGTCAAGAGAAAAATCATTTCAGGACACAAGGCTTACCAGCCGTGAAAGCGACAGGCAATATGCCTAGCGATGCGGGTGGCGAAAGGGGCGAATAGCGGCCTTTGCTGAAACGCAAACGGGGCCGCACAGAAAGCTCACAAAAATAGCGCCACATAAAAACCGACATCAGCCAGCTGGAAGCCAAGTTTTTCTTCATTTCATCGGGCAATCCTTTAAATACTCTCATTAACAAGGCAAATCCCGCCTTATGACTTACACTCAAGAATACTTTGACACTCTCAACTCCCTCCAATTCCAAGCCCCTTTCAAACTACACCCAAATGGAATGTGGTACAGCGTTTCTTACCTCGGCGACGCGGTACCAGCCACAGCAATTCGCCCAATGGATTAAAAGCAGCGTAATATCAACCAGCGGATGGAATATCAATCAGGTCTACCATTACATTTCTGCCAATAAGCTCACGTGGTAATCTCACAACATAAGAAGCTTATACAACGCCTCTTTAGCAGTCATAGGGCTGGCTGATACGGAAGGGGCACTGTACCCAACCAAACGTTGATCAATGCTGGGCTGCTGATTCTTTCTGTAAATGGCTGGATCAGGCGTTGCATTTGCAAAAGCATACGCGGGTTGCAGCCGCCCAAGGGCCGCCGGCTAAAGAATCAATTCCCTTCATTGCATTGCTAATCACGATTGCAGCTACCTTGTAATCAATTGCCATCACAGGTTGGAGAATATTGCATATTTTAAACCTTTCGCATTACTTAAGCGAACTTTTTCGTGAAGCCTAAAGTAGTATTATGTGTAGTATATATATTTAAATTGCGAAATGTTTAAATAGTTTTAATATCAGGAAAACAGTTAATTTTTGCTTTTCTGGACAAAAAGCAGAAATCGGGATCAAATCCGTTCGTCTGGACAACGACCGGCCTTAATCGGACATCATCATTGTTGGACACAGTTTGATGGACACAAACCGCTTATTCTAGCTGAAGATATGCACAACCGTAATATTTAAACATTGTTGTTATCAAAAATATATGATGAAAAAGCAGGTTGTGCGTGTTTGAGGAAAAAAAGTAAAGCCAAAAAACTGCGAAAGCGGGGTGGATAAGATGGACTTTATCGTACAAGACGCACTCAAAAGTGCACAGGATTTGGATGTGTCCCAGGCAATGGTTGGACAGGCCAACATAAAAGTAATAGGAGCCGGAGGAGCCGGAAACAATATGGTTTCCTGGCTTTACAAGAAAGGAATAAAGGGCGCTGAAATCGTTGCGTGCAACACGGACAAGCAGCACCTCGACTTTACTACTGCTGACAAGAAATTTCTCATCGGAAAGGACCTGACTCGCGGATTGGGCTGCGGTGGATACCCAGAAAAGGGCGCAGAGGCTGCAAAGGAAACAATCCAGGAAATCAAGGAAGCCCTCAAGGGGGCAGACATGGTCTTTGTCTGCGCTGGAATGGGAGGCGGAACAGGAACAGGCTCAGCTCCAGTCGTGGCAAAGGTCGCCAAGGAGAATGACGCAATCGTAATCGGCACAGTAACCATGCCTTTCAAAATTGAAAGGGCAAGGATTGACAAGGCCGAATTCGGGCTGCAGCAGCTAAGGCAAGTGTCAGACACAGTAATCGTGATTGACAACAACAGGCTTGTCCAGATTGCAGGCAATTTGCCAATTGAACAGGCTTTCGCGGTGGCTAACGAGCTCATTGCCACAATGATAAAGGGAATAGTCGAGACAATAGCTGTCCCATCACTGGTCAACCTCGACTTCGCGGACGTAAAGGCGATAATGAGCAACGGAGGAGTCGCAGCCATCGGAGTAGGAAGCTCTGACACCAACAACAGGGTTGAGGAAGCAGTCCAAGGCGCACTGAGCAACCCACTGCTGGACATAAGCTACAAGGGAGCATCCGGAGCCTTGATTCACGTCTCTGGCGGCCCTGACATGACACTGGACGAGATAAACAGGATTGGCGAACTGGTCACTGAAAGCCTCGATGAGGACGCAAACGTCATCTGGGGCGCGAGAGTAGCCGAGTCAATGAAGGGCAAGATAACCGTGATGACAATCATCACAGGCGTCAAGAGCCCGTGGATACTCGGAAAAGTGGACAAGCGCGCTGCGTCAGGAGTCAGGCCATCCCTTGGGATGAGACAGGTCGACGACGAGCTCGGAATCGAGATAGTATGAGCAGGGCGCAAAGAAATCATTTTCACCGACTAGGTGAGTTCTTTGCCTTCATTACCACCCCCAACAACCAACAATGAAGGCAAGAAAGGAAAGACAGCGTCCTCAAGCCCAAAGCTTGGGGACCTTTCTTTTTTATTCTGAATTTTCTCTTTAATCCTTAATTCTTGTCAGATATGCCTTGCTTCTTCTATCATAATTGAGCTATTTTCCTACCATAAACATAGCAAGACTTAAATATTAGTATAACCTCTCAGTTAGTATGACTCTGACAGCGGTAAGTAAAATCGGGCCGAAGGGGCAGATTGTGCTCAAGAAGAAGCTAAGGGCGGAAGCCGGACTGCGCGAAGGGGAAATGGTAGAGGCACAAGTGACCAAGGACGGGATACTCATAAAGCCGTTTAATGCAGAGAAGCTGATAAAATCATTCGACGAACTTGCAACCAGAGTTTCCGCTAAATGGCCGAAGGGGCTTGATTCCGTGGAAGCAGTGCGAAGGGAAAGGAGGTGACAGATGACTTTACTTCTTGACACCTCTTGCCTGGTTTCTTTTTTCATATCAGACGCACATCACGAAAAGGCAAGAGTGGTGAGGGACAGGATACTTCGGCGTGAAATCAGAGGAGTCATTTCAGCGTTGTCACTGGTAGAGCTTTGTGGTGTCATAAGGAGGAACAAAGGCGAAGCGGAAGCAGCACAAGTCAAGAACATTGTGGAAGATATAGCTGGAGAGGAAATTATCAGCATAATCCCGATAAGCAATCCTGATGCCTCTCTGGCAAGCGACTTGGCCGTTTCAACAGCCCTAAAAGGAGCAGATGCGGTTATTGTGAACGCCGCAAAACAAACCAGCTCAAAGCTTGTCACGTTTGACGAGGAAATCAAGAAAAAAGCGGCGGCTGCCGTTGAATTCTACGAAGCTTAAGCTTTCTTAGTCCCGACTGCAACTATCTCCTTGTGCACTTTCTCGTTGTCAATCATCACGTCGAGCTTCCTGAAGAACCCAGAAACATTTTCCACATCGCGCCTGAGAAAGTCTTCCGCACCGGCAGCATTCGCCGGCAGCATCTGGGAGAAGTCAATCAAAACAGGGTGCTGGTCAAGGTTCAGGATGTTGAACTTGGAAAGGTCAGAGTGAATGAAGCCGAAGCGGTAGAGCTTCTTCATCTCGCCAACTATCTCGTTGAAGAACCTCTGCGGATGCTTAGGAATGTCATCCTTGATTTTCTGTGCAGGCTGCTCATCGCCAACCTGCGACATTACCAGGATGTTCTTCAGGAATGCAAAGGGAAGGGGAGCCCTGACCATAGCCTCCCGCGCAGCAAGCAAATTTCGATACTCCCTCTGGCACCAGGCAAAAATCACGTCACGCTGCTTCTTCTTGATGCTCGGATACCTGGGGTCAAGGGCAAGATAGCTGTACATGCTGTTAAAGTCAGCAGTCTCAAGCCTGTAAATCTTCACGACTGCGCGGCTGCCGTCCTTCCTCTCAGCACTGAAGACGTTAGCCTCCTTCCCAATCGACAAGGGAGCAAGCGTGCCATCCACGAAATGGTCCTTTGTTGTAAGAACGTAAAGGTTGCGAATGGTGAACTGGTCAAAGACGTCATTAAGGGTCTTGAACCGCTCAGGGTGCTTCTTTGCCATAACCGAGAACTAAAGAGCCTGGTTTATAGAGTTTTCGCAGGGATTCAATTACCTGCCTTTCGAGGCTGGCCACTCAAGTGATACATCGCTGGAATAACGTGCGTAGAATAGCCTCTTTGCTCAAGCCGAGCAGCAATGTCGTCTAGGGTCACCTGTGTTCCCAACTCACTGACAATGGCTTCGACCCCTTTCCTGAAAGCTTCCGGCCTCGTGTTAAACTCGACAGTCACTCCAACCACGCCTTGGACAAGTACCTTGTTTCTCCTCCGAAAGCCGAACTGGTCAGTTATGCCTGGCTCGCCCACAATAAACTGCGGATGGTAGCCTGGCCGCTCAGGAATGACAACGCATTGAAGGTACAAATCTGCCATTACCAAAGCAAGAAAACAGCTTATTTATAAATCTTTCTATTATTGTCACTTCTAAGTGAATACTCGCTTACACAAAAGTTTATTAATAAGCTTGCCACTCTGCAAGGATACGTCATTCACGCGGACGTTTTCGGTCCTTCCGTGACTCGGCCGCGATGGCCGCGGATGAAACGGGCCCACATTGACACGTGTCGATTGGGGCACAGGCAAGGCCTGTGAGCCACAATGTTCCGCAGCCCGACTCAGAGTTACCCGGACAAGCTCGCCCAATGGCTGGCCAGGAATTCGGGGGTTAGTGTCGGGCCACATTTTCACTATCATAACGGTTCCATTGGAACCATAAGCAAGATTAAAGGCACACAGTGCCAGAAAAAACAAGACAAGGCACAACTTGTAAAAACGGCAAAAGCCGTCACGAAAATCAGCAATTCACATTCATCATTGGTTAAGCTATCATGATTAGCAGGGCCCTACCAAAGGCCAAAGCGTAGTTGTGACTTGTTCTGAGAAAGTTCTGGCCGTGCCTAACACGAGGCGATTTGAATGGGAAAGATTAGTCCAGTATCAGCAAAGTACATAATACACTCCACAATCCAGATAGAAGGTGTTGTTGACAGGCCGGACGTCATAGGCGCAATATTCGGCCAGACAGAAGGCCTACTCGGGTCAGACCTTGAGCTCAGGGAGCTCCAGCGCTCAGGAAGGATTGGAAGGATAGAGGTCGACACGGAAATAAGAAGCGGAAAGACCTCCGGCGCAATAACCATCCCTTCCTCACTGGACAAGGCAGAGACTGCAATCATCGCGGCAGCCCTGGAAATAATCCAGAGGATAGGGCCGTGCAACGCAAGGCTCAAGGTCGACAGCATTGAGGATGTCAGGACAAGCAAGCGCGCATTTGTCATTGACAGGGCAAAGGAACTCCTCAAGACAATGGTCGACACAGTAATGCCAGACTCGCAAGAGCTCGCTGACGAGGTATCAAAGGCAGTCAGGGTAATGGAAGCCATTGAATACGGCACAGACAGGCTCCCGGCAGGCCCTGGAATCGAGGACAGCGAGGAAGTAATAGTCTGCGAGGGAAGGGCTGACGTAATGAACCTTCTGAAGCACGGCTTCAAGAACGTAATAGGAATGAACGGCACATCCGTGCCCCAGACCATCGTTGAGCTGAGCAAGAAAAAAGTGCTCACGGCATTCGTTGACGGCGACCGCGGAGGGGACTTGATACTCAAGGAACTCATCGATGTTGCCGAAGTCGATTACGTGACCAAAGCCCCGGATGGAAAGGAAGTCGAGGAGCTTGAGAAAAAGGAAATTCACAAGGCACTTCGTTCCAGGGTTGTCCCTGAACAGCTCAGGCTTGAAAAAGCAGAAAGGATAGAACGGCAGGACAGCAGGGCTGCTGACAGGGCAGAAGCCGCTGCACAGCCAGGCAGCCAATCCCCGCAGCTTCCAAGGGAAGATTTCAGGCCGCGAACAGAATTCAGGCCGCGAGAGGAGTTCAGGCAGGAGAGGCCTCCAATGCAGCAACCTGGCGGCTTCAGGAGACCGCCAATGGTGCAAAGTCGCGGAAGACTGCCGCCAAGGGAGCCAAGATTCGAAGCCCAGCCTGACGGGGGGCCGAGGGAACCGAAGCAGCTTTCCCAGAACGAGAAAGCAGTATTCCGGGAAATTTCAGGCACACTCATAGGCACACGAGGAGCATACCTCTTTGACGAAAAGCTCAACGTGCTCGGAAAAGTCCCATTGGCTGAACTGCAATCAACACTGAGAAGCCTGAATAATGTTTACGCAATCGTCCTTGATGGCTCAATAGACCGAGAGCTTGCAAAGGCTGCAGAAATGGCCAACGTGAAATGCGTTGTCGCGATGGACAGCAAGATAAGGCCAGAAGAAACGAGGCTTGCGGTTGCGACGCTGAGCGAACTGTAAACTCAGCCAGGCACAGCCACTATCAGCACGTCAGCCTCTCCCTTGAGGCGCTCGATGTAGGCGGCGCGTTCAGATGCCTGCCGTTGACCAGTGATTAGGTCAACGATGGCTTTCTCCGCGTGCTCGAACGTGATGCCAAGGGAAGCATAATTGCTGGCATTGTAAATTCTTTCCACATCGTCGTGCTTGATAATAAACTGCCTGGGGACTGCCTTATCAAGAAGCTTGCCTATCATCACCTGCTTCTTCACGGTTGCCTTGAACTTCTCAAGCGAGCTGTTTCTTGCCCTGAGCTGAAGTTCCAAGCCTGGCCCTGTCAGGTTGCTCACTAAAAGCAGGAATTCATATTCGTCTTCAACTTCCTTCTCTGATACTGTCACGCCTTGCCTTTTCGCTTCCTGGGCAAGGATTTCCCGCTCAATGAGAAACGAGAGAGCATCCGCCCTTGTAATGCTCTCCTGCTGCTCAGTGGAGAGAGAGGCGTATTCCTCATTAACGTCATCAAAGTAAATCCTTTCCCCATTGACCAGAGCGGCAACTTCCCTGCTTGAGCTCCCTGTTCCATTTGAGCATCCGCCCAAAAATGCAGCAACAACCGTTGCAGCAATGGCCACAGCCAAAAACCCATAAGCTTTCATGAAAAACCAGAATCCGCACAACCTTTAAATAATTTCCCTCAGAAGTTTCAACTGCAGATGATTGCCGGGAAAAAGAGGAGGATGCCAAAGATAGGGCTGTCAAAGAAGGCGGTTGCCATAGACGTCGACTGGATAATAAGCCTTGGCCTGTTCCTGATTTACCTTGGCGCCTTTTTCGTGTTCATAAGGCAGCTACCGGGCCAGGACTCGCCAGCAGACTCTCTCCTGGATAACGTGCACGATGGCATAGTTGACAGGGCAAGCTGGAACGTGCAGAGGGTTCCGCTGTTCATAAACTCAAACATCTCAGGCAAGGAGCCAATGATAATAAATTTCCCGTACGACTGGAAGAATTTCACATTTGAGGACAACCACAGCTTTGACATCAAGGACAGCAAGCTTGTATTCCCAAGGCAGCTAATCCAGGGAAAAAACGTGCTGGAAATCGCCAGCTCAGGCGAGAACTACACCCTTCCCAGCGAGGACTTTGACCTTGAGGCAAGCCCCTCGGCAGCATCCATTGACTCGCAGAGGTTCAATGCGGAGTTCAGCAACGCATTCCTTTCAAGGGCAAGCCACTTTGACAAGGAAAGGCTTGACGAGTTCAACATAAGCATCTCAGGCATTGTACTGAAGCCGGAAACAGCCAGCACGGAAGCCAACATTTCCGCACTGTCGGCAAAATACAAGCTGGTCTATCCCCAGGCGAACCACACGGCTTTCGTCGTTGCCGGATTTTCAAGGATACTCAATTACGTCGGCACTGACGCCAAGGAGTCGCACGACATTGTTGTTTCAGCAACCGTGCGGAACTACACTTTTTTCCACGTAACTAACGCCCTTTCAGGAACCATCAACTATACTGCAGGAGGCTGCACAAGCGGCTCCTCCAGATACATCGACTTCAACGACGGCGTAAGCGGAGTCACCTTCGTCACGCCCGAAGGCAGCAACTTCAGCTTCTGCATAGGCAACAGCACCGTAAGGATGGGCATCCAGTTCGCCCTGCAAAACGAGTCCAGGTACGACATCATATTCCATCCCGGAGACCATAACGCGACAACGAGGTATGTTTCCCCATACAGGACAGCATTCGGAGCCATTGAAAACCTCACTGGAGTTTCAACACCGCTTTACAGGAAGCTAAATGAGACTGCTTACGATACCCTAAAGTCGGCCTTCAGGTACCCTTCCTCAAGAGACTTCAGCTTCACTCTCCTTAACGACACCGGGGGCACGGTTTTCAACTATCAGCCGCAGCTTGCCGGGGCAACCAATGTTTTCGCAAAGGAAAGCGAGGTGTTTATCCTTGACAAGTACGGAATAAAGTCAAGGCACAGGCTGAGAATCAGAGGCTGGTGAAATGAAACTCGTCGAGAGCAAGACTGCAATCATCCGCACGCTTGAGGCCCTGATGGCAATCTTCATCACATTCATCTTCCTGATAATCTTCATACCCCAACAAAGAGAGCAGGCATTTCCCGCCGCGCCGCCAAGCGTCCTCGGAAACCTTGGAGGAAATGACGTGTTCAGGAACTGCGTGCTAATGCAAAACTACACCTGCATAAACCAGACCATCGACAGCCACCTGGAAGACAAGTACGACTTCAAGGCAAATGTCTCTGAAAGCAGGGTTTCTGCCCTCCCGCAGCTCCCGCAAAAAAGAATATACGCCAATGCCATAATGATAGCAGGTAACACGACAAATTCAACAAGGCAAATAGTAAGGCTATACTACTGGGCGAAAGACTAGCGGGAAGCAACGTACTCCCTGTGAGCCTTCTTGCTAAGAAAATCAGCCTCGCCATTCTCCTCCCTGGCCACCCACTCATACCGTATGTCAGCTCCTTCCGCAAGCTTCTGAATCACCGGAAAGAACTTCTTGGAAGTAAGCGACTTTACCTTGTACTCACCCTGAAGCTGCCTTATCACCAGCTGGCTGTCGCCCTTCACAACCACTTTTCCCTTAAGCAAGTCGTGAGCCCTTGCCCATTCCAGGGCAGCGACTATGGCAGAATACTCCGCAACATTATTCGTCATTCCCGCGCCCTTCCCAATGAATGCGCAGTGCTCCCGGACTTTTTTGCCATCACGGTAAATGACGTAGCCGTAAGTCCCAATGCCGCCCGGCTGGGGCTCGCACAAGCCGTCAAAGAAAATTTCAACTGCCATTTTCAGTAAGGCACTACCTTAATGTCATCATTGCTTTCAGCATCCTGCCGTGAATCTGCCCCGTCAAGAAAATCATTGATGTCCGTGCCGCCGTCTCCAGGCTTTCCAAGCTGCTGCTGTTCTGAAGTCGAGGCCTGGGGGTCGCCAAACATATCAAACAGGCCCTCACCTGAAGCTGGAGGGGAATGCTGGAAATCCACAGGGTCGCCCACCAGGGCGGAAAGCATCCTTATGAGCTTCCTTATCTCCTCAGGAGAATCCTCTTTCGTGTCTATGCTTATTTTCATTCACACCACTTTTACTTCCCATTCCATCACTGCTGTTTATTAATTTTTGCGTTTTTCCCACGCTTTCAGCAAACATTAAAAAAGAAGGCGGGAATCACCGCCAGCATGAAATACGAATACCTGCCACACACGGCAGACGTGAAGTTCAAGGCGTACGGGAAAACACTCGAGGAGGCTTTCTCCAATGCGGCATTTGCCCTATCAAACGTCATGGTCGAGACAAGCAAGGTGGAGGCTGTCGTGAAGAAAGACATAGAAGCAGAAGGCGAAGACCTTCCATCCCTGCTGCAGCAGTTCCTTGAGCAGTTCATCATACTGCTCGACACTGACAATTTCTTCCTTTCAAAAATCAGGAAAATAAAAATCAGCAACCGCAAAGGGAAATACTCCCTTTCTGCCGTTGTGATGGGCGATGAGGCCCGGAACTACGAGACAATAGGCCCACAGGTAAAGGCGTGCACATACAACAGCATGTTCGTGAAGCAGGAAGGACCGCAATGGACAGTCCAGGTCGTGATTGACATATGATCCTCCAAAGAAAAACAGCAATCGTCAACGGCTGCAAGATGAGGTACCTGCAAGGAGGAACTGGAAAAACGCTTATTTTCCTTCACGGCTGGCCAACAACACCACACCTTTACGAAGCCTCGCTCAAGGCACTTGCCCAGCACTACACCGTATACGCCCCCTACCTGTTCGACGGGAAATGCGGCAACACGCTCTGCATCGCAAAATGCGTCAGGGAACTGACTGAGAAGCTCGGCCTGAAAAACGTGATTGTTGTCGGCACATCCTTTGGGGGAGCCATAGCCGGCATTCTCGCCAGGGAAAAACTTGTCTCGAGACTGGTGCTCGTCAACCCTGCAGGGGTTCCAAGGAGCGCTTCATTCGCAAAAATGCTTGTTAACCTGCTAAGAAGCTCAGGCTTTATGCTGCTCCACGGAGACCTAAGGCACGTTGCCAACAGATTCGGGGCATCATTAACTTTCTTTGCATCATTGCGACGCCCTGAAAAAAGAAGCCTTTTCAGGGAAATAAGCGCAAGCGCGAAAACCCACGGCTGCCACATTTTCGGCAACATACCCGCAAAAACAACGCTCATCTGGTGCAAAGACGACTTCATGTTCCCGGTGTCGCACGCCCCGACGCTCAATGGCCTGATAAAAGGCTCCAACCTCATAACAGTGGAAGGCGACCACTACTGGCCATTCCACCATCCCAGGAAATTCGCGGAGTCCGTGATTTCTGCACTCGAATAACTTTTTAAAGAGTTGCAACCGCCAAATGCTGCGGAGGTGAAAACTCAGGCAATGGAACTCAAGAAAATCTCTGAATACGAGTGGGAAATACCAAAGCACGGCGGCATGAAAGTGCCTGCGAGAATTTTCGCATCAGAAAAGCTGGTGAAGAAGATTCAGCAGGACAGGACTTTGATGCAGGCTGCAAATGTGGCCCACTTAAAAGGCATACAGAAGTACTCGTACGTAATGCCAGACGCCCACGAAGGATTCCAGTCCAGCTAAGGCTGGCTTGGCCTTTGACGGCTTTCCAATAGGGGGTGTGGCAGCGTTCGATACCGAGGATGGAATTATCAGCCCAGGTGGCATAGGATTGAACTAGAAGCTCTGGCTTCTGTTCCCTAAGATGATGTCAACTGCGGCGTGCGTCTCATCCGTACAGACTGGACTATTGATGACATCAATCCGAAATTGAAGCAGCTTCTCGATACTTTGTTCGCTGAAGTGCCTTCAGGAGTTGGAAGAGGAGGGCTCACAAGGCTGTCAGATTCTGAAATGAAAGAGATACTCGCAAAGGGAAGCAAGTGGAGCCTGGAGCAGGGCTACGGCACCAAGGATGACCTGGCAACAACAGAGGATTACGGTTCAATGAAAGAAGCAGACCCGGAGTGCGTCTCTACAACGGCCATCGCGCGCGGCAAGCCGCAGCTCGGCACACTTGGAGCAGGAAACCACTTTCTTGAAATTCAAGCTGTCGACTCTGTTTACGACGAGAAAACAGCAGCCGCCTTTGGCATAACAGGAAAAGGCCAAGTCACGGTAATGGTCCACTGCGGCTCTCGCGGATTGGGACACCAAGTCGCATCAGACTACATCCGCGATATGGAAAAAAAATACGGCTTTGCCGACATCCCGGACAGGGAACTCATCAACGCGCCATTCCAGTCAGAGCTCGGCCAGAAATACTTCAAGGCAATGTGCTCCGGAATGAACTACGCCTTCGCAAACAGGCAAATGATAGTCCACTGGATAAGGGACAGCTTCAAGAAAGTAATGGGCTCGGATGATGGGATGCGGCAGGTTTACGATGTGTGCCACAACATCGGCAAGATAGAGAAGCACAAGGTTGACGGCGAGATGAAAGAGTTATGCGTCCACAGGAAAGGCGCGACAAGAAGCTTTGGCCCCGAAAGGGAAGAAGTCAACGAGCTCTACCGCAGCACAGGACAGCCAGTCTTCATACCTGGCACGATGGGAACAGCAAGCTACGTCCTTGTCGGAACCAACGAGTCAGAGGAAAAAAGCTGGGGCTCAACCGCCCACGGCGCCGGAAGGGAAATGTCCAGGGCAGAAGCCATAAAAAGATACCGGGGAGAAACAGTTGCCCGGGAATTGGAGCAGCGCGGCATACTCGTAAAAGCAGCAAGCTGGAAAGGAATCGCGGAAGAAAACATCCCCGCATACAAGGACGTTGACGAAGTCTGCAGGGTCTCAAACGAGGCAAAGCTCGGAAAACTTGTTGCGCGGCTTGTGCCACTGGGCGTAGTGAAGGGGTAAAAAATATAAAGCATTCTGAAGTTCCCACTTTCCAATGTCCGTTGACTCGATTCTTCAGGAGCTATACGATGACCCTGAATTTGCAAGAAAAGTTGCAGGCCTTTCTGAACACCCAATTCTTGAAGAACTATACGCTGACCCTGCGTTTGTGGAGCTGCTTGACTCCTTGCCTGGGCCTTCAGCAGCCAAAAGCAAGCGCCCTCAGCAAAAAACAAACAGCAACATCGAAAATGCCATAAACGCTGTCCTGAGACAATACCACACAGCCATAGACGACAAGGCCAAACACGCACTAAGAGCAGAAACAATTCCCGAACAAAAGCAAAGGGGACTCATCAGGATAGTTTACACTGAGTCAGAGCAAAACTACATAGTGCACGCAGTGGTAGTCGGCAGGGCACAGAGAGAGGAACTCGAAGGAGCCAGCCTTACCGGCCAACTCCTGCTCCCAATACGCGAAATAAACCTGTTCTCGCAAATGTACGACACGCTCCTCGGGAAACTGGGCATCGTTTACACAAGAAACCATAGAACTGTCACTGGCAAAGAACCCTTTGTCAGCTACACACTCGGCACAATAGGCAGCGCAAAGGGCGAAGCTGAACTGAAAACATTCGAACTGGCGAAATACGCCACAATGCGCATGCAAGAGAAGATTTTGGCAAGCGGGCGTTAAACTAAATCTCAATAACCTTGCCAATCTTGCTGACGTTAAGCACTCTCGTTGTGCCAATAGTCTCTTCCAGGCCGGAGGCCTCGTGAACGTGGCTGCACAGCAAAAGGTCAGGCTTGAGCATCTCAATCGCCTTGGTGACGCCAGTGCTGCCCCTCACAAACTCAGAAAACTGCTCCATCAAAGACTCTGCAGGGTGAACGTGAGTAACCATTATTCGCTTTTTCGCGTCCTTCACATACTTGTGGCTCCTGTATAAGTGGTAAAAAATCTCATCCTCGGAAAGCTGGAAAAGGCCGATGTTTGCGCCGCCGCAGCCAAAAAGGCCAACCTCGCCGTGAGTAAGGCCATAACCGTGAAGGTTCGTGGCGCCATACTTCTTCGCAAGAAAATCAGCCGTTGCAATAGTCTCGTGATTGCCTGGGACAAGAGCAACCTTCTTGCCCTTCCTTGCAAAGGGGCCAATTATGTTCTCAGTAGTCTGCTCGCCCATCGTAAGGTCGCCGCAGAGCACCACCAAGTCAACATTTTCCCTCTCAGCCTGCTCAGCCAAGCCCCCAATCAAGGTGGCATCGTTGTGCAGGCAGCCTGCCGCGAGTATTTTCATCGTGCAAGTGATTATTGCAGACTATATAAATGCATCGATGTTTCAGTAAAACAACCACTGGACAGTAGCTACAATGGAAAGATTTAAATAGAGCTCAAGGCTAACAAAAATCGTGAGACGAGCACTGTTAGCGCTTATAGCAGGGACTTTGATATCTGCGTCCTGTTCGCCAGCAGTTGTAGCGCCAACCGTAGCACCACTGCCATCGCCAACAATCCCTGCAAAAACCACCCCAACACCAGTCCAGGACTTGGAAGGCTTCATTGATGATGGCGTCCTAGCCTGCGAAAATGATATGAACACCTTGTATGTCAGGGTGCACCTTTCTGGCCAAAGCGGCAAAAAATACCATCTTGCTACCACGGTAACATACCCTGATGGTGTTACTTTAACTGAAGTTACCAGTGCGCCTCTTAATCCTTCAGGAAATGCAACTATGGAATTAACCATAACTCCTGACTTTCCAGGCCCATATCAAGTTATGATTTCCTGGGTCAAAGGCGGAGTCCTGGATTTGAATGTGCCTGATCTTAAAAAAACTTTTGAGGTAAACCCGCCTTGCGGTTATGTGCGCGGACCACTTAACGTTCCAATACCTCAAGATTCCCGCAATAGAGCTTGACAGTAGAAGTCGACTTTCTTTTTTATGCTGCCATCAAGGTCATCAATGGCTTGTGTCGTTGTGCAGCCTGCCGTAAGTCCTCATAACTTTTGGCAGAAGAATTGTAACTAATAAACTCACCGCAGCAGCTAAATGATTACTTTTGAGTAGTGAAAAATAGAAAGATTTAAATAGTACGCCTTCAGACAAGCAGGCTATGGCACAATTAACACAGCACGACAGGGACCTTGGAATTCAACCTGTTGATTCCATTGACGGTCTTGTAAGTCAAGAGGCCAAGGCATTGGCTGGCAGGTTTGGCATCACGCTTGAAATGATTCCAGGATTAAGAAAGCTTCAGCACGATTATGGGCAAGCAATACAAATCGGAACAGCACCTCAGGAAGTCATGGCACGGAAAGGATTGATTCTTGCTGCTACTGCCTTGATGCTTTATGAGAGCGCTGCAAGGAAAGCGCCTTTTAAGCTAGTGATTCCCGGCCAGAGTGGTGTTGATACAGAGCTTTATGATCACGTACTTAACGTAACACCAACCGACGCCGCTTTTGCCAGACTTTATGAGGGAAAAGCAATGCAGGCACAATCAACTGCCTGAATCAGCGCTCCACAACCTGAACTTCATTCTCGAACAGCTTCACTATCGTTGAAGGCCTTCCTTCCTTTTCGCCCTCGTAGATGGCGAAGTCGACTTTCTCCTTAATGCTGCCATCAAGGTCATCAATTGATGTCATATAGGGCTGGCCGGTGATGTTCGCACTGGTGCTCACTACTGGGATGCCTAAATCGGCAACCGCCTCAGAAATCCAGTGAGCCGGAATGCGCACTCCAAGCGTGTCACTGCCAAGATTCACGGCTGCGGCAACGGCAGACCTGTTCTTTAACTTGAAAATCAAAGTGTACGGCCCGGGAAGCTTTTCAAGCCACTCTTTGGCTTCACCGGAAACTTCGCAGTTGTCCAGAATCCATTTTTTTGAAGGAGCAATGACTGAAAAAGGCATAGAGGCGCGCTGCTTCGCATCCCGAATGCGCTGGACAGCACCTTCATTCGTCGCATCGCAGCCAATGCCGTAAATAGTGTCTGTTGGATGGATAAAGACAGCACCCTGCCTTACCTGCCTCAGGTAAGCTGCTTCCTGCAGCAGGAACTCTTCCTTCTGGATTACCCTCATACCACGAACATTGCTGAAATCGTATAAAAAATTTGTTGCGGAAAGAAATAGTTGGTGGCTCCGCAACTGAAGCAGTGCAGAAATCCTCAGAGGTGGACTTTAACGAGCCTGATCTCCCTTCTCAGGTTGCCTTCCCTGAGCTCCTTCAGGCTCCTGATGCTGAGCTCCTTCACGTGATTGAAAAAAAGGTCGTTCACCATACCCACGCTGAATGTAGTTGGCATTCCCATCCTAATCACCTCACAACCTTTTATTCGCCTGCGGGCGAACAAAAGCTTGACCAAAAACGACCTTTACCCCTTTAAATACCCTGTCCGGGCAAATGTCCAGTGTCCAGTGACTTAAGCGAACCTTTCCAAAAACCATCACCTTTATATACCGAGGCTGGTTCAACAGTAGCATACAGAATGTCTCACAGTAGTATCGTGGGGGTCGTGTAGAGAAGAATAAGCTATAGACGTCCTAAAAAGACCAGATAATAGCAATTAGTAGGTGTATCGCACATGGCATTCGGTGGACCGAGAGAAATGCACACAATAACTTGCTCTGAATGTGGAGCACAGTCAGAAGTGCCTTTCAAGCCCGCAGAAGGCAGGCCTGTATATTGCAGGGACTGCTACGCAAAGCACAGAACTCCAAGGCGATAATAAGCCTTTACGTTCCTAGTGTAGTATTTTTTTCTTTCTTTATTTTTTCTTTTCTACTTTATCCAAACGTGAACGTGTACATCTTGAATCCTTTTCCCCTTATGTTGATTTCCAGTGTTCTGGTTGAATAGTCCTTGCCGCTAACAAGGTTATGCAGCCTCTGCTCACTAACGACAGCCATAGAACCATCAACGTCACTGCCACTGTCGCCTTCGCTGATAAAGTCACCATCAATGATTACCTGCAGCTCGGAAGGCTGGCCTCCTGGGGAAGCGACAATGTTGACATCCTTTGCCGTGTATTTAAGGACAATCCTGCCCTCATCAGATGAAAGCTCAAGGCCGTCGGGATGGGCCTTCCAGGTGCCGCCAACGTAAGCGAGGTTCTTCCGAAGGCTGTCATAGGGAGGGAGAGCATAACTGAAATCCTTGCCTGGCTTGAAGCCCTCCTCATTGCCAAGGTTAACCCTGGCATATTCGTAGCCAAGATAAACTTCAGAAGTGGCTATGGCAGAGTAATTCACGGCTACTGCATTGACTGGAACAGCCATCTCATCAGGCAGCCTGACCCTTGAAGACCTCTCCCTGAGCAGCTCCTGCATCTTTTTTTCAGTCTCCTCGTAGCCGCCCTCACCAATCCTGTCATAACGCATTCTTCCGTTAGCGTCGATGAGATATTTTCTTGGCCAGTAGTTATTCTTGAATGCTCTCCAGGTTGAGTGGTCATTGTCAAGGGCGACAGCGTATTTTATTCCGTACTTTGCCACTGCTTTTTTTACATTTTCAATGTCCTTCTCAAAGCCAAATTCTGGAGAGTGAACGCCAACTATTACCAGTCCCTTGTCGCCGTATTTCTCATTCCACGAGTTAAGGTATGGCAGGGTGCGGATGCAGTTTATGCAGCTGTAAGTCCAGAAGTCAACCAGCACCACTTTCCCCCTTAATTCGGAAATCGCCAATGGCCCTGAATTTATCCAGCCGGAAATGCCCGCAAGCTCAGGCGCAACAGGAAATGATTCTGTTTCAGGAGCTTCATCGTGCCCCCCTTCCTGCCCTTCAGCCCCAAGATTCCCTGCAAACATTGCAAGCGGCAGGAAAACCGCCGAAACCACGAGGCCAACAAGCCATCTCAGTTCTTTGCCCTTTTTCAAGATGAAGAAAAACCCGTCAATTGGCTATATATAATTTACTTTTAGTGCCCCTTTCAGATGGAATCCATCATGGCGATAATCTCCTCTTCACTCATCGAGCGCTCGCACATCCGGCACAGGTTTGGATAGCGAATGCCTTTTGGCGTCTCCATCCCACAGCTGATGCAACTCACAAGCTCCATAAAATCCCACAAAAGAGCCGTGGGCATTGGAGTTTAAAACATTATCGCTCCCCCATTAAATTACGGCCGAAAAATTTAAATCGGCGGGAGCCATGCGCGAGAAAATGGCAACAGGGAGAGTCCAGGCAATTATAAAAGGCAAGGTGCAGGGCGTTTTCTACAGGGAATTTGTAAGGAGGGAAGCTGAAACCCTTGGCGTGTCGGGATTCGTGCGCAACCTCAAGGACGGAAGCGTCGAGATAGTAGCAGAAGGGGAAGCAAGGAAACTGGGCGAGTTTGAAAAAAAATTCAGGAAAGGGCCGCTAATGGCTTTCGTGACAGACGTCCAGATGAAAGAAGAACAGGCAACCGGCGAATTTGACGGATTTGACATAAGATATTCCTAAAATTCAGTCAGCTTCTTCTCCGAGCCGAACTTCACAAGGGTAGTAGTCCCTTCCACGCCGCCGGTTATCTTCTCGGTGACTATGAAGCGGTCCTCCTCAAGCTTCGTAATCCTCCTCTGGAATGTCTTGTAAACCATCTCACCGCCAGCCTCCCTGTAGGCGTTGTAAACCTCACCAATCTTCCTGCCACTATTCTTCCTCACTATATTGAGCACAAAGCGGCTTTCGTCCTCAAGCTCATCCGTCCTCTTGATGCTGAACTCATCAAGCTTTGCCATTGCGGATGCGACATCAGAAGCCTCTACCCGGCCAGAGTTTCGCTCCTCAGCGATGCTTGCAGCCTCCTTCATAAGGTAAAGGCCAGAGCGAATGTCCTGGGCAGAAAAAGCCTTCTGGACAATTGCCTCAAAGGCATCGGCATCCCACACGTTCGGCCCAAAGACAAACTCCAGCCTCTCCTGAAGCACGCCCCTTGTCTCGGTAAGGTCGTATGGCCTGAACTCAAGCATTTCGGCAGTCAGCCTGGACTTAATCCTGCTGTCAAGATTCACAACCCAATCCTTGTGGTTAGTAATGAGTATTATTGACTTGTTGAAAACGTCCTCGACAAGGCTGTAAAGGAAGTCAATGTCATCAAGCTTGTCAACCTCGTCAAAGACAAAGACGGCAGCGCCCTTGTTGACATCCTTCTTCACGATGTCAAACAATTCCTCGGTTCTCTTGTTCTGCGTGAACTTGTAGTTGATGGTATTGCAAAGCTCAATCAAGACCTTGAAGGTGGTGTCGCTCTTCCAGCAGTTTATGTAAAATTGGGTGATTTCATCAGTTTCCTGCTCAAGCTCATTGAGCAGATTCCTGACCGCCACGGTCTTGCCAACCCCGGAAGGGCCGAAAATGAAAACATTCCTGCCGCTTCTCTTCTGGAAGAGCGGCCTAATAGCAGCAGCAACCTGCCTCATTTCCATCTCGCGATACTTCACCACTTTAGGCTGGTAATCATAATCCAAGCCAATCGGGTTCCTGAACAAGGACCTGCCGCCTGTCTCAAAAAAAGCCATAAAGCCAGCAGCGGATGGAAGGTATATATAGTTTTTCGTGAGGCGGCCAATTTGCCATCATCCATCTTTCTATATAATCTTTAAAGAAAGCCTTATCAATTTAAACATCTTGAATAGGCCGTTGGGGGAATTAAACGTTGCCACCGAGAGAAAACGAAAAGACGAAATAAAACAACATAAGATTGCTGGGAGAAAAATGCTTGACTACGCCATTCTGTTCCTGATTATTGCAATTGTTGCAGCAGTGCTTGGATTCGGCGGAATAGCAGGAATTGCCGCAGACATTGCAAAAATACTTTTTATAATATTCCTGATACTGTTCCTGTTCTCGCTGGTGAGAAGGCTTCTATGATATCTTGTCGCCTGCCGCTTCGCATTCAATCTCGACAAGTGCGCCCAATGGAAGCTGCGTTACTGCAACTGCAACCCTCGCAGGCGGATTCTCGGGCCCTGTCTCAGCTTCAATGCCGCCCTCAACCAGCTTGCCCAGATAATTCCATCCCGTATCTGGCATCAGTCAGAACTGCCTGGGAATAAGGCCCTGCCGCCTTTGGAGCCCCTGTTGAGCTAATCACTTTTTTCATTCTACTTCCCAATAACCTTCTTTCCAACGTAAGGCACGAGAACATCAGGCACAGTTATAGTGCCGTCCTGGTTTTGGTAGTTCTCGATGATGGCGACCATTGTCCTGCCAGTCGCGATGGCGGTTGAGTTCAGGGTGTGGACGTACGCCTTCCCGTTGCCAAAGCGGATATTCAGGGCAGTAGACTGATAGGCAGTGCAGTTGCTGCAGCTGACCACCTCACGGTAATTGTTCTGCCTCGGGAACCACGCCTCAATGTCGTACTTTTTTGCTGCAACGGCTCCAATGTCGCCAGTGCAGACATTCACGACCCTGTACGGGATTTTGAGCTGCTGCAAAAGCTCCTCTGAATTCTTCAACAGCTCCTCGTGAATTTTCCAGGAGTCCTCAGGCCTGCAAAACACAAACTGCTCAACCTTGCTGAACTGGTGAACCCTGAACAAGCCCCTGGTATCTATGCCGTGGCTGCCAATCTCCCTCCTGAAGCAATTGCTTATGCCGCAAAACTTCAGAGGCAGCCGCTTTTCATCCAGGACAGCGCCGGTCATCATTGCCGCAATGGGATGCTCGGACGTCGCGATGAGATAGCTGCTCTCGTTTTCATTCTTGCCTTCGTCAATCCGGTACATAACGCTCTCGAAGGCGGCAAGGTCGGTAACTCCCTCGTATGGCTCACGGCGAAGCATCAAAGGAGGCTCGACAAGGGTAAAGCCCTTCTTTTCCATTGCAGAAACTGCGAAGTTGATAAGGGCAAGCTCAAGCTTCACGAGGTCGCCCTTGAGAAAATGAAAGCCCGTGCCGGAAATCTCAGCTGCCTTTTCGAAATCCGCAAGGCCAAGCTGCTCAAGAAGCTCGCCGTGAGGCTTTAACTGGAATGAGGGCTTCTTGATGGCGCCCCAGCGCTTAACCTCATTGTTTTCAGTATCGTCCTTCCCAACAGGGACAGACTCGTGAAGAACATTAGGCAACCTTCGAAGAATAAATTTAATGCGATCTTCCACCTTCTGAAATTTTTCTTCAGCTGCAGCAATCTTTCCGGGAAGCTCCTTAACTTCCTTAACCTTTGAGGAAATGTCCTTTTTCTGCTTCTGAAGCCTATTAATCTCCTGACTGATGAGATTGCGGCTGTGCCTGAGCTTATCGATCTCAGCTTTTATCCCCGTGAGCTCCTCGTGCTTCTCAACAGCCTCATCCACCCAGGGAAGCTTCTCCCTGTCGTTGCGCTTCTCGAGGTCTTTCTTGACGAGCTGCCTGTTATCCCTGACAAACCTGATATCGAGCATTCATTCTGTTGCTGGAAGGGCAATTATAAATCTTTTGCAGAAGACTTGGGAAAACTATATGCGCAAATTTTATAAAACAAGCAGTGGCGTAAAGGACAGAAGTGAGTCTGTGGGGAAAATGACGGTAGCTTACTTAAGCCAGGAAATAGGCCTTAAGCAGGGGATTCCCACTTACGCCGGCGGCCTTGGAATCTTGGCCGGGGACACGGAAAAGGCTGCAGCAGACAACGGCGCAGACGTGATTTTTCTCACGCAACTTTCCAAGAAAGGCTACGCAACTCAATCTGGAGAGCCCCAAGACTGGATTCTGGAAGAGCAAGGGCTTGTAAAGCAGCCCGAAATAGTAAGCGTGCCTTTTGATGGCACAGAGCTCAAAGTCGGCGCATACACGTTGGAAATTAAAAGTGGCATCCCAGGCAAGGGTTCCAAGGTCACGACGCTATTCCTTACAACAGATGTTGATGGCAACCCAGACTGGGCAAAGAGGATAACGGATAGATTATACGACAATGGCTCAGTCAATGGTGTAAGCATTGGTGACTTGCAGCGCCTGGTGCTTGGAGTGGGCGGCTTTAAAATGCTCCAGAGGCTGGGAATTCAGGTTGCCACGTATCACATGAATGAAGGGCATTCAGGGTTGCTTGTGCTGCCGCAATTAATGGAATCAGGCAGCCTGGATGACGTGATAGAACGAAACATTTTCTTCAACCACAGCATTGAGGAAGCCACAATGCCAATGGTCTCTGCTGAGATGCTTAGGTCGAAAGTTCCCCAGCTAATGAATGGCCACAAAACAGTTTGGGAATGCGTCCAAAACGGAAACCTGGTAACTAACTGGCTGGCCGCGCGCCACAGCAGGGCCAGCTTTGGAGTATCGCTTCAGCATTCGCTTATCCTAAACCAACTGTTTCCGGGAAGAAACTTTGGACACATAACCAACGCAGTTCATCCGCCGACCTGGGTAACCCCTGAGATGGCTGAGCTTTATGACAGCAAGATTGGACCTGGATGGCGCGATGACCCTGATGCGCTTGTGGCTGCAGGCAGGATAAGCCCGGCTGATATGTGGAATGCGCACGTGAAAGGCAAAGAAGCTGCGCTTATGGAAATCCAAGAACTGACAGGAATCCATCTAAACCCTGATGCGTTCACAGTGGACATCGCACGAAGGGCAACACCTTACAAGAGGCACGACCTACTATTCAACCCTGATTTCGTGCAATACCTCGCTGACAACCTCAGCAGGCCATTAAACGTGATTCAGGGCGGAAAAGCGCATCCCAATGACGTTGCAGGAAGGGAGTCGCTTCAAAGGGCACAAGAGGCAGGAGCATCCCTGACCAGGCTGACAGGAGGCAAAATAACCTACGTGTTTCTTCCTGAATACGGCATAGCAAACTCCCAACTCCAATTAAAGGCGGTTGATGGCCGAGTTCAGTTTCCGGCGCCTGGAAGGGAAGCTTCAGGCACAAGCGGCATGAAAGGCGCCTTAAACGGCCTCCCAAATATCAGCCCCAGGGAAGGATGGCTGTTCGAAGGGCCACTTATTGACGGGGTCACGGGCTTCACCATAAGCACAAATGGCGACAACAGGCACGATGCCGTGGAAACAGTTGCCAGCCTGCGAAGAGCTGAGGAAGCCTTTTCATCCGGAAGACAACAAGCTATGGCGCCATACATTGTAAGCACACTTGGACCAACGTACCACAGCACCAGAATGCTGCGGCAATATATGACTGTTGCCTGGAGAATTAAAGAAACCAATTCCGCAAATGGAACTCACGGCAATGCTGCTCTTGAGCGCAATGGCCACCTAACCCAGGCAGTCACCCAGAAACCGTAACCTTCAACCCATCTCCCGTGCTGGCCGCGTCGGTGATTAGCTTTCCAATCTTGTTCTTCCTGGAAATCTTGAAAACCCCGTCCTTGCCAACATTGGCCGTCATCACATAATCGCCATCAACATAGACATTGACATTCTTGTTAGCGAAAATCCCGTCAACCGAAAAGACAATGTGCTTCTTGCTTATCTTGGCATCAAAGGCAATGTCACGTTCCTCCCCCTCGGCAGCCATCTTGCTCCCGAGGGCCTGCACGTCAATCCCAACACCAAGGCGGTCCTCAATTGAGGCAATGTTCTTGCCTTCCTTGCCAATCAGCTTCGCAATCTCGTTTTCGGGAACGTAAACAATGCACTTGCTGTCAGATACCATCTCGACCTTGGCATTGCTGACGTATTCCTTCATTTTCGCCTCAATGGCGGAAGCCGCAAACTGCTGGACAGGGCTCTTGCTCCTGGCAAGGCTGCTTACCGGAATCACAACTGTTTCCTCGCCATAGCTGTAAAGCTCGTACTCAAGCTTGCCTGTCTCAAAATCATTCACCACGACAACCGGCCTCGCCAGGTCTGCCTCGGTCATGCCCTCCGGCACCTTGACAGTCATCTTCAGGCTGAGGACCTTTCCGACAAAGCCGTTCCTTATGAAAATCACGGTGTCAACAATCTGGGGAATGACGCCAAGCTCAATCCTGCCCACAAAGCGCTGGATTGCATCAATCGGGTTGGTCGCGTGCACCACACCGGCAAGGCCAATGCCTGCCAGGCGAAGGTCTGCAAAAAGCTGGAAGTCAGCAGTATTGCGCATCTCATCAAATACGGTGTAGTCCGGCCTCGACAAGAGAAGGATGTCGTGAATTTCCTGCGGCGTGGCGTGGCTGATGGCATACTGAGTGATGTTATCAGGCAGCATCAAGTCCCTGGGAGCCTCAACCGTCTTCACTATATTGCCCTGCTCGGCGTAATGCTCTGCAAGGGCCTGGGCGAACGTGCTCTTACCCATTCCCGGAGCTCCTGCAATGAGTATGCCTTCAGCCTGCTCCTTAATGCGGTGCCTTAACTTGTCAGAAAGCTTGTAATCATCCATAGAAAGCTTTTTCACAGGCCGAACAGCCGTAATCTCCCAGCCATCAGACAACGGAGGCCTGGTGATGACAATCCTGTAAGCCCCGAGCTGAACAATGGTGGAGCCTGGGCGCTCAATCTCCACAAAGCCATCCTTCCTCACTCCAGCTTCCTCGATAATCTCCCTGGACATCTCCTTCACTTCCTCCCTTGCAAGCTGGGAAGGCCCTATGTCGACAAACGTCCAGTTGCCCGGCATCCCTTTCTTGGCCTTGGGCACGACATTCTCGCGAAGGTGAACGCTCATCGTGGAATCATCAAAATAGCCTTCAAGGCGTATGGTCCTTTGCAGCTGCTCAATCTCAACGAAGATGACAGGAATGTTTTTTGCCCTTGCAACCTCAGCCTGGACCTTATCAGCAGTCAGCAACGTGCCGTCCTGCTCAAAGGCAAGCTGCCTTATCAGGGCGTCAATCTCGCCAAGCCTAGCATTCCTTATCTCAGAAGCGTGAGGCCTCAACCCTGCAAAAGCAAGCTCAAACTCAAACTTCGCAGAAAGCTCCTTCAGATGCTTGATTTCGTCAAGGCCAAGAAAGCCAATGGTCTTGTTCATATTGGCCTGGTGCTCAAGCTCGGCAATCACGGCCTCGTGAATGAGAACTGTTGCGGGCTTAATCTCACCGGACTTTATCTTCCGGCTCACCATACCCTCTATGATTACTGACGTGTCGGGAACAAGCTTTTCTATCCTCTCTCCCTTGCTTGAGGATTTTGCCATAAACTGGCACAAAAGAATTGTTTTTATAAAGCTTTCTTAGGGTTGAACAATCCACGCACATGCTCACTATAGTACACGTCACTTGGCATATTGAGCTCCTTAACATCTGACAATGCCTGCCTCACCCTGCCCACAACGTAACTTCCTGCCCTGACAGAAGCAGACGTGACCATTACCATCGTATTCTGCACTTGCGGGATTTTCCTATGCAGGATAGTCAGGTCAAAATGGCCCTCGCCATTCCTTCCAACCCTGCCACTGAGATGATAATTGACGGACCGTCCGTCATCCCTCACTGACGCCATCTCGATTACTGGCGCCAACCCCTCAACCACGGCGTCCAGGCCATCCTTCGCGACTCCGGTCAATGTAAAAACATGGCCGTGCTGACCGGCAACATAATCCTGCTTCATTCAGTCCTCAAACTCCCTCAAGAACCTGATAAGCTCCCTGGCAGACTTCATCTCCAGGAAGTCGCCCTTCTGAATCAGGGGAAGCGCCTTTTGTGCCTTGGGAACCCTTGACTCAGACTTTCGGTCAACTATGAGCAGCGCATCAGCCCCAAGAAGCTGCTGGATTGACTCGAGATTGGGATTGACCCTCGGGGATACTTCTGTCAAGATAAGCTCGTGCTGCAGCCTTGCCACGACATCAAAGGGCGCCTTGCTGGTGTCAGCCGCCCTGAAGCCAAGCTCGCCATACTTGCGCGCAATCTGGGAGGGCTTCCCTTCAATGGAGTCCCTTGCGGCAGCAAAAACATCAACCTTATTGAAAATGCCAGAACCAAAAAGCTTGTTAAGCGCAATGGCACTCCTCAGGGAAACATCGGCGAGGTCAGACTCGTACTTTGAAATCATCCTCCTTGAAACGCCTACCTTCCTGGATAATGCGCCGAGAGAGTAACCTCTCGCTTCACGCTGATGGCGAAGCTTCTCGCCCACAACAGACGCCGTGAAGCCGGCTCGGGTGCTTATCACGATAGGGAACCTGCTCGCAAGGCAGCTGCCAAAAGTGCCGTAATTGAAAGCATAAACACCAAACCTCGAATAAACAACACCGTCCTCAAGCTTGCGCCCTGCCTTCTCCGCAATGATTACAGGAGCAGCATCAATATGGCTGCTCAGGTTGCGCATCGAGACCGCGAAGTCCTCTGTAATGCTGTTCGCGTCTTCCAGCACCTTAATCAGCATTACCTGGGCATCCCTCCTTGCGACAATGTCAAAGCTGCTGCCAGTCAGTGTCTTGACAGTATAGCCGTGCCTCAGCAGCAGAATGCCAACCTGATCCATCAAGGAGCGCTTCATACGCCCTTATGCCTGGAAGGAATATAAAAATCTACTGCCCACAATTAATTTAAAAAGGCGCAAACTTCCGAAAAACACCATGAGACGCATAGCCGTAATCGAGAAGGACAAGTGCAACCCGCAGGGATGCGGAGGTTATCTCTGCCTTAGGGTGAGCCCTGGAAACAGGATGGGCAAGGAAGTCTTCGTCATAGGCCCGGATGGCAAGGCGCAGGTCAACGAGGAAGTCTGCACTGATGCAGAATCAATCACCGTAAAAAAATGCCCGTTTAACGCAATCCACATGGTCAAGCTGCCGGAGAAACTCACGGACAAGCCCATACACCGATTCGGCACAGACGGCTTTGAGCTCTTCAGCCTGCCCGCGCCATTATTTGGCCAAGTCAACGGCATACTGGGCATCAACGGGATAGGAAAAAGCTCAGCAATAAAAGTCATAGCGCAGATGCTGCAGCCCAACTTCGGGAAAGCAACTGAAAAAAAGAGCGCTGCCGAAAGCATTAACGCCCTTATCCAGATGTTCAGGGGGTCAGAAGCCCAGGCATTCTTTGAAAGAATCCGAGATGGCAAACTGAAAGTCTCAGTCAAGCCACAAGCCGTCGACTCAATTCCAGCCACGTTCAAGGGAACTGCCAAAAAACTCCTCCAGGCAGTGTGCAAGGACGAGAAAAAAACGTCCGCAATCACTGCCGAGCTTGGAATCACCAACGTGCTTGACACAGACATAAGCAAAGTCTCAGGCGGAGAGCTCCAGAGAATAGCAATCGCCGCAGCCGCGCTAAAAGACAACGCGAGCCCAGACGTCTACATATTCGACGAGCCAACATCATTCCTTGACATAAAGCAAAGAATAAGCACGGCAAAATTCATCAGGGCGCTGGTCAAGCCGGAAAATTCGGTTGTGGCGGCAGAGCACGACCTCATAATACTCGATTACCTGGCCGATACCGTGCACATAATGTACGGCGAATCAGGAGCATACGGCATAGTTAGCAAGCCCAAGCCCACAAGAAACGCCATAAACGCATACCTCGAGGGATTCTTGCGCGATGAGAACATGAGGTTCAGGCAGCACGAAATAAAATTCGAGTCAAAGCCACCAGAAAAACTCGGCGGGAGGGAGAGCCTGGTAAAATGGGATGGCATAAGAACAAAACTTGGAAAATTCACTCTCCTCGCACCAGCAGGGGAGCTGCCCAAGAAGCACGTCACAGGCGTACTGGGCGAAAACGGGCTTGGCAAGACAACCTTCGTGAAGCTGCTTACGGGCGAGATAAAGCCAGATTCCGGAAACGTGAATGCAAACGTCACGATTTCATACAAGCCGCAGTACATAAACGCAGCCATCCAAAACCCAGAAGACCAGGTGACAAACTTCCTGGACAAGGCGCAAAATGACACCCAGCTGATGGCAAGGCTTGAAATAGAGCCCCTCCTGCTCAAGAAATTCAAGGAACTCTCCGGAGGCGAGCTTCAGCGCGTCATGATAGCAAAGTGCCTGGCCGAGGATGCAGACTTATACCTCCTGGACGAGCCATCAGCATACCTCGACGTTGAGCAGCGCATCGCCGCATCAAAGGCAATCAGGGAAAGGATGAGCCTGCAGGGCAAAACTGCAGTGGTGGTTGACCACGACCTGCTCCTCATAGACTACGTCTCAGACACGCTAATGGTGTTTTCAGGCGAGCCCGCAGTCAATGGGGAAGCGCACGGCCCCTTCCAGATGGAGACTGGAATGAACCACTTCCTGAAAAGCCTCAACATCACCCTGAGAAGGGACAAGGACTCCAACAGGCCCAGGATAAACACGCCAGACTCCAGGCTCGACAGGGAACAGAAAGCGGAAGGCAAATACTATTATTCTTGAAGTTTAACTAGCTTGAGCCCCTTAATCCTTGAGAAGTCCTTGACTTTTAATGTGGCAAGGGCGCAGTTGTTTACCATAGCAGTTGCGGCTATGAAGATGTCCTGGCGTCCTATCAGTGCGCCCCTTTCTTTCAAGTCTTTTTCTATGTTGCTCGCCTCCTCGGCTGCTTTCTTGTCAAACGCCAATATTTCGAATGCACTAATGAATAATTCGGCCTCTTCCAAGTTGCGCGTCCTAAGCCTTAACTCAAAAAGAGTCATCGAACTCAAAAAAGCTTCAGCAGCTGAAAAAGAAGATAATGCCTCGTCATTGCCTCGTTTTATCAAATCAATGCATACGGAGATATCTAAACAGATTTTTTCCATGATCTGTCCTGCCATTCTTTCCATCTCTTTCTTGACCACTTCATCAGTTCGTCGTACTCTGTATCACCCTTAAGGATGCCAGCATACTTCAAAACTCCAGCTATGGTTTTTTTAGGCTTTGACGCCTCAAGCGCCTCAGCTATAACCTCACTGAAGCTCTTATCACTGCCTTTAGCCCTCTTCAGTTCCTCATAAACCCTGTCAGCAATCATTATAGTCCTCGCCATAATATAGATATACATATGAATATCTATATAAACCTTGCGGCCCTGCCAAGCAAATTCTGCCTTAGAGGAATACACACCCCCAATCCGGCAACAACAATCACTACCGAGACGAGAATGCCAACAAAAGCGCTTGCGGCCGGCACGCCCTTGACAACACGCACCGTGACCGGCACTGAAGTTCCCAATGAAAGGCTCACCCGGTTTTCGGCATTGCGGCTGCTGCCAAGGCTCACTGCCAATTCGCCATTTGCAACACCAGCTTTTGTGCCAATCACTGTTACTGTCGCGGCGGCAGCTTTCCCGCCCCCTATCTCGCCGCTTTCAGGCCGGACGCGAATGCTTGGAGAGGCCAAGATGCTGAAATCAACAGAATCCTTGCCTGTGTTGAATATCACGAGCTGACGCGACGCTTCCGAGCCTTCACTCAGGCTGAATTCAAGGCTGGAAGGTGAAACGCCAAAGCCAGCAGCACCGGCATTACCCGCTGTTGCAACAAGCAAAAGAAAAAAATAAATAAGAAAGCTGAAATTCATTACCCATTCACCGCGACCAGCGATATCCTCCCAGAGTAGTTCCCGGACGAAGCTGCCATTGGCACGTCCAGCATAAGGCTCAGGCCCGTGCGGGCACCTGGCTTAAGGTTAATGTCCTTCTGCACTTTCGAATTCGACATCACACCTGCACTGCTGGCATCATTGTAGTTGCCATTAAAGGCATACCTCAACCTTGAAGCCTCAATGAGGCTGCTTCCGGAAGTGAAATTCGTGGCCCAGATATTGAAATCCAACAGAACATTCCCCTCATTAGTGAGAGTAATGTTTGACACCGTGGAGACTGAGTCGTCGCCCGATATCTCATAGGTCCCGCCGGGTTCTGCGGCGTAACTGCCTGCCGGAAAGCTGCTTGAAAGATTAAGGGATGCAGAATAAACTGCCGCAGTCGAGTTGACTTCAGCCTTTTTCGACATTGCGAAGACAGAGCCGTTGAACGCAATTGCCACGGATGCAATGTCAGGAGCGCCATTGGAATCGTGCACAGTTGCTTCAATGCTTACTGTCCTGTTATTTCCCGGAACAGGGACAATCTGATTTCCTGTAATGAAAGAATCATCATCTACCAAGATGGCAAGGGAACTGATGACAGGTGCCGAACCGCCGACCACAATCATAACTGCTATTTCCCCGCCTTTGGCGGCTGCAGAAACAGAGCTCGAATTACGGAAATTTGGAGCAGAGTCGATGAAATCCCCTGAATTGTTGCTGCTGTCAGCATAGCTTCCATTTACAGTCTTTCTCATAAGGGAATTGCCTGCGCTGCTGCCAGAGTGGGGTGAGCCCTCAAAGAGGCCGGAGCCTATGCCTGCGGGATTGCCCCAGCCCACGGCGTCCATTGCCGTGCCATTTGAGTCCTTGAGGGCGACGCCTGCATCTGAATTAGCCAGGGTAATCGCCTCCTCATAATCCGCATTTGGCCAGCCAGCATCATCCTTCGCATTTGACCAATTGGCGTCAGCGACAAGATAATAACATCCGCCGCAAATCATCGCTCCCTGCGGAAGCATCGCATCCGTTAGGGAGGTTTCGGTTGCCACAACCCAATTGCTGATGTTTACAGAAAAAGCCAGGGGGTTGTAAAGCTCTACCGCCTCCCCGCCGGAATTGGTGCCTGAAGGACTGTAAATCACCTGTGAGATGATGACTGCATTCTCGGCTGCCACGATCACGGGGAAAAGCAACAGAATCGCCGCTGCCGCCATCATAAACTTTCTTGTCATACGGCAAACTCTGAAATTCAGAATTAAAATGCCTTTCTGCCAATTTGCCGTCGGAATTCCGGCATCTCCGAATCAGTTGCGGCAGCAGCCGGAAACTTTGCCCAAAAACGCCAAATTCCTGGAAAAAAAACGGAAAAGGCGGAAAATATTCTTGCATGGGAAAAGCGCAGACTTTATAAATTTCCTTCAGGGCAGTCCCGTGATGCTAGCTCACTCAGGGCTTCGGCACAGGGCTGAATCATACGTCTCCAACCTGGCGCTCATATGGCTTGCCCTGGCATTTTACCGCGCAAACAGCTACTATGCCGGCTTCCTCAGGCCTGAAACACAACAAGTCCTCCTGTGGATGGCAATCGCATACACGGCGCTTGGCTTCCTGTTCCAAATCGTCCTGCCATTCGGGCAGGTTCGCGAATCAAAGGGAGCCACGCTCATAAAAACGCTTTGGCGGCTTTCCCGCGAAACAAAAGCATACATTGCAAACTTCACGCTGAATCCAGGCCATCCCCTGCCGAGAATAGACCCGTATGAGAAAACAGTGCTGCTTTTCGTGCTTGTAAAGATTTTTTTCCTGCCGCTGATGATAAACTTCCTGTTCGGCAGCCTTTACGACCTTCAAAGCACGCTTGGGAGCTGGCAAGCCCGCGGGTTCGCACTCACGGCAGAATCCCTCAATTACCTGGCATATCCTGCCATTATTTCACTCCTTTTCGCGGTTGACACTGCTTATTTTACTTTTGGCTATGCGATAGAATCTTCCTGGCTGCGCAACACAGTACGATCCGTCGAACCAACCTTCCTTGGCTGGATAGTGACCCTGGTTTGCTACCCTCCTTTCAACAGCTTCCTCGGGAACTATCTTGGCTGGTACGCGAATGACTATGCCCGGATGCCAACAGAAGGGCTCACCCTCGTGCTGAGAATCCTCGTCATTATTTTCTTCCTGATATACGTGTGGGCAACCCTGGCCCTTGGCGCAAAATGCTCCAACCTGACAAACAGGGGAATCGTCTCGAGAGGCCCATACAGGTTCGTGAGGCACCCGGCATACGTTTCAAAGAACCTCGCCTGGGCAGTCACAGTGCTGCCATTGCTGTCATTCACGAACCCCATTCAGAGCGCTATCATAATCGCGACAACAGGCGCGTGGGCATTCATCTACTTTCTCAGGGCAGTGACCGAAGAGCGGCACCTCATAGCCGACAAGGAATACCAGGAATACTGCAAAAAAGTAAAATACCGGTTTATACCTTTTGTTTTCTAGGCTCTTCCCTTGCTTTCCCCAAGCCTCACGCCAGCAGCGATGAGGTGTGCCACCCTGACTGGCTCAGGAATGTTGGAGCGCGTGCAGGATATCCTGAGAAACTCTTTTGCCCTTTGAAGGCTGCAGCCTGAGAACTGGACGTGAATATTGCCCACCCTGTGAATAATCCCTGCTTTTTCCATAAGCCTTGCCTTGCCTTTCATGCCAAGCTTAAGAAGCGTGGACTTCATCTTGTCAACCTCTGGATAGCCGCGCATCACGACAATAACCGGAATTCCAGTCACGGCCGCCAATTTTTGAATATCCACAACATTGAAACCGGCGACGGCTATCCCATTCAGCATTATTGCCCTTATCTGGGTGTAAAAATGGCTCTTCTTTACCAGGGCAGCTATTTTTGCTGTTGCATCGCTGCCGTCAACTGCAGCAGTTGTCGTCATGACGCCGTCCAGACTGCTCCCGCCGCGGAAAAAAACGCCTATCAGAAGAACGCGCTTATCCCTGAACTTGTCAAAAGGGCTGTCGTCAATGCCCAAAATCCGGCTTTCCCTTTTCATGCTGGCAGCACTATCGCAACCGCCATATATAGGCTCTATTACAAATATATCTTTAATGGTTCTATTAGCATTTTAGCAATACTTTTAAATATGGGCATCGTTGCACTCTAAAGGTGGCGGGTGTCACGCTTCTAGCCTCAACACCTCGAAGAATTCGCGCTCGCCGCCTGAAATCTTAACAGCAAAAGCTAGATAAACAAGCCTTTTGGGGTCAATTGCATGTGCGGAATAATTGCATATTCTGGAAAAGGGGATGCAGCCATCCTCGCCTTTGAAAGCCTGAAAAAACTCGAATACAGGGGATACGATTCCTGGGGCGTCGCTGCGCTCCTGGCCAATGGAAAAAAAGCCTTCTCGGTAATAAAGAAAGTCGGAAAGATTGGCGCCACTAACAGCGAATTCGTCAAGCAAGCAATTCCCGAACAAAACCACATGGCAATCGCGCACACAAGATGGGCCACGCACGGGGGAGTGACAGAGCAGAATGCCCACCCGCATTTGGACTGCCGGCTTACCATAGCAGTCGTCCACAATGGCATTATCGAGAACTACCAAGGCATACGCAACAGCCTCAACACCCCGGGCGAAGCACACGAGTTCAAGTCGCAGACCGACACGGAAGTCATACCCCACTACATCGAGCACCTGATGCAAAAGGAGGGTTGCGACTTCCTGACCGCCGCGCGAAAGGCGGCAATCCTCATCAAGGGAAGGTCAGCCTTTGTCGCGCTCAACTCAGAAACAGGCCAGATGTTCGCAGCCAGGAAGGGAGCGCCCCTTATCGTGGGCATACACGAGAACAACAGCGAAGAATTCTTCATCGCATCCGACTTGACAGCATTCCTTGACCACACAAACAAGGTAATGTACCTTGATGACAACGAGGGATTGTCCATATCAAACGGAAAGATAGACTTCTTTGACATAGAAACAGGGGCGCCTAAGCAGAAACGGGTGGTTGACATACATTGGCACGGCAAGGCAAACCTGGAAAAGGAAGGCTATGACCATTTCCTGATAAAAGAGATAATGGAACAAAAGTACACCATTGCCGCGGCAATAAACCAGGACGATGAGAAAATACAAGATGTCGCCGACGCAATCAAGGGGGCATTCGGCACCTTCCTAGTGGGGTGCGGAACTGCCGGAAAGGTCTGCATGACCGGGGAATACCTTTTCTCAAAAATCGCAAAGAAGCACGTGAACTCCGTGGTCGCATCCGAATTTTCAGGCTACCAGCATTACCTGACACCTAAAACACTCGTAGTTGCAGTCTCGCAAAGCGGGGAGACAGCAGACGTGCTCGAAGCCATAGAGATTGCGAAATCAAAGAGCGCAAAAATAGTCTCGCTTCTCAATGTCTTTGGCTCTACGATGATGAGAGTAAGCGATGACTTCTTCATCACAAACGCCGGTGCCGAAAGGGCAGTTGTCAGCACGAAAGCAACCACGGCGCAGCTCGCAGTCCTAAGCCTCCTTGCTTACGCGGCAGCCGGACGGCTGCAGGAAGGGAAACTACTGCTAATGAATGCCGCAAGCTCAGTCAACGATATGCTAAACCCAAGATATGAAGAACACCTGAAAAGGCTGGCCCTCATACTTCAGGACAAGAAAGACATCTTCATCATCGGAAGGGGCCTGAACTACCCAATAGCACTGGAAGCCGCAATAAAGCTGCAAGAGACTTGCAACATCCACGCCCAGGGCTTTGCGGGCGGTGAGCTAAAGCACGGGCCTCTGGCCCTGGTTGGCCCGGACACACCGTGCATAGTCCTCGTGGCAAACGATGATGCGAAACAGGACATCCTGAACAACGCATCAGAAGTCAAGGCCCGCGGCGGCTTCATAATAGGGATTTCACCTGAAAACGACGAGGTGTTTGACTTTTGGGTGAAAGTGCCTGACGCCGGAAATGCATCGCCAATCGTCAACATTATCCCTGTGCAGATACTCGCGTACAACATAGCCTTGCTCCTGGGAAGGGACCCAGACTACCCCAGGAACCTCGCAAAAAGCGTGACAGTGAAATGATAAAGGGAATCATCTTTGACCACGACGGCGTCATAGCAGACATAGAGCCGCTGCACGCCAAGGCCGACAACGCCGTGCTTGCAAGATACGGGGCGCACGTTTCCGAAAAAGAGAATTCTGAGCTCATTGGCGTGTCCACCCTGAAAAGCTGGGAACTGTTCAAGGAGACGTTCAAAATCCCTGAAGCCGCGCAGTGGCTTGCCGAAGAAAAGACCAACACTGTGATAAGGATGATTGAACAGGACGGCATTGAGCCAAGCGAGGGACTAATTCCACTACTTGGGCTGCTCAGCAAAAAGGGCTACAAACTAGCCATTGCATCAGGCCAATACAGGAAAGTGATTGATGCCGTCGTTGCCAAGCTCAAGATAAGCAACTATTTCAACCACATAGTCTCGTGCGAGGACGTGACAAACGGAAAGCCAGCCCCGGATGTTTTCCTCCTCGCTGCAAGGAAGCTTGGCCTTCAGCCAGCAGAATGCCTCGTAATCGAGGATTCCAAGCCAGGCATAACCGCGGCCAAATCTGCCGGAATGGCCTGTGTCGCACTAAAAACAGATTCGACGAGGAACCACGACCTTTCAATTGCAAACACGACTGTGAGCAGCCTTTCAGAACTGATGAACGCGAACCTCGAACTGCTGAGCACAAACAATAAAAACAGCCACCAGCGCAATTAAATCCAATGAAGGGGGGGAAAGAAAATGAAAATATTCATTGACACAGCGAACATTGATGAGATAAGGCAGGCAAATGACTGGGGAATACTTGATGGGGTCACGACAAACCCGAGCCTTGTCGCGAAGGAAAAGGACAAGGGCAAGGACTTCAAGGCAATAGTGAAGGAGATATGCGAGATAGTCCACGGCGACATTTCTGCAGAAGTAGTGGCTACAAAATACGAAGACATACTTCACGAAGGAAGGATACTAGCCAAAATCCACAAAAATGTTGTCGTGAAAGTCCCATTGACACCTGATGGCCTGAAGGCAGTGAAAACGCTCAAGGCAGAAGGCATAAGGACCAACGTCACGCTATGCTTCTCCGCAAACCAGGCTTTGCTGGCGGCAAAAGCAGGCGCATACATCATAAGCCCATTCATAGGAAGGCTTGATGACGCGGGCCACGACGGCATTGAACTTGTTGAGGAAATAAGGGAAATATACGACAACTATGAGTTCGAGACTAAAATCCTTGTCGCAAGCATAAGAAACCCGGTGCACGTGAAGCAAGCCGCAATGATAGGCGCGGACATAGCCACAATCCCCTTCAAGGTAATAGAGCAGCTTTACAGGCACCCATTGACTGACGCAGGCCTGAAGCAATTCCTCGACGACTGGGCAAAGCTCGGCCAGCAGATAAAATAAGGTTTGGCTGAAGAAAATGGTTTTTACCTCTCCAAAAATAAGAGTCTTCGATAATCCCGAAGAGCTTGGAAAGGCGGCAGCTGAAAAAATCATCGCTGAATATAAGCAGAAAGGCAAACTAGTCTTGGGAATTCCCTGGGGAACCACGCCAGTTCCCATTCTTGATGCTTTTGCCAAAATTGTCAAAGACGAGCAGATAGACCTTGCAAACTTTCACGCAGTCATGATGGACGAATATGTTGTTAAGTCAGGTTCAACATACTCCTTCGTTGACCTCAATTGGCCAGTGTCAGGCCGCTACCATTGGGAAAAAGACCTCCTGAAAAAGCTCCCTTCAAAGCAGGCTGCTCAGTTTCGCAAAAACACGCATTTTCCAGACCCAAATGACCCCCAAGGGTTCGAGTCATTGATTGACAGCCTTGGCGGAGTGGACATTTTCATAATTGCGACAGGCGCACACGACGGCCACGTTGCACAGAACGGCCCTGGCACGCCCCTAAGCTTGGGAACAAGGGTTCTTGCACTTCCAAAGACTGTGATTGAATATAATTTTGAAAAAATGAAAAAAGAATTTGACAATGATATTAACAATGTCCCAAGATTCGGGGTTTCCATCGGATTATCCACGATTCTAAAGTCAAGAAAACTCATTTTCATAGCTTTCGGAGAGGGCAAGGCCAAAATCACCCAAAGGCTTCTTTCTGCCAGAAAGTTCGATAAGCAATGGCCCATCACCTTCCTTTGGAATGCCATGGAGAAAACAGAAATCCTGCTGGACAGGGAAGCCGCTGGCAAATTGGAAACTGAAGGGTTCCTAAACAAGGCCCTGGACGTAGCAATTGCCGCAGCAAAAGAAGCGGGCAACATACTTTTAAGGCACTATAAGTCAGAGCTCCAGATAGACTTCAAGAATAACAATATCAGGAGCATAGTCACCAATGCCGACAAGGAATGCGATGCGGCCATAACGAAAAAACTTCTCAAGGAATTCCCAGAATACGGCATAGTAAGCGAGGAAAGCGAGCCAGTAAAAGGCAACGGCCTCACCTGGTACGTTGACCCGCTTGACGGCACCACGAACTACAGCAGAAAAGGAAGATACTTTTGCGTTTCAATAGCCCTGGCAAAAGGCAATGACCTTCTTGTGGGTGCAATATACGACCCGCTCAACAATGAATTGTGGACAGCGACAGCAGGAAACGGCGCATACCTCAATGGCAAGCGCCTAAAAGTCTCGGGCATTAGCGCCCTCACGGAATCATACATTTACTGCGATTTCGGCTACCATACAGACAGAAGAAAAAAAATGATAAACACCCTTTCAAAACTGACAGAAGCCAAAAGCATACGGCACAAGGGAAGCGGCGCGCTAGAGACGTGCGAAGTTGCCGCTGGCAACGCAGAGTGCTACATTCACTACGGCAGCAAATCGTGGGACTATGCCGCGTCAACCCTCTTAGTGAGAGAGGCAGGAGGATTGGCCCTGGACATAAACGGAAAAGAATGGACGCCATTCACGGAAAACGGCATAATCGCCGGGAACAAGGCAATAGTCAAGGCAGTGCTGGATAAGGTGAAAGAGTGACATTGAAACTGGTCGCATTCGGAGGGGGGAACGCCATGCCAAAGGCACTCCTTGCAGGCCTGACGAAGCTTCCAGTGGAAATAACAACAGTAACCTCGATGGTTGACAATGGCGGCTCTACCGGCCAGTTCAGGAAGGACTTCAACGTGCTGCCGCCTGGAGACATAAGAAGGCATCTGCTGGCATTGTCAAGAGCTCCCCAATGGAAAAAAGACCTGTTCGCATTCAGGTTCGGGCACGAGGTCTTTGACCAGGGCCACAGGGGGCATAGCTTCGGCAACGCCTTCCTCGCAGGGCTTGAGAACTCATTACGGGACTATGGAAAAGTCCTGGAAATAGCACACGACTTCCTTGAAGTCCACGGAAGATGCCTGCCGGCAACAACAGACAAGATAAATGTTTACGCAGAGCTTGAAAACGGCCAGACAATTGAAGGCGAGGACGAAATTGACGTGCCCAGAAAGCACAATCCAAGCCTGAAAATCAAGAGAATATTCGTAAAACCGGAAGCAACAGCTTACCCACAAGCAGTAAGTGCAATAAAAGAGGCTGACATCATAGCAATAGGCCCAGGAGACCTTTACTCGTCATCACTGCCCTGCTTCCTCCCGCAAGGCATAACCGGAGCCATAAAAGCCAGCAAAGCAAAAAAAATCCTTGTTTGCAACGCCATGACAAAGCTTGGCGAAACACAAGGGTTCACAGTCGAGGATTTCGCGGCAGAAGCGGAAAAATACGCAGGCAAGCTGGACTATGTCCTGTACAACACCAAACTGCCTGACGCAAAACGACTCGAAGCCCATAAAAAAGAGGAGCCAGCACAGCTTGAGCCTGTCAGGATTGGCAAAGGCTTAAATGCGGCAAAGTTCATTGGCAAGGACCTGCTGAAAGAAAGCGGCCAAGTTGTGTATGACAGCGACAAGGTCGCGGCCGCAATAATGGAGCTGGCAAAATGAAGGCAGTAATACTCGCGGCAGGCAAGTCAACAAGGCTGCACCCACTGACAGTCAACAGGTCAAAGGTAATGCTGACTGTAGCAAACTTGACAATTCTCGAATATAATTTGCAGCAGCTTCAACAAACGAAGCTAATTGACGAAGCGGTAATCGTCGTAGGCTTCGGCAGCGAAGAGGTAATGACAAAGTTCGGCAACCACTACGGCAAGATAAAGCTGGCCTACGCATTCCAGACAGAGCAGCTCGGAACAGGACACGCGCTCTTGCAGGCTGAGAAATTCCTGGCCGGCGAAAAAAAGTTTCTCGCCCTTATGGGAGATGACCTCTACTTCAGCGGCGATTTTAAAAAATGCATTCCTCAC
>JACPBZ010000012.1:7130-15371 GCA_016180105.1 Candidatus Woesearchaeota archaeon | reverse complement strand
TCGCAATACTTTGACTTTTCGGCCTTCCTGCTGCTTGTGCTTTACAACATTATCTTTGTGTCCCCGCTGATTGTCATACTGGCAATGGTTGCAATGGGCAAGAAGCTTCACGAGGTTAAGAAGTGGAAGCAGGAAAGTCGCGGGGGGATGCGCCTCCTTATCGGCCTGCTGCTGGTTGCGATGGGCTGGCTGCTTATGCTCATAGCTAATGGGACTATAAACTTTGGGTGAAAGAATGAAGATGGCTATACACAAGGCAAAGATGAAGGCTTCGCTGAAGCCAGAAAGGGCGGGGCACGGCCACAGGGAAAGTGTGCACTGCATTGTCAAGCGGGGCAGCAGCGTGTGTGAGGGCTATGATGAGAAGAAGGTTTACGGCTCTGCTTACGCTGCCTGTTATGTTGTGCTGATGAATGAGCGAGGCTGCGAGAGGATTGCCTCAACTGTCGCGAAGTCAGTGACGCGGCACGTCCGCGGCAGGAGGTCGATTGCCTCGAAGGAAATAGCAAAGCTAATCGCGAAGGAGCTGAAGAGGCACAACCAGCACGCCGCGTTTATGTATGAGACTCACAGGGACTTGGCTTGACTATTTCATCCAGGGCATCCTGAGGCGCAGCTTGGGTTTTTTCTCGCCGTCCTCTTTCACGCCCGTGCTCAGGCCTTTTAGTTGCTTGAAAGTGAGGTCTTCAACGAATGAGACTATCTTGTCCCTTTTTTCCCCTTCAATTTTTAGTGCTTTCAGGAATTCGTCAAGCTTCTTGTTCTTGCCGGTTTCAGCCTGTTTCTTTCTTCTTTTTGCCACGCGAATCTCCCTTTTTGGCTTTGACTGGTGGTGCAAGGGTAGTTAAGCTTTTCGCAACTGAAGTGGATATTGGGATGCGCCAGGTCGTATGCGTTAGGTGAGTGGCGTAAGAGGTTGTAATAATCCTGTTGCGATAAAGGGGCAAGTTTTAAATAGCTGTTGCGTCCAGGGATTTGATGTGGTAGAAATGCTTGAAATTCTTTCGAAAGTGGGGATTTGGGCTGTCGTCGGCATAGCAGCCTATGTTGCTTACAGGTGGCTTTCAAGCTCAAGGGAAAGCAAGTTGACTGACTACGAGCGCGAGCTTAAGGATGTCCTGACTTCTGACCAGTACAAGGTAAAGGGAAGGTTTGAGGAGTAAGCCTAAGCTGTTTAATTATCGTGATTCAACCTTTCCGCTAGTGAGGTTCTTGTAGACGCTGCCCGATATCTGGCTCATTGTCCTGAACACGTAAGTGCCGTCCTTCTCGACTGTGCCTACTGTGGGCCAAATGGCGTTAAGGCTATCGTAAGCGGCAGCATCGCCTGTTATTATTATTGTGGGCACTGCGACTATGCTGTACTTCGATGCCAGCTGCTTTCCTTCTGCGCTTGCGACATCAACTGTCCTTGTGGATTCTGTGTAGACTCCGAACCTGTCTTCTATTATTGGAACGTGCATCGTGACATCATAGCATTCTGGGCACGTGCTGTCGTTGAGCAGTGTGACCTGTGTTACTCCTGATATCTTGCCTGTTGACACGTTCAGGTATGGCGCTGTTGCTCCAAGTGCGAGTGTGCCGTCTTTCTTGGCAGTTCCTGCTTGGGCAAGCCGGGCGCCTAGTTCATACTCGTTAATGTCCTTTGATACTAGTATTCCCGGCAGCCTTGCCATTGAGAACTCGTTCACCAGCCGCTGGCCTTCCTGGCTGTCCTTGTCAACGGTCTTGAAGTCTCCAACCCTCACCTGGGATGTCAACTGTCTTACAAAGGGCATCAGGTCTGAGCACTTATTGCAGCTTGACACGTTGATGTAGGTTAGGCTGACTACGCCTTTCACTGCTTCTGTTTGGGTGTCAAAATATGGGGGCTGCGCCTGGGCGTAAACAAGGGCGTCTTCTGCTGCCGTGAAGCCCGCAATGCTTACCTTCGCGGTTTCTCCTGTTACTATGGCTGTGGGAAGCCTTGCTATTTTGTATTTTGTTATCAGCGCTGCTGCCTCTGGGTCGCTGCGCGACAGGGCCACAGTCCTTGTTACGTTTGCCCTGCTGCTTTCAATCGCGGCCATTATGCCGGCAACAGGCGTGCATTGTGCGCATTCCGCGTCTATTGTGGTAACTTCAATGGCTGGCAGCCTGGCTGCCTCTGCGGCCTTGTCAGTGAGCTCGTCTGCTTGCCTTGACAGGTTGAATGTCTGGACTGCTTGCAGGGTGACTATTATTGCCAGCAGGATGGCTGCTGCGGTGGTCAATGCTTCAAGATTAAACCCCTTGATTTCCGGGATTGAGATTTTGATTTCTTTTGGCTTTTCGTGATGGGTTGGGGCCGCTGCAGCGTGTTCAGCAACGGGTTTGTGCTTTGTCACGTGGCGTTCGGCTTCCGCTTGTTTGTGTTTTTTTGCTGCCGTTATTGATGCACCTTTTTTTTTACAAAATCAAGAGCTCAGCATCCGCCAACCATTGTTGGGAGGTCTGCGATGCTCGAACTAGCTCCGGAGCCTGAGCCCGCTACTGCTCCGCCTGTGCTTCCGCTGCTCACGGGGCTTTTTGAGCCTGAGCTTACGGAAACTTTTCCGGATTCAAGTTTTTCCTTGAGCGAGTTCAGCTGGAATGCCTGCACTGCCGAAATCAGCACAAGTGCTACCAAAACGATTGGCAAAATTTTTCCCAAGTCAGTCATTTTTCATCCACCTCACGATTAAAGTTTAATCAGCATCCGCCAACCATTGTTGGCAGTTCGCCTATGCTTGTCGTGTCGCCGACTGATATTTTCTTCAGTAAGTCCCGGTCATTGAGCACTTCCGGAGTCAGCTCAAGGCCGTTCTCCAGGGCAGCAACGGCCTTTTCGACCATGTTTTTTGGATAGTAGAGTGCTTTCCACTTCGTGAGTTCAAGCAGTATTTGGTCATCTGTCCACTCGGTTGGGTGGTTCTTTATCAGGTATTTTGAGAGTCCTCTGAATGATGCCGCGTGGGAGCACCCGCACGCATCTCTTCCGCTACCGTCAATGACCGCAGCAGCGCCGCAGCAGAATTCGCAGCTGATCTTGGTTCCAACATTTACGAATCTCGTCTTTTCGTCTTCAGCCAAGGAGTTGGTTGGCACCTGCCTGTCAAGCTTTGCCAGCACGTTAAGGCTGTTTACCGGGTCATCGAAGCTTACTCCCAGCTCAGCGCCATATTCCGGCGTCCCTGTTGGTATGACTGCTTTTATTGCGTCCTGCACTGTGTCGCCTGACAGCTTGACGCTGAGTTTTGTTCCTTTTGATTGGCTTCCGCCTCCAAGCGCGCTTGACACTGAGAGGATTTGCCACTGGTTCACGAGCAGGAGCACTGACACGGCCAATGCCAGAAGCAGCAGGCTTGTCTTGTTTTTTCCCTTGTTGTGAGCGTTCATCCTGTTGGCCATTGCGATGCCTCCTATTTAAAGTTTACGGATGTAAAGCTTTACAAGTTTAGAAAAGTATTTATAGTTGTTCGCAGCCCTTTTTGGCCGAAGTTCAATGAAAAAGCTAAATGGCAACGGCAATTTTGATGTTCTCAGTCCCCTTGAGAAGGACGTTCTTGACCAGCTTTGGCCGGGCAAGGAGCTCAGGGTCAGGGATATTTACCAGCTTCTCAGGAAAGGGAAGAAAAAGTTTGCCCTTACGAGCGTGGCTGTTATCCTGGACAGGCTTTTCGAAAGGGGCATCGTGGACAGGCGCATTGAAGCCGGCAGGGGCGGGTTGCGCTACATTTACTTTCCCAAGAAGGACAAGGGCCAGTTTGAGCAGTCTGTTGTTGAGGACGCTGTCAACAAGCTGATTGACCGCTTTGGCAATGTTGCCATAAGCTATTTCAATGAGAGATTCGTGAAGAACAAGAAATAAATAGGAGATGTTGAGAGTTTCGGTAAGGGGGAGACTTGAATGTGCACTGAATGCAACTTGGCGTTTTTTATGAGCCCGGTTAAGTCCGGGATAGTTGTCTTTTCATTCATTGTTGCGATTGCTGCGTTCGTTATGTTCAGGAGGCTTAAGGCGCTCGATACCAGGAAGAGGCTTGCCTTGCTCTATGTTCACGTTTTTGCATTTGTGTTTCCTTTCCTTTTCTTTGCGTTTTTCAGGGGTTGCCAGTCCTACTTCAGCGGTTGTGACCAGGCAAAGGCCATCACAACGTTGCTTGTTTTGACTGGCCTGGTGACCACGATAATTGCCCTTGCCGCCGCTCCGCTGGTTTTTGTGAGAAGGCTTACGGGAAAGGCCCGCGTGGACAATGGTAGGTGGAGCAGGTTTGTCCAAAGGCACTATGGGCTTCAGAAGCAGCCAAAACTTTACATCCTGGACACAGCATCGCCAGTTGCTTTCTCATTTTCAATTTTCACTCCGAGGATTTTCCTTTCTGCAGGGCTTTTTGACATCCTGGGAGGCAAGGAGGTTGAGGCTGTCCTGCTTCACGAAATTGCCCATCTCCGGAGCAGGGCCTCCATATTGAAGCTCTCGGAGCATCTCGCCAGGGTTCTTTCCCCTGTGTCAGCCATTTCGAATTTTGGGGGTGCCAGCTCGGTGAGTGATGAGGAAAAGCTGGCAGACTGTTATGCTGCAAGCGCCCAGGGGACTTTCACGCATCTTAATTCTGCCAAGGATAAGATAATTGCATTCAATGGCGAGATGGGATGATGTTTGGCTATGGAAAGCTCTAAGCATCTCTGTGGCGATTGCGGCAAGGAATTTGGCAATCTCGAAAGCCTTGGGCAGCACAGGCAATCCAAGCACGTTCAGCATCCTGTTGCGCAGGTGAAAAAGGGGAAGTTTCCAGTCAAGCTTGTGCTTGCGGCTCTCGTGGTCTTGCTGCTCGTATTCGGTTTTTACAAGGCTGTGTCTCCATCCTCAAAATATCTTGTGTTGACCGATGATGGTGATCACGTTTTGGGCGTTGAAAATGCTACTGTGACGATCGTTGAGTATAGCGATTTCCAGTGCCCGTTCTGCAAGAGGTTCTATGATGAGACCGAGTCAAGTATTATGCGTCAGTATGTTGATGCTGGAAAGGCGAAGTTTGTTTACAGGCATTTCCCGATTCCATCGCACCAGTATGCCATGGCTGCGGCCGAGGCAAGCGAGTGCGCTGCAGACCAGGGCAAGTTTTGGGAATACCATAATGAGCTGTTTGAGCACCAGAATGCGCTGCACAAGAGCGCGCTTAAGGGCTATGCGTCTGATGTCGGCCTTGATAGGGAGAAGTTTGACGCCTGCCTTGATTCTGGGGTGATGGGAGTGAGGGTCAGGAGTGATGCTGCCGCAGGCACTGCAGCTGGAGTGGGTTCCACGCCTATGTTTTTCATCAATGGGAAGCCGGTTAAGGGAGCGCAGCCTTATTCTGTTTTTGCAAGCGCAATAGATTCAGCCTTGGGGTGATATGAAGATGGATAAGAGGATTTTAGTCGTTGTTGTCTTGGCAGTGCTTGGTGGCTTCGTTGGTTCCTTGCTGCAGCAGGAGCTGGATGGCAGCGATATTGCCTACGATAAGTATGTTTCAGTCCCGATGACTGAGATTTCGTCTTATACCCTGCTTCACAGGATGGAGGCAAATGCTGATGACTTTGTTGTTCTTGACGTCAGGGACAGGCCTGCGTATGACCTCGGCCACGTCAAGGGAGCCATTTCGATGCCAATTTCCGAGATTCCTTCCCGCTACAAGGAGCTGCCCCGGGACAAGGATATCGTGATTTACTGCTGGAGCCACGAGTGCGGACTTGGGCCGAATTCAGCTGCCCTTCTTGCAAGGCACGGCGTCACTAATCTCAAGGAGCTTAGGATTGGCTGGTGTGAGTGGTCTGAGCGCGGCTACCCGATTGATGGCAAGCGCTACATAATCAGGAATGAGTGCGTTGTTCCCCAAAGGTCTGTCAATAATGAGACTGTTGAGGTAATTGAAGCGGTTGAGGGTGAGGAGTACTCCTGCGTTGGTGGCGCTGGCACTTGCTAGGGCAAACCATTTAAAGCGCAGCTTTTTACTGATTGAATATGGCTCACACTTGCTCTGCGTGCGGAAAAGCGTTTGATGCTGGCGAAGCACTTGAACAGCACAGGCAATCCAAGCACGTTCAGCATCCGGCAGCGGCAATTAAGGCGAAGCGAAAAGTTTCGAAGAAAATTATTGTTGCTGCGGTGGTTTTGCTCCTTGTTGCTGGCGCATACTTTGCCTTTGCCGGCAAAGGCGATGGCGCCGAGAAGCCTGTCATTGGCGGGGATAGCGGCGGTTTTGATGAAAAGGCCTTTGCAGCGAAAATCCCGAAAGGCGCAATACACTGGCACCCGCACGTCACCATACTGATTAAGGGCAAGCCCGTGACCATCCCAGCGAACCTTGGGCTTGAAGGCTCTGTTCATAAGCCTGTCCACACCCACGATACTGACAATATTCTTCACTGGGAGGTTCAGTTCCCAACCGTTGACAATATGCAGCTGGGCTATTTTTTTGAGAAGGTCTGGAAGAAGAAGTTTAATAGCGAGTGCATTCTCGACAGTTGCAGTGGCCCTGACGGTGCGGTTAAGATGTCCATCAATGGCGTTGAAAGCACCGAGTTTGAGCACTATATGCCCAAAGACGGTGATGAAATAAAAATCGTGTTTGAGTAAAAATGGCAGGTGCTTTGATTAAGCTTGTTGTACCTTTGCTGCTAATCCTTTTCTTGAATTCTTTTGTCGTTGCACAGCAGGCTGAAGCACAGGATGGGGGCATTGAAAAGCAGCTACGCACCTTGCAGAAAGTTCAGGATTACAACGAGCAAATCGCAGATTCAACCTTGCGCAACGTTTCGTTCCTGATAGCCTTTCTTGGAGGCGTATTGAGCTTCCTTGCGCCCTGCACTGTTGCCCTTTTCCCGGCTTTCCTTGCTAACGTTGCCAGGAGCAAGAGAAACGTTACTCTCTCAACACTTGTGTTTTTTGCCGGCTTTTCCATTAGCTTTGTCACGATTGGCATTGTCCTGACTTCTTTTGGGAAGATTTCCTTTGCAACGTTCCAAAGGGATATTTCGACTTTTGTTCAGGCTGCAGGCCAGGTGCTGGTTTTTCTTGGCGTCTTGACAATATTCAGCAAGGGCTTTTCATTTATGAGGTTCAGGCAAAGGCTGCCAGTAAGCTTCCTGGGCACTTTCGTGTTTGGCGGAGTTTTCGCAATTGGCTGGTCTGCCTGCATTGGGCCTGTGATTGCCGGGATTTTCATTATGGCTGCGGTTTTGCACAATTACGCATATGCTGCCGTGCTGCTCTTTTTTTATGCGCTTGGCCTTGCAGTGCCATTGTTTGCCGCTGCCTTCCTTTACGACAGGTTTGACTTTTCGCGCAGCAAGCTCATCCAGGGCTTCCTCATCAAGTTAAGGGTTGGCACGAGGGAGCTTGTTCTTAGCAGCACGAGCCTCATTTCAGGCCTCCTGCTCGTTTTTATGGGCGTGTTTTTTATGGTTAACCAGGGCACGACTGCAATAACTGCTGCTGACTTGCTAGGGTTCGTGTTTCTCATTGGCATTTTGGCAATAGCAGCTGCAGTGGTTCACAAGTTTGCCGTTGTGAAGCTTGTGAAGAGTTCCAATTTGCGCAAAGTCATCGCTGTTGCAGAGATATTTGTGATCATTGCTGCCTTTGCATTCATCACTCACGGGTATTCTGTGAGGACTACGGGCTTGTCTGAGCTTCTCAGCGGCGCCGTGCTTGAAAATGCCGGTCGCTACAGCCTTGTTGCCGGGATTCTTCTTGCTGCGTTTGTTGCCGTTTTGGCGTATTTTGTCAGGAAGCAATTGAAAAAATGAGTTTGGATGCTGGGATTGCATTAAGTTTAAAAAGCGGGTTTTTCATTTGCCCTGTCAAGAGGTGTGATTATTGTGAAAACGACTGCAAGCAAGGTTGATAAAAAGAGTGGCGAAACTTCCGGCTTCAGGCAAGTTGCGGTCATTTCGCTTGTTGCGTTTATTGCTGCCCTGGCTTACGCCGTGGTCAGGTATCACGTCATTAAGGGAGTGCCCTGGGACGATTTTCCACTCTACATCTTGAACAAGGCCGTGTCTTTGGCCGCTGTCTTTCTCATAGCGATGTCTTACGAATTTGGTCCCCTCGCGAGATTCCTGCCAAGGGTGTTCGTGCCTCTTCTTCCGGCAAGGAAGTACTTGGGGCTTCTGGGCTTTGGCCTGGCGGCAGTGCACGCTGTTATGTCGCTTCTCTTGTTTTCTCCCGCGTATTATCCGAAGTTTTTTTCTGATGGT